>NZ_CP053071.1:328500-657000 GCF_025266855.1 Longinema margulisiae
GACGGAGAGAAATACTCTCCTGAATATAGTCAATCGCCCTGAGATGTTCCTTCCAGCGGTTGTCTAAGGTGCTGAGAAGCACATATTTCAAAGCATCATAGCGAATCGCCTCAGGAACATGGGTAAACCTATCCCACACCCTGGTTTTGATGAGACGATGAAGGATCTCTTTTGCCTCGTCTGCATCCCTTGGATTCCAGTCCGCAGGAAGCTCGACCATGAACTGGAGTTTCAACCACTTCTCCAGTTCTTCCTTAGGCCAATTATGGGGACGAGTGGGTTGTGGGAAGGTACTTATCTTGTCCTCAATCACAAGGTCAATGATCGTATCAACCACCTCGGGATGATGGGTAATATCAAGTATCTCATCCCTCAAGCGATAGATATAGGTTCGCTGTTCGTTCATCACGTTATCATACTCAAGAAGGTGCTTACGGATCTCAAAGTTTCTATTCTCCACTCGTTTTTGCGCATTTTCGATAGCATTGGAGATAAGCTTACTCTGAATCTCCTCATCCTCACTAAATCCAAGGTTTTTCATCATTTGAATCCGGTTATCCATCCCAAAAAGTCGCATCAAATCATCTTCAAGGGATACATAAAACTGAGATCGGCCCGGATCTCCCTGACGCCCTGAACGACCACGGAGCTGATTATCAATACGGCGGGATTCATGCCGTTCACTTCCGATAACTAAAAGCCCCCCTAATTCCTTCACTCCAGGGGCAAGCTTGATGTCTGTTCCACGACCGGCCATGTTTGTCGCAATCGTCACCGCATAGGGCTGTCCGGCCTGGGCAATAATCTCGGCTTCCTTTTCATGGTACTTGGCATTGAGCACATTGTGGGGAATACGACGCTGTTGAAGCATCTTGGAAAGCCTTTCTGATTTCTCCACAGAGATGGTTCCTATCAGGATAGGCTGCCCTATCTTGTGATATTTTTCTACATCTCGCACAATGGCTTTGAACTTTGCCGCCTCGTTAATATAGATTTTGTCCGGATCATCCCGTCTCTGTACAGGAACATTGGGAGGAATCACTACCACATCAAGATGGTAAATAGAATAGAATTCCTGGGCTTCTGTTTCCGCGGTTCCTGTCATACCAGCCAACTTGGTGTACATGCGGAAGTAGTTCTGAAAGGTAATGGTGGCCAACGTCTGGAATTCCTGACGAATAGAGACCCTTTCCTTGGCCTCAATAGCCTGATGGAGCCCATCCGACCAGCGACGTCCTGGCATCTTTCGTCCCGTAAACTCATCCACAATCACCACTTCCCCATTCTCCACCACATAATCCACATCCCTGTGATAAAGACGATGAGCCCGAATAGCCTGGATGATATGATGCACAAGCTTGCTATTGCGTGGTGAATACAGCTCCTTCACTCCCAAAAGCTGTTCAATCTTTTCGATACCCTGTTCGGTAAGCACCACGGTTTTGTCCTTCTCATCCACGGCATAATCCCCAGTTCCTTCGATGGGTTCGTTTTTGTCATTTACCTGAGCCTCTGTGAGACGGGGAACAATCCTATCCACCTTATAATAAAGGTCTGTTGCCTCTTCACTTGGACCGGAAATAATAAGCGGCGTTCTTGCTTCATCAATGAGAATGGAGTCCACCTCATCCACAATAGCGTAATAATGCCCCCGCTGAACCTTCTGCTCAAGGGAAAACACCATGTTGTCCCGAAGGTAATCAAACCCAAACTCATTGTTGGTTCCATAGGTGATATCACATCGATAGGCTTCTTGCCGGCTACATTCACGATACGTTGTTTTGAACTGACTGATATCCTCCCAGTCCACATAATAACTCTTTTCATGGTTAATAATCCCCACAGAAAGCCCCAAAAACTTGTAGATGGGGCCCATCCACACCGCATCTCGACGGGCAAGATAATCGTTCACCGTCACCAGATGCACCCCCTTCCCTGTAAGGGCGTTCAAATACAAGGGAAGTGTGGCTACCAACGTTTTTCCTTCTCCGGTTTTCATTTCGGCAATCTTGCCCTGGTGGAGAACCACTCCTCCCATGATCTGAACATCAAAATGGCGCATATTGAGTGTTCGTTTGGCCACTTCTCTCACCACCGCAAAAGCCTCAGGAAGGAGATCATCAAGCGTTTCTCCCTTGGAGAGCCTCTCTTTGAACTCCTCCGTTTTGTGGGCTAACGCATCATTGGAAAGAGTTGAAATTTCTGGTTCTAAAGCGTTGACCTTTTCGACAAAAGGGCGCAGTTTTTTGATGTCTCGTTGCTGCTTTGTCCCGATAATGGCATAAACTAACGAAGTAAGGATTCCCATATTCACTCCTTGAAAGGATTCTCGTATAAGTATAACACAAAACAACAGAAAAAGGAAATTTTTTTAGGTTTGTGTTTCCCGTAGGCTGTCTTTGTCGGTTCATAAGGGCTTCTTACACGCCCAACGGCTACCATTCCCCCTCGCCGAGATGGATCCAAGAGCCCCGCCCATTTCTGCGGCGGTAGATGACCACAGAAAGGCCCTGTCCTCGTCGCATGCTACGCATGCGCCTCGGACGGAAGACAGGCCGCTTTTGCGGGTAGTGAGAAATCCCACTCCCCAGGGAAAGTCCTTCCTCGCGGGGCGACCTCAACTCGTCCTCCTGACTTCGGAAGCATAGCGCCCACCTCGCTCCGCCGATTCCCCGCCAAAGCGGGGGCCCCGCGGCTACGCTTCGGTGGGCTTTTCGGGCAGAGCAACAGAAGAGGTCGCCCCGGGTGCCTCCTGCACCCTCACTCCGGAAGGACTTCCCCACTCCACGACAAAGGACACACAACCGCAAAAGCGGCCCGGCGGATACTGAGCGAAGTCGAAGTGGGGTACAGAAAAAAAAGGGGGTGATAAAAGAACAGGGCCTTCTCCCACCAGGTCCGCGGGGCACGTGTTCCCCTGGTGGCTTCTGCCAGAAGACACCGCAGGCAGGGGCTGGAGGGGCTATGGCGATGTTTCAGCAAAAGGGAAGCGTATGGGGATAGAAAAAAGGGGTGAAAGAAAGAACGGGTCTTCCTCTCCAGAAGGGGGCATTCTCCCACCAGCCCGCGGGGCATGTGTTCCCCTGGTGGCTTCTGTCAGAAGACACCGCAGGCAGGGGCGGGCCATGACGACGAGTCAGCAAGAAGGGGGCTTTCTGAGACCGCAGGGCGCCCGGCTATTACCCTGTCTCAGCCAAAGGCAATGGTTAAACGTTTAACCTCTCTCTATACACCCCCTCATGGTTATTGCTATCACCCTGTTTCAGCTAACCACCCCGCCGGTTAAACGTTTAACCCTTCTCTATACAAACTCCACACGTCTTTTGCTCTTACCATGTCTCAGCAAACCCACCTTCTGGTTAAACGTTTAACCGCCCTCCATACAAACCCAAACAATGACGACCACCTTCTTTCAGGGAGAAAAGCCTACCCCGGCTATCACCATGTTTCAGCAAACGAGCCCCCTTTGCTGAAATAAGGTCATAGCAAAATCTCCCAGCACCCTTCTCCCAGAGAAAAGGGCTGGTCCTATTCCTGTGTCTCAGCAACACCCTCTCCTCTCCCCTTCTCTCAAACAGAAGACATGAGACCCCACAGGACATACCAATACACCCAACTCGTTTGAAAAAAGGAGAGAGCAGTCCCCACAGGCTGAAACAGGACAATACCCCTCACTCATCCTCCGGAAACGGAGCCACATGCCCCTCGCCTACCACATCCCCTATCCCGAACGTCTCAAAATAATCACTCATCAGCATCCGCCCATACCCTGACCTAATCACCACAGCCCTCCACTCACTATTCCCAAGTTTCGCCCACGTCGTCCCATTCTCATCCACCTTCGCCTCCCCTATCTTCACCACCTCCCTCAACTCATACTCATCATCCCCTTCCTCACTCCTCCTCACCACCTTCCTCTTCTTAAACCCGCTCCCCTTCTTCTGCGCATACAAAACCATCCTATATCCCTTCCCCTCCTCAGGAACCCACCATCTCACACGAACCACAGATGCAAGCCTCCCCACCGTCTCCATCTTCCCCGTCTGGTCAAGCACTTCCACATTCGTTATCCCGTAAGCCGCCAGCCTCCTCTCCACCTCAGGACCACTCTCCTTTATATACGTCTCCGTATCATAGGGCTCCCCAACCCCCCACCTCGCATTCTCCCTCACCTTCCTCACAAACTCCCGCTTCGCCTCCTCTAGATTCGCTACCTCATACTTCTGACCACGATACCAGAACTCAATCTCGCTTATACACGTGTCATCATACGTGGTGCCGGGGTAGGTGGAGAGAACCACAAAATAAAACTCATTCGCAACCACAGGTTTGAACTTGAAAACCTGAACTTGAAAAGTATCCTTTAACTGACCTTCCCAGAACCATACATTACTTTTGGTTCCATAATTAGCATAAGGATCAAATATTTCTCGTGTATCCTTTATCAAACTCAAACGAACTTCTTTGGCTCTGGCATTGGCTTTATAAACATTAGAACTCTTCTGATACCCATTATACAGACGAATTTCATCAATGGGAATAAAATTCGTAAATCTCAACACTATTCTCGATTTTTTCTCCGGAGTATTATAAGCCCAGCAGGTAGCAAGGTTATTATCCACTATATTTATAGGAGAATAATCCAGAACAGCCTTCCCCGTAATCATACTATCCGCATGAAAATATTTCACAAACCCCGGAAGATGACCGGAACATAAACACCACAAAACCAAAATTATATTTATACGTCTTATCATACATTTCCTCCTACATAAAATTCCCTTTATAATAAACCACCCATCTCCTCTCTTATCTTTCCCCATTCATTGAGTTAACAGAAAATAATATCCCACCAGATTATATATAAAGTTTCTCTCTTTATCCCTAAACAACTCCATAAACACCCTGCTGTAGTCCCCTTCCAGATCAGGACGCCAGTCAGGGTCACCTTCACTTTTTTTTCTAATATTAATCAGCCCGTTCATGATCACGCTGCACCCTTCCGACCCAAGCGTCTCTGTCCCTCCAGCATGCATATTCCACCCGCTTATATCTCCATCCCTCCCGTTCGCCTCCCACGCCGGAAGTCGTCGGGCCCTGTCCGAATTCCTCACATCCTCCCACGTCAGATTCCCGCCCTTCATCTTCTTCTGTATCGATTCATCAGCCGACGCCTGAAATACCAGAAGCGCTAAATAATCCGGATAACTCTTCCCATCACTCCCCTTCGCCGCTCGCTTGTTCCTGTGTATGCCCGTAATCACATTGTACAGACCCGGCTTCGGCGTCGTATACCCGGGATCAGGATCTACACTCGCTACATTGAACTCCACTATCTCCCCATTCTTGATCACCGTCAGCCTGTCGTTGTATATACCACCTCTTCTCGTCTTCACCCCCTTCCCCATCCCCTCTTCACCAAACACAAAAAACTTCCCCTCCTCAGTCATCTGCGCTTTCATATCCCCCCAGACCCTATTCCACCGGCAATTTTAATTTCCCCTGCTCCCACAAAGAAAACAATGTGTACACTTCCACCCCCTGCCTCTTGTTCCCTATAAATAACTCAGAACCTGCATTGTTCGCCTTAAACTCCGCTGTCTGCCCTTCAGGTGGCACATTCTCCACCCCTTCACCATATCGACTCATCAAGCCAATCACCACATCCTCATATATCTGCCACCCCTTCCCCATATCCATCCACAGGTTCCCATAACTGTCTACCTTCCATTTCCCCACCACTTTCCCTTTCTCTATTTTCTCCCATCCCTTCCTTATCTGTTTCTTTATCTCATCAGGATACGAAAACACCCCATATCCTTGCCTTTTTAACTCATTTATCTGCCTCTTCATATCCCCTTCCCTCACACGATAATAAAAACCATCCTCCCTTATCTCCCACTCAAGATCACATCCCCATACATCATTCCGCCAACCATAATTATTCGTCTTTTTGACAACCATGGTCCTATATACCATATCATGAATCCAGTAATTCCTGTCCCCTGTCTCTATCACCTCTCCCTCCGACGTCAGATACCCGTAAATCGACTTCTCCTTACTCCCTCGCCACTCAACTACGTAGATTCCCCCCATCACCACTCCCCATACCTTCTCCCTTTTCCTCTTCCTCACAAACTCCCGCTTCGCCTCCTCTAGATTCGCTACCTCATACTTCTGCCCCTGATACCAGAACTCAATCTCGCTTATACATGTATCATCGTACATCGTGCCGGGGTAGGTGGAGAGAATTTGTACATTTACTTCATTCCCTAAAACCGGACTAAACTTAATAGATTGATATCCATCTGTGTCCTTCAAAACATATTCTATATTTGTAAAACTTTTTGTTCCTGAAATTCCAATAAATATTGATATTTCTCTAGCCCGATTATTTTTCTTCCATAAATCAGAACTTTTTCCGTATCCATTCCATATTCGAATCTCATCTATCCAATTAGTATTCAAAAAAGAAAAAGAAACTATCGCACGAGTATAAAACAAATTATCAGTTCCCGCTCGAGAATACGCCCAAGCTGTCGATAGATCTTTGTCAACCAAATTACCAGGCCAATATCTAAAAATATTTTGCCCTCCAATAAAATTTTGAGCTTCTATTTCTTTGAAAAACAAAGCTGGAAAATCTTCTCCATAACATTGAATAAATATTATATTAACCAGAAAAGCGATTATACAAATTTTCTTCATCGTCCCCTCCTACTGGGTTAACAAAAAGTAATACCCAACTAAGTCGTACCTATACCCACCTTTCCCTTCATTAAGCTTCTTGTCCCAAAACAACTCCATAAACTCCGGGTAGTCCTCATAATAGATGGTCTGGCAACCTTCAGACCAGTTGTAGGTGGGTCCTCCGGGATGAACAAGCGCTCCCCATATTCCCCACTCCGGCTGCCCCTTCTCTTTGTTCTTACTGGGATTTATGCCCCCATTCACATTGGAATCCTGCGGTATATCATACCAGTTCGTGCCCTTGCCCGTATTGAGATTTGAAAGTTTAAGCGCAAGATAGTCCTCATACGTATTCGTTACCCCATTGGTAATCTCGCTGAAAGATTTCCCTTCCCTCTTCATCGTAAACATACCATACAAATTCGACGCTACTGTCCCAAACCTCTTCTCATCCTCCGGATCTACATTCGCCCTCATAAACTCTACTATCTTCCCCTCTCTGAAGACAGTTATCCGATCATTGTAAAAATGCCCCCTGAAGCCTTTTGGCTTATACCCATTCCCCATGCCTTCCTCTCCTATCATGAAAAAATTACTCTCGTCCCACCACTTCTTCACCTCTTCCCAATTCCCGCCCAATCTCACTGTCGTTATCTTCGCAAAGTATTCGTATTCCTTTTTCACCTTACGACCTTCTTCACTATTCAAATCAATAACATGCACATTCTTCTTTACTCCAGCCGCCCTTATTATCTTCTGTTCCAGCTTCTGGCTGAATTCCTGTTTGTTCGTCCCCGCTTCCTTCAAAACCTTCTCCCACGACTTCCCTCCATATCGCTCTAAACCCACAGAAATCGCTTCCTTCCGGTAACGACTGAGTTGCTGTAATATCGTTATCTCCGGTAAATCTTCCGTTATATCTCCTTCCCCTCCCGTAAATATTTTATATTGATTCGTGATCTTTATCAAGTCTTTTAACGCTTCTTTCTTTTCTCCTTCCCCCTGATCCTTCTCCCCTCGCAGGAATTTCTTCAGCTTCTCATTCTCCGGCATCGCTACTTCTAAATTCTTCAAAAACTCACTTATATCCTTTTTCTGTCCTCCTTCCGAGGTACATGACTCCATTATTAGTGCTATCGTCAACACCGCACCGCCTGCTACGAGAGGCGCTAACGCCCTCCCGCTCTCCGTCTCATCAAGCACACCCTCCTCCCCGCTCATCGCAAAGTACGAAAGCGCCGCCATCAGATTTTTGCTCTCCTGCGCCCTGTCTAACGATATCCCGTACATCTTCTTCAGCGCTATCATCTGCTCCACCTGCTGTCCGCTCACCTCCCGCTCCCACTCCCGCCTCGTCGCTTCTTTCCTTACTTCTCCCCCTTCCTATACAGAAAACGTATCTCAGATATGGCGGTAAGATTGGTCTCTCCTGGATACACATCTTCTATAATTAGTCGACCTCCGATATCTGGTTCATAAACTCCTTTTATTGGCTTCATTCTAATATTCAGCCTGTGCCATCCAATTTCATCCGTCAATTCTACTACTAATGAATATACCAGTCGGGTTTCACCTGGTACTGCTTCCTCATATTGACTGCGAGCTGCTCGACCGGTAACTTGATAAAATTCAAGTGTAATTTTTTTAGGGCGATTATATATTTTAAAAGTTTTCTCGTTTTTCGCATAGCCAGGCAAAATATCTATAGCATAGGGTAAACTATCTTTCCTTTTTAACTCTTTTTTAGATATTTCTAAGCAATACACCGGAAATACAAGATAATCACTAAGATTACTGATTATACAAAATGTAGCCCTGTCTTTATCCGCCAACTCTTTTATTTCATTTATAATATCATACCAATTATATATTTCTACTGTTTCCTCTCTCAAACCTATATTAGCATTTCTTACCACCACATTCTCATCCGCTTTTGTATAAGGTTCAGTTTCACTTATTACTTTAGTCTCAATTATCTTAAGCTTACTCTCGCCGCAACTAACTAAACACACCAGAAGACAAAAAATCCATACCTTTTTTCTTTTCATACTATTCCTCCATCAATGTTCCATAATATCTCAGACGTCGATAAAGATCATATTCTGGTTTCTTTTGCTCCACAGGCCTCAAAAGAAGGGTGGCATTCCTGCCAACTCCATGCTCATATACCTTCTCCCAGGGGAGAAAATAATACGACGTAAACTCCTGCCCGAATTCCTTTGCCCTGTCATTTCTTCTATAGAGATTTTCCTCAACACTGTTATACCTCAAATCCCCGTAATTCTGCATCGCATACTTCACATACCCCCCATAGGGATCCACTATCCGCAGCCCATCCTCTGTTATCTCCTGCACATACACAATATGCCCCAATACCCTCCTCGTTCCATCTTCATACACCACATTGAATTGCCCTCCAACAATCAGCTGATCACCGGGCCGCATCTCATTCTTTAACTTAAAGAAAAATTTTTTCATATTCTCAAGTGTTGGATGGTTCTTATTTTCCTTACCCCAATAGTGAAAAGCCTTTGCTCCATCCATATAAATCCATTGCACACCATACTCATCAGGTCTATATTCTGCTCGTTGGACCACTCCACTCGCTATGGCCAGTTCTATCAATGTAGAAAACATGG
Source organism: Longinema margulisiae (assembly GCF_025266855.1). Lineage (GTDB taxonomy): Bacteria > Spirochaetota > Brevinematia > Brevinematales > Thermospiraceae > Thermospira. Next base: position 337,830 of record NZ_CP053071.1, read on the forward strand.
TCCTTGCATCCGTTCCATATTTGCTCACTAAATACAGGCTCATCTGTTTTCGCTTCTCCTCCAGTTCATCTTCAAGTTGAGATGTTCTCTTATTCCATATCCAGCCAGGAGATCCCATGCTGGCAACCTCCCTCTCCTTCTCGTTACCTGGCATCATTACTAACGCTATCGAAAGAGCCGTTACATTGCACATCACATCCCCCAATTTCTTATCTCCTTCCCTGCTCCTGTTATTTCTCTGATTCCTTATATCCAGCCCCAATTCATTGATCCACAAACTGTTGCCACTTTCCCAGTTGAACATGCTTAAATCTCCTCTCTCCGTACTATAAGCAAGTAAGTTCGCTACTTTTGAATATTCACTATCACTCTCATATACATTTACTCCAAAATTGCTACTCAGGCCTTCCAATATCATCGTTTGTATACCGGTAGCCCCCAGCTCTCTCGCATATGCCGTCATTCTATCATCGCCCCTAAGACCTGAATCTATCAGGACCCCCTCCCTGGCTACAGTAGAAGCAAAAAATATGAGCCCTTCCGCCGTTCTCTCTGTTACTGCTCTCCTGTTCAAATGTATAGTTCCGTTTTCTCCCGCCTCCCCGTAATGCCCCTCCTCACCTAAATCAAACCTGATCCGCTTCTTCCCGTTTATCACATCCATCGCCGTCTTCTGCCCGAACTCATTCCTCGACATGTAGGCTAAGTTCACAAGACTCACCCTCGCCCATCCTTCGTCGTCTTTCACATTATCGGCATGGAAGCGGAGGAAGTTCAGAGCGCTTCCGCGCGGGACAAAAGGGGCTCCCCGCCCCTTTTGAAATCCCCGCCCCGCCCCTGCACCGGCTCCAGAAGGGCCCTGTCCTCGTCGCATGCTACGCATGCGCCTCGGACGGAACATGGGCCGCTTTTGCGGGCCATGGGAGAACATTTCCCTTGAGAAGGGCAAGCCCTTCCTCCGTGGGCGACCTCACCTCGTCCTCCTGACTTCGGAAGCATAGCGCCCACCTCGCTCCGCCGATTCCCCGCCAAAGCGGGGGCCCCGCGGCTACGCTTCGGTGGGCTTTTCGGGCAGAGCAACAGAAGAGGTCGCCCCGGGTGCCTCCTGCACCCTCACTCCGGAAGGACTTCCCCACTCCACGACAAAGGACACACAACCGCAAAAGCGGCCAGGCGGATACTGAGCGAAGTCGAAGTGGGGTACAGAAAAAATAAGGGGGGGGTAAAAAAAGAACGGGCCCCCTTCTCCAGGGAGGGCCTTCTCCCACCAGGTCCGCGGGGCACGTGTTCCCCTGGTGGCTTCTGTCAGAAGGCACCGCAGGCAGGGGCGGGGGAGGGGGACGGGTCAGCAAGAAGGGGGCTTTCTGAGACCGCAGGGCGCCCGGCTATTACCCTGTCTCAGCCAAAGGCAATGGTTAAACGTTTAATCTCTCTCTATCCACCCCCTCATGGTTATTGCTATCACCCTGTTTCAGCTAACCACCCCGCCGGTTAAACGTTTAACCATTCTCTATACAAACTCCACATGTCTTTTGCTCTTACCATGTTTCAGCAAACCCACCTTCTGGTTAAACGTTTAACCTCCCTCCATACAAACCCAAACAATGACGACCACCTTCGTTCAGGGAGAAAAGCCTACCCCGGCTATCACCATGTTTCAGCAAACGAGCCCCCTTTGCTGAAATAAGGTCATAGCAAAATCTCCCGGCACCCTTCTCCCAGAGAAAAGGGCTGGCCCTATTCCCATGTCTCAGCAAAAAGCCTTCCCTCAGGCTGAAACATGGTAATAGCCCCTACCTCCCTCCAGCACAGGTCGGAAGATATTCTCTTGTTCCGCCCAAAGACCCTTTAGCTGAAACAAAGTCATAGTCCTCCCTCTCAAACAAAAAAAGCGCCCGGACAACCGGGCGCTTTTGCTTTGTCTTAGTACATATCTCCCATACCAGGGTTAGGAGCGGTAGCTTTTTCCTTCTCAGGCTTATCTGTAATCATCACCTCAGTGGTAAGAAGAAGCCCAGCAATAGAAGCCGCATTCTGAAGGGCTGTTCTCTCCACCTTGACAGGGTCAATAATACCAGCCTTCATCATATCCACCCATTCATTGGTGAGAGCATTGTACCCCATACCACTCTTGGATTCCTTCGCGCGGTGGACAATCACCGAACCATCAATACCGGAGTTATCCGCAATCTTGCGCATAGGAGCCTCAAGAGCCCGGCGTACAATCTCAATACCAACCTGCTCTTCCTCATTCTCTCCCTTCAGACCATCAAGAGCCTTCTGAGCAAGAATCAGAGAGAGACCACCACCAGGAACAATCCCTTCTTCCACTGCGGCTTTGGTAGCGGAAAGAGCATCCTCAACACGAGCCTTCTTTTCCTTGAGTTCAACCTCAGTAGCGGCACCAACACGAATCACAGCCACACCACCGGCGAGTTTCGCCAGTCTCTCCTGGAGTTTTTCGCGATCATAGTCGGAAGTGGTATCTTCAATCTGTTTCTTGATCTGTTTGATACGAGCCTCAATAGCCTCTTTCTTGCCAGCCCCACTCACAATAGTGGTGTTTTCCTTATCCACCTTGACCTTCTTTGCACGACCAAGATCAGCAAGGGTAGCATTTTCAAGCTTCATACCCTTCTCTTCAGAGATCACCTGACCACCGGTGAGAATAGCAATATCCTCAAGCATAGCCTTTCGGCGATCACCAAAGGCAGGAGCCTTCACAGCCACACAGTTCAATGTACCACGGAGCTTGTTCACAATGAGGGTGGCCAGAGCCTCTCCCTCCACATCCTCAGCCACAATGAGAAGAGGACGACCAGACTGAGCAATCTTTTCCAGAAGAGGCACAATCTCCTTGATCGAAGAAATCTTCTTGTCATAGAGAAGAATGAAAGGATCATCGAGTTCAGCGACCATGGTTTCAGCATTGGTCACCATGTAGGGAGAGAGATACCCACGGTCAAACTGCATACCCTCCACCACATCCACATAGGTCTCAAGAGACTTGGACTCTTCCACGGTAATCACTCCATCCTTGCCCACCTTGTCCATAGCCTCAGCGATAAACTCACCAATGGTCATATCATTGTTAGCAGAAATAGCGGCTACATCACGGATCTCTTCACGGGTTTCCACCTTCTTGGCGAGTTTCTTCAGTTCAGCCACGACAGCATCCACCGCTTTGTCAATCCCTTTCTTGATGAGGGTAGGGTTGCTTCCAGCGGTGACGTTCTTGAAACCCTCCCGGATAATCGCATGAGCAAGCACAGTAGCCGTTGTGGTACCATCACCAGCAATGTCATTGGTTTTGGTAGCCACTTCCTTCACCAACTGAGCACCCATATTCTCAAACTTGTCCTCGAGTTCGATTTCCTTGGCCACGGTCACACCATCCTTGGTGATCGTGGGTGCTCCAAACTTCTTATCAATCACCACGTTGCGACCACGAGGACCAAGTGTAGCCCCAACAGCTCGGGCCAGTTTTTCCACACCAGCCAAAATCTTCTGGTGTGCCTCACTCGAAAACAGTAAGTCTTTCGCCATAGTATCACTCCTTTTTCTTGAATTTTTGCATAAAATATACATATTCCTCCTGAGAATCGTCAAGTCTAAAAAGACATTCAAGCCTCGGGCTAAAACAGCCGATACCATAAAAAGAATCATCAGAAGGAGCCATCGATGAAGCGTTTCTCTCTCTTTTTCTTGTGGCTTTGTTTTTCTCCTCTTTTTGCCCAAGACCTCCAGGTAGAACTCAAATTCTACAAACAGGCGTATAGAATCAACGAAGATATTCCTGTGCAGATTCTCGTGTACAATCTCTCGGATAGGCCTCAGGAGATCTATGTTTCCCCTCTGGTGTATGAAACCTTTTTCTTTGACATCCGCACCACCAAGAATATTCCTGTAGGACTCCGTGATAACTTTCAGATAACGAAATCTTCGGTACTGTCTGACGTGGGTCAATTTCGAAAGATTATTCTGATGCCTGGTGAATCCTTCTCCCGTGATATCAACATCAATGAATGGTTTGACCTCTCGGAAGTAGGATACTACTCTATCAATGGCCTTTTCTACCGCAGACCAGACCTCACCAATGACGTGCGTCGCTCCTTCACCTACAAGATTCTCATCAAACCCCCTCAGGTCATTGAAGAAAGTGTGGCCAAAGAAGATCTCCGTCGTCAGGAAGAATTCCAGGCTCTCATGAAGCTTCCCCCCTATGAAGCCATCGCCGACATGTGGGATGCCAAAAGCAAAAAAGACTGGGAGAGATTTCTCTTCCACATCGATGCAGAAAAACTCATCATGGCCTTTGATGATTACAAAGAAGCCTATCTCTCCGCCAGAACAGGACGATATCGCCTCCAGATCGTCGAAGAGTTCAAAAAATACCTTACCGTTCACTGGCAGGACAGAATCCTTCAGTATACCATCAAAGAAGCCACCATCAAAGGAACAGAAGCCGAAGTCATCTCTGATGTGGAATTTGCTGTGCGAAGCCAGAGCTATATCTTACGCTACTACTTCAAACTCTATCAGAATATCTCTGGCCAATGGCTTGTGTATGACTACTCTGTCGTAAGGATAAAATGATGACCCTCTATCCCCTTGCTTATCCACGACAAACTATTAAAGATGATATTCTCAGGGTGAGATGCGATCCCCGTGCTGTCAGTATTTTCGCTTCAAAAAGCGATATTGTTCCCATCTACATTCACGATATCAAACCGGCCATGGCCAATATTATAAAACAGGAGATGCTTTCCCAGAAAGGGGATGCGGTGGTTCATGAGAAAAGTGTGAGTTGTGAGATATCAAAGACGGATGTGATTCTCCTTGGGTCTTTTTCCGTCCTTCGGAACTTCGTCAACAAACTCCGGGCCCACCCTTATCCCACTCTCATGGAACTCACCAATCGTCTTGATGCCCTTCTCAACCACCTCCAGCGACCATTAGTAGAACAAACCTCTCCCCACGGTCGTGTTATCTCTTATCATCGGCCGCTGATTATGGGGATTTTGAACACAACCCCTGATTCTTTTTTCGATGGGGGAAAATATCTTTCCCCTGATGAGGCACTCAAACGGGCTGAACTCATGATACAAGAAGGGGCGGACATCATTGATATCGGGGGAGAATCCACCCGCCCGGGTTCTGATCCCGTTCCCCTCGAAGAAGAACTCAAACGCACCATTCCCGTTATTGAGAGCCTGCGCAAGCACTTTGATATCCCTCTTTCTATTGATACTACCAAGGCAGAGGTGGCCAAAAGGGCTATCGAAGCAGGAGCGGATATCATCAATGATATCAGTGGGATGACCTTTGATGAGGCTATGCCCTCGGTACTGGCGGAAACCCAGGCTATCGGCATCATTGGCCATATCAAGGGTACCCCAAAAAACATGCAACAAAACCCCGTTTATGAGAATGTGATACGAGAGCTTATTGAATATTTTGAGGATCGCATCAAGAGTTTAACCTCCTTCAAAATAAAACGGGAAAACCTCATTATTGACCCCTGCATAGGATTTGGTAAAACAGCAGAACACAACCTCACTATTCTCAAACACACCTCCGCTTTTTGTAGTTTTGGGCTTCCAGTCTTGATTGGTGCCTCTCGAAAGTCAACCCTCGGCAAAATCCTTTCCCCTGACAACCCTTTTCCCCCCGAGGAAAGGCTCTATGGAACATTAGCCGCTCATCTCTTCGCCTGGATGGAAGGAGCCTCCATCGTCAGAGTTCACGATATAAGGGCTCACCATGACATCCGAAAAACCCTTCTCGCCATAAAGAATGAAACCATTTCTGCCGAAAATGATAGTACACGCTAAGGAGATACCATGAGGGACTACAAAAACTACTTTTCAGGGAAACGTCATACCTCTTTTGAATCCACTTCTCCCGCAAGTGGAAAAAAGTTTCGTTTTTCTTTTTCTTCTCTTTCCTTCAAGGGTCTCATGATAAGTACAGGGATTCTCCTGTTAGTAAGCCTTGTCCTCGCCTTGGCTGGTATGAAAAGGCTCTCTCATAGTTCTCAAGCTGTCTCTCACATCGGAACGATGATCATAGAACAACAAATCAAGGATTACCTTTCCCCTCGTGGTCTTGGTGGAAGCGAACCTATCTCCTCCAACGCCAACAAAGATCTCCATTTTTATTTTTATGAAATCCAACCGGGAGAAAATCTTGCTTCTATTGCAAAAAAACTTGGTACCTCCATGGATAGTCTTATCAGCCTCAACAGTATCGACAATGCCCATTTTCTGAAACCAGGCAATAAAATCCTTGTGCCTAATATGGACGGTGTACTTTACGTGGTCAAAAAAGACGATACCCTCGACAAAATAGCCAAAAAATACAAGGTTTCCGTGGACGATATCCTTGACTATAACGATATTGAAGAGGATGTTATCGGTGCAGGAGATATCCTCTTCCTTCCTGGAGCATCTCTCACCGCTGAAGAAAGAGCCAAGGCCTTAGGATATCTCTTTATCAAACCTGTACGTGGGCGATTCACCTCGGGATTTGGTATCCGCATTGATCCCTTCACGGGAGGACGGGGCTATCATGCCGGCATAGACATCGCTGCCCGATATGGAACTCCCATCAGAGCCAGCAAAGAAGGGCGTGTCACCTTCGTTGGCTGGAAAGGAGGCTACGGACTCTGTGTTATCATCAAACATCAGATGGGGTATGAAACCGTCTACGGACATCTCGCCAAAGCAACAGTCAAAGAAGGGCAATACGTAAATCAGGGCCAAACTATCGGAAAAATGGGAAATACGGGACGTTCTACCGGAACTCATCTCCACTTTGAAGTACGCCGATATAGTAAACCTATCAATCCAACCCGTCTGCAGGGGTTAGGAAAAGCCAGCCGAAGATGGTATTAGTACCCTGTCTTTGTGAGAAACAAAAGGGCTTCCCACGATATCGTGGGAAGCCTTTTTCTTATCCAGACATTCTCTCCCAAAAAGCCCCCTTGAGTTTTGTAGCTCTCATACCCCGGGAGTTATGTTCTCACTTTTGCCTGATCTGCACCAGTTCAATGAGTTTCTGTCCCACCTCAGTGTTATTGAGAATACCCGTAAAATAGTCAGAACCAGGACCATACGCAAGAATGGGCACCATCGCTGCCGTGTGATCCTTGCTACTGAAATTCACCCGCACAAATTTTTCTCTCACCCCTCCGGGGATAGAAAGCCCTCCTGTCTCATGATCCGCTGTCACCACCACGAGGGTATGCTTGTCCTTCTGGGCAAAGGCTAAAGCCGCCTCCACGGCCGTTTCAAAGTCCACCATCTCCGGCAACAAATTGGTCACATTGTTGTCGTGAGACGCCCAGTCAATCTGGGATCCTTCTACCATAAGCACAAAGCCATTTGTCTCTCCGGCTAAAAGTTCGATAGCCTTTGCCGTCAACTCGCCTAAACTATTCGTGCGTCCCTGAGCTACATAGGGAAGAGCTCCATAGGAAAGCAGGGCTAAAACCCTTCGCTGCTTCTGGAGAGCAAAGAAATCCGTTGTATTGGACACCACTCTCCAGCCCCGATAAGCCATCCATTGAGCAAGCGACACCACATTTGTCTGAACTCCTGCCCACTCATTATACTTTGCCACCATATCCTCATTGGTAAAACGATAGCCAAAATAAGAAAGCCCCCCTCCCACCATGATATCCATGGTTTCATTGGTCACCCAGAGAGCAATGGCATTTTCATTGGCGCGAGAGTTCTCATGGGCATAAAAAACCGCAGGGGTCGCATGGGTCACGGTACAGGTAACCACAAGTCCTGTGGCTTTCTTGGTTTTCTTGGCATACTCCATGAGCGTCGGAAGAATCTCTCCCGTAGGACTCATAGCAATAAACCCATTTCTCGTTCGCCTGCCTGTAGAAAGAGCTGTCCCACCTGCCGCTGAATCTGTCACAAGAGCATCCTCGGCATAGGTGGTCATAAGCCCGGTGAAAGAAAACCTCTTCCATACCTCAGAACCAGAAAGCACCCTCACAGAGAGATGAGAGACACCAAATCCGTCCCCAATGAGAAGAATAATATTTTTGGGCGACCTCATCACCACCGGAGCTGGCGCGGGCGACATTGCCGTCTTGGCATACATACTCATCACCACTCCCACCAGAAACAAGAAAAGACCTTTCTTCATCACTTCCTCCTTATCTTTCTCTGAAACTGCATGGAGTATACAGCAAAACCCTCAAAAAAGCGAAGATTTTTCATGTTTTTTTACCTTCAAAAAATCCCGTTCTCACCTTTTTCCTCAACTTTCAATACCATATCTTTTCAGATGGTTCACAAGATGCTCTACTTTTGCCTTCACATCTGCCGCTTGCGTAATCTCTGTGACAAGACACACCGTTTTTGCTCCTCGCGAGAGTACTTCATCAATGTTATATTCTTTGATACCCCCAATAGCCACAAAAGGAAGCGGTATATGGTTTACCACATACTCGAGATAGGAAAGCCCAACTGGACCCTCGGGATGGATTTTTGTCTGTGTAGGAAAAATCGGCCCCACCCCAATGTAATCAACCACCCCACTCTCAAGGGCTTTCTGAGCCTGCAGAGGACTATGCGTCGAAAGTCCTATCATTTTGTTTTTTCCAATCAGTTTTCTGACCACTTCAGGAGGGATATCCTCCTGCCCTATATGAACCCCATCAGCCTCACAGGCCAAGGCTAAATCCACCCAATCATTGACAATAAAAAGAACATCCGCCCTCTTTGTCATCTCTCGAAGAGAACAGCACTCTTCATACTGAACTCCCCGGGGTTTGTCCTCCTTCTCCCGATACTGCAAAATCCTCACCCCGCCTTCAATCATTTCTTTAGCCACATCAAGAAGAGGTCGCCCTCCACAGAGTTTCTCCGTCACAATACCATAAATACCCTCAAAAAGCCTCATCCCTCACCTCCACAGGAATATGAAATTGTTTCGCTATTTCTTGCAAAAAAGTATATTCCTTTTCCGAAAGAACCCCCACCTTCCAGAACACATGGTTTTCCTCAATCCCAAAGAAATAAGACACACGAAGTTTTTCCTGCCATGTTTTGTGAAGAAGAGGAGAAAACACAAAACGGATATCCTCAAAAGACCACGACACAAACTGAAATAACCTTTGACGAGAAACTCGCCTGCAAGAGGGATCCACCGTCCACAAAGGGGTGGTAAACAACTCCCAAGAACCTATCCCAAGCAGAATTCCCCACACTAGAAGAGCATACCAGGAAAGAGACGCTACATTCTTCTCATACCACAAGGCAAGCCCCACCACAAATACCCCGAATCCTACCCACATCATCTGCTTCCAGCGAAGAAGAGATGGGTAGGACCATGGTCTCAGGAGCATTGGGCGATAGCCTCATCCTCAGAACTATAGATATCAAAGAAAGCCCGGAGTCGACTGATATCCAGAACCTTCAGAATAGTCTCCTGCGGATTCACAAGAGCGAGTTTCCCCCCCTTTTTTGTGACCGTCGTTCTGGCATACACCAGTACCCCTATGCCCGAACTATCAATGTAAGGGGTTTTTTCGAGATTAAACACAAGGTTGTAGATGCCCTTCCCGAAAATCTCATCAAGCGTTTGACGAAACTTCCCCGCATGGTAGAGATCAAGGTCCCCCCACAATCGAATGACCATAACATTTCCTTTCTGTTCAGTACCGATTTCCATGAGTCTCCTCCACGTTGGTTATATTGTATATACAATCACCATTTTTGTCAAGAAAACTCACATTTTGAGGAGAAGACGAGGGGAAACTGAAAAAAAGAATTGGCTATAACTTTGTTTCAGCAAAAGCCCCTCTGTAGCTGAAACAAGGGAATAGCCTTTTTCCAAAACTGAGACCTTTGCACGAATGTGCAAAGGTCTCAAACTACAAAAAACGTGTCTTCTCCCTTTTTTACCACCATCTTTTAGTAAAAACATCCAATAGAAAATCACATGTAGCTATTTACCTCATCCTCAGCTAAACCTTTTGAGAGACCTTTTGTTTTCCTTCTCAACAAGAGTGAATTCATCACTACACTCACGGAACTCAGAGCCATCGAGACCTCAGCCACCACAGGGTGCAGGTTTCCTGTCATAGCAAGGGGAATAGCCAAAACATTGTAGAAAAAAGCCCAGAAAAGATTCTGCTGAATCTTCTGAAATGTCATCTTAGAGATAATAAACGCCCTATATACACCAAGAAGACTCCCACTTACCAGGGCCATATCGGCCGCTTCTATAGCCACATCAGTTCCTGTCCCTATGGCTATCCCCACATCAGCCTGTTTGAGAGCAGGAGCATCATTGATACCATCACCAACCATGGCCACCTTATGACCACCTGCCTGTATTTTCTGAAGAAGAGAAATTTTATCTGCTGGGAGAAGTTCGGCATAAAACTCATCAATACCCAGTTCTTCGGCTATTGACTTTGCCGTAATACGATGATCCCCCGTGAGCATCACAGTTCGAATCCCTTTGTCGTGCAGAACTCTGACCACCTCACGAGCCTCATTTTTCAAAGAATCAGCAAGAGCAAAACCCCCGACGAACTTCCCATCATATCCTATGGCTACTATTGTCATACCCTGATGAGAAAAAGATTCCATACGAGCCTCATCCTCAGGAGAAAGCAAAATTTTCTCCTCCCTCAGAAACCGAAGACTCCCCACAACCACAGAACAACCCTGATACCACCCCTTCATTCCCTGTCCTGGAATATTCTGGACCCCCTTTACTCCCCCTTCATCAGAAGAAGAAAAATACCCCTTCTCTGAGAGAAATACCATGATAGCTTTCGATAAGGGATGCGTGGAAAGACTCTCCATAGCCCACGCTAATTCAAACAGAAGTGAAGGATCTTTCGCAACCACCTCTCTTACCACAGGCTTTCCTATGGTAAGCGTCCCTGTTTTATCAAACACAATCGTATCTATCTCCCTCATCCGCTGAATAGCTTCCCCATTTCGAATAAGCACTCCCAGAGAAGCCGCCCTACCCATACCCACCATAAGAGCCGTGGGAGTGGCAAGTCCCAGGGCACAGGGACAAGCAATCACTAACGTCGCTAACGCCGCAAAAAGAGCCTGTGACACCATCCCTCCCGTTTCTCTCATCCCCGGCAAAAAAAGCAGTGTTCTCATGACCTCTGGAAATAACAGCCATGCCACAAAAGTCACAAGAGAAAAAACCAGAATTACAGGCACAAAAAGAGCGGTAACCCTATCCACTGCCTGCTGGAAAGGAACCTTTGAAGCCGTGGCATTTTCCACCATACGGATAACCTGAGAGAGAAAGGTTTCTTCCCCAACCTTCTCAATCTTTACCTTGATTACACTATGAAGATTAATGGTAGCCCCTATCACTTGCTCACCAACGCCTTTCTCCACAGGGAGAAATTCTCCCGTCACCATTGATTCATCAAGAATGGCACTTCCCTCCACAATGACCCCATCAGAAGGAATTTTCTCCCCAGGTTTCACCAAGACAATATCCCCCTTCTTGAGCTCAGTGATAGGAATGTCCTGTATTCCATTCGCCACCACCAGATGAGCCTCTTTGGCCCCAAGTTCGACAAGTCTTCGTATCGCCTCTCCTGCTTTTTTTGTAGCGGCCTCTTTGATATAATTGCCAATATGGTGAATAGCCATAATCATGGCCCCAATCACTGAAAAATCCTCTATCTCAAAACGGAAAAACCGCAAAACCCCCGTAGCAAAAGAAGCCATCGCTCCAATCCCAATCAGAGCATCCATGGTAAAAACAAAATTCCTGAAAGAGAGAAAGGTCCGACGAATCACAGGAAAACCAAAAACAAAAATAACCACCCCACTCCCCACCAGATCAATAACCATCCCGAGAGAATGGGGAAAAACATCGATGTGAAAAACCATCGCAAGGAGCATCTTTACCATTAAGGGAAGAGTCACTACCCATGAGAAAAGAAGACGCTTTCTCTCTTTTCGGAGAGAAAGTTCTTCTTTTTTCTTTTCAGCGACAAGATCATACCCTGCCTTCTTCACCACCTGAGCAAGAACAGAAAAAGGAACCTCCTTCTTGAGAGAAAGCCTTGCCGTCTTCGTTCCTAGATCAACAACCACCGAATGTACCCCTTCCACCCCCTGAAGAGCGCTTTTTACAGTCTGGGCACAACTCGCACAATGCATGCCCTCGACTTTGTATTTGACCTCTGGCATAGACTTCCCTTTGTTTTATACTCTACTATTTCAGTAGGCAATTAAGTATACTATCTCCGTGGTTTTTCGTCAAGTTTTGAAAAGTCCCCTTTTTCGAAAAGGGGTGTGAAAAATATGCCCCTTTCTACTCTCAGATTTACCCCATTCCACACCATCACGGCTATTTCCTTGTTTCAGCAAAAACCTCCTCACAAGCTGAAACATCGTCATAGCCATCCTCTCTTCTTCAAAAAAACACCCACCCCCTCACTCACTTGAAACCTTGCAGTTTTTTTCTCTTTCGTGTATAATGATATTCTCAAAGAAATCAGGGGATAGGAGAGACCACGTGAAACGTCTCATTGGATTTATCTACGTAGGAATAGCCAATCTCTCATCGTATGTTCTCAGTTTGACGCTTACCATTCTTCTCACCCCGATCGCTTTTATTCTTGCCCTGTTTGGGATGAGTCGATCTATTTTAGCCATCACACGCCTCTGGGCAAAACTTCTTTTTCTTTTTGCCCTCCGTCCAGTCAAGGTAAAAGGACGAGAACTCGTCGATTTCTCCAAACCCTACCTCATCCTGATAAACCATGCCAGTATGTTTGATATTCCCCTTCTTTATGCCGTCTATCCCGGCAAAATCCAGTGGATATCCAAAGAGTCCATCTTTTCCATCCCCCTCTGGGGAAAAATTATGCGAGAACTTGGGTGTATCTCTATGGAAAGAGAAAAACTCAAGTCCGCCAAGGCATCCCTTGAAAAAGCCATCCAGGGGGACAAAAATGCCTCTATTGCCATGTTTCCAGAAGGCACAAGAACCCCCCACGGACAGATCCAGCGTTTCAAGCGAGGCTTTGTTTATATCTTCAGGAATACTTCCTATGATATCCTTCCCATCACCTTCAATGGACTTTTTTCCTTTTGCCCCAAGCATCGGTTTGCCGTCGATCCACGCCAACCAATTGAAGTTATCTTTCATCCTCCTTTGAAACGAGAAACACTCCTTGAGAAAACAGATGAAGAGATTATAGAGATCGTCCAGCAGAGTATAGCCAGAGACTACCGGGGAGTACCATGCTCGAACTAAAGGAATTTCTTTCCATTTTTGACGTGCTGGTGAACGAATTTCGCATCATCAATGACCACTTTGAGGCCAATGCTCATTCTACTATCGAAGATTATGATAGTATCTTCCACAGATGGAGACAGGACATCCAGCGTCGCTTTCGTCAGGTGGTTATTGCTCATCGCTGGGCAACTGATCAGAAGCTTATTCTCCAGAACACGCTCTTTTTTATTGTTCGCTATGGGCAGACCTACAATTGTGAGGTGAAGTATCTTTTTACCCCTCAGTTTCGACAGGGATTTGGGAATCTCCTTCGTGAGGCCCTTGACGCCCTTATAGAGACTCTTTTTCGGTTTCAGGTTTTTGTGATCACCTACAAGGCGGATCATGATACCATTGAACACACCGAGTTTGAGAAGGAATTTCTCGAGTGGAAGAAAACGCTCTACAAACAGGCTGATGTGTATGCCGTTGATTTTCTCTGGGCAGAAAAGCCTCCCACTACCGAAGAAAACCAGAAAGAAAATGTCGTAGAACTCACCCTTTCGCAAAAAGACAATGTAGTCTTTTTCGTTCACTACGACCTTGATAACCCCCCACCTCTTATCAAAGAAATTCAGGTAGAACAGGATATTTCATAGAAAAGGAGAAAAGATATGCGAATCCTGAGTGGTATCCAACCAACCGGCTATCTCCACTATGGGAACTATTTCGGAGCCGTGCGCAACTGGGTCAGGCTTCAGAATGACCCCAAAAACGAAACCTTTTATTTCATCGCCGATCTGCATGCCCTCACCTCCAATCAAGCAGGGTATAAAACAGAGGTTCAGGTGTATATTGAAAACTTGGTGGTGGACCTCTTGGCCTCTGGTATCGATCCAGAGAGGTCTGTTCTCTTTCTTCAGTCCGATGTACCAGAACATAGTGAACTGTTTGTGATCCTTTCTATGCTTTCTCCTGTCTCCTGGCTGGAGCGTAATCCCACCTACAAGGAAAAGATGGAAGAAATCAAGGGAAAGGACCTGGACAACCTTGGCTTTTTGGGATATCCCGTTCTTCAAACGGCCGATATTGCCCTCTATGAAGCCACCCATGTTCCTGTTGGCAAAGATCAGGTGCCTCATCTGGAAATTAGCCGGGAGATTATCAGAAGGTTCAATACCACCTACAATACCGATGTGCTTGTGGAACCTCAACCCCTCTTCTCCGAGGTTCCTAAACTGAACGGTCTCGATGGCCGAAAAATGTCCAAATCCTACAACAATGCTATTTACTTAGCTGATGACCCGGACACCATCAGAAAAAAGATTATGTCCATGATTACCGATGTCAAGCGTCCCAAGAAGACTGACCCAGGACATCCTGATGAGTGTCTTCTGTTTCCTTTCTACGCTGTCTTCTGCCAGGACCAAAACCGTATTGAGAATGTCCGCAAGCGCTGTATGGCCGCAGAACTCGGTTGTGTCGAAGACAAAAAACAGATGGCAGAACTCATTATCGATTATTTTGCTGATTTTCACAGAAAACGGCAGGAGATCCTCTCCAAAAAAGGGATGGTAAACGACATCCTTGCCGAAGGAGCCAAAAAGGCCCGTGTGGTAGCCAAGGCCACCATGGAAAAGGTTCGCGCCGCCATGGGAATGGCAAGCCACAGACGATATGAATAGGAGACAACGGTGATTGGTATTATCCACCGGGGATACACTCTTCACATCGCTAACTTCGAAGGACCTCTTGATCTTCTCCTGGAACTCATTCAGGAGAATAAACTCCAGATTACCGAGGTCTCTTTGTCTGCTGTCACCGATCAGTATCTCAGCTATCTCCGTACCATGCAACTCTTCAATATCGATATTGCTTCAGAATTTTTTGTCGTCGCTGCTACCCTCGTGTATCTCAAAACCAAATACCTCCTGCCAAAAATGAGTACCGAAGATGAAGAAGAACCTCTGACGGAAACAGAGCTTTTAGCAAGACTCCGAGAATACAAAAAATTCCGTTACCTTGCCCGCCAGTTAGAAAAAATCGCTGAAGAAGGAGACATCTATTATTCCCGCGGGTATATTCCTGATCCCATAGAAGGAAAATCCCACAGGGTGCGAATCCAGCACACCCTCTATGTTGGAGATCTTCTCCAGAGTCTCTATCGATACAAAGGGGCCTTTATACGAAAACCTATTCCTATCAAGCGGCGTGAGGTAAGAGTAGAAGAAAAGATGGAAAAAATCATGCAAAAGGTTTACCAGGAAAAAATGATCCGGTTCAGCCAGATCGCTTCCGAAGAACCTACCAAAGTAGATAGAGTAGCCAGTTTTCTCGGAGGGTTAGAACTCTCTTTCCGACAGAAAGTCCTCCTCAAACAGGTCAAAATATTCACTGATATTTATATCCATCTCAGAGAACAACAGGGAGTTGAAGTATGAGCCGATCACTCTTTTTGAATAAAACCTACTCAAGACAGGAACTCCATGGGCTGGTTGAGGCTATTCTCTTTGTCCATGGAAAGGCCTTTGATAAACAGGAACTTGCTTCCGTCTTAGACCTTGGTCTCGAGGATGTAGAAAAACTCATCGAGGAAATGAATACCCACTACAAAGAAAGTAAGCGTGGGCTTACGATTATTCCTGTGGCGGGGGGGTATCAACTCGTCACCAATCCCCATTATTATCAGGAAATGAACGAACTCTTTGGAAAACGAAATGAGAACAAACTTCCCCAATCCGCTCTTGAAACACTCGCTATCATTGCCTACAAACAGCCTATTTCCAAAGAAGAAATCGACAAAATCCGTGGTGTCTCCTCTTCACGAAGCCTGAACACTCTGCTTGCCCTCAAACTGATTACCATATCAGGGGCAAGTGATGACGTTCTTCAGACCCCTCTCTACATCACCACTGAACGATTTTTGGAGTTTTTCCGCATCAATAGTCTCGACGATCTTCCCTCTCTCTCCCAACTTGAATGGCAGAATATAGAATCCGAGGAAATAGACATACCAGCAGAAGAAGTTTCAGAAGAAACTGAACCAACCGAAAATCACGAACCACATCTCTTCTAAAAGGTAAAAGGAGGTGGCCTATGCCCAGAGATATAGAAACTATCAGACAGAGTATTAACCAGATTGATGAGGAGATTGTAAAGCTTTTAGATCAGCGAGCTGAACTGGTCAAGGAAATAGGTGAATACAAAAAAAGCCAGAATATTCCCGTTTACCATCCTGAAAGAGAACAGGAGGTGAGAGACCGTGTCCTGGCTGCCTCAAAAGGCATCTTTCCCCAGAAGGCTCTCATGCAGATCTTCACTGAGATTATGTCCGCTGCCCGTTCTCTTGAAGAGACTCTGCGTATTGCCTACTTAGGCCCAGAGGGCACCCACACAGAACAGGCGGTTATACGCCATTTTGGCACATCAGTCGAACTTCAGTCCTTTCAGACCATTCCTGATGTCTTCCGCGAGGTGGAAAATGGCAAGACCCATTTTGGGGTTGTCCCTATCGAAAACTCTCTTGAAGGGACCGTAAATATTACCCTAGATGAGTTTGTCGATTCTCCCCTCCAGATTGTAGGAGAAACTTACCTTTCTATCCATCACTGTCTTATGGCCAATGTCGGTAGTCTTTCGGAAATCAAAAGGGTCTATTCTCATCCCCAGGCATTTGCCCAGTGTCGACTCTGGCTTGAGACCCATCTTCCCAATGTGGAAAAAATCGAAACGTCCAGCACGGCCAAAGCCGCCAGTATGGTTCCCTGGGATAAGTTTTCAGCGGCTATTGCTGGTCCTTTGGCCGCCGAAAAATACGGTCTAAGAATTCTTGAAGCCAACATCGAAGATAACCCTGAGAATTACACCCGCTTCTGGGTCATTGGTCAGGCCGGTGTTCCTATACAAAATCCTAACAAGACTACTATCCTTGTTTCTGTAAAGGATAGGCCCGGGGCCCTTTTGAAGCTTCTTTCTCCTTTTCAGGTGTATGATATCAACCTCTCCAAGATCGAATCCCGCCCATCAAAAAGACGTCCATGGGATTACCTCTTCTTCATCGATATTGATGCAGGGATTCATCAAAAAGGCCTCTCCAAAGCCTTGGAAAAGGTGAAAGAGGATGCTGTTTTTGTGAAGGTCTTGGGCTCCTATATGAAAGGAACCCTGTGAGAGATGTTTGTCGTTCCACACATTAACAGAAGGGGTATTTCCACATAGAAACTGAATACCTCATAAGTGTACCTCTACCTGGTGGAATTTTCAACTTTTTCTTTCCATGGATAACGGGCTATCTCCTCACCTTTGTAAAACAGTTTCACCCATTTCCCTGGGAATTCTCTTACTTCGATGTTGACGCCAGGCAATACCCGAAAAGCATTCTCTTTTGGAACCCGATATTTATGGCCGTTATACGAAACCTCATAAGTTTTATCCAGCCTGCGAAAAGCTCGAAACGCAAAAGCCTTTTCAAACTGTTCAGGGGTGGCTGTAAAGGGCTTAAAAAGGTCTTTCTGAGGCTTTCTACGAGCCTCTGAGAATACTTCTTCGGGAGTTCGTCCATCAAGGGCTCGAGAAGGCGTCTTATTGTGCTCTATGACATATTCTCTCAAAATCCAGTTCAGTTGTTCCAGGGTTTCAATGCGTTGCTTTTTCAAGGTTTTCTTGAGGTAAAAAGTGAGTTGTTTCTGGAATGTCTGGATTTTACGCTCAATTTTCCCCTTGCCCTGGGGTTGATAAGGTCTGGAATTAACGACACAAATATCCAGTTCCTCAAACGCAGTGGCTATGAGGCCATTATTCTTTTTAGAGTACTTTGGGTCATTGTCATAGTACACCTTGTAGGGTAAACCATACTCAGAGAAAACCTCCTGCCAAACTGGCATATGGTTTTCTATTGTGTCCTGGGATAAAAACTTAGCAGCAAGAACATAACGAGAATGGTCGTCCATAATCAAAAGGAGCGGAAAAGCGGGTTTCTTTTCAAGCCATGGGTGAATGGAAACGTCTGCCTGCACAATCTCGCCTATGGCTTCTGCCTGCCACCTTTTGCGGTAGTGATGCCTTGCTCGCTCAGGATAATGGACAAAGAATTTTTTTAGCACTCTCCGAATAGTTTCATCTGAAACCTTAGGAAAATCCTTGTAAAGCTCATATAAGGTGCTGGAAAGAATCCTTACCGAAGGGTACTCTTTCTGTTTATTCTCTTTTTCAATGGCCAGTTCTTCGTATGTTTCAAGAATAAGGGCTATATGCTTTTGCTCAAGCTTTGACTTTCTGGATGTTCTTTGCCGAACAAGATTTTCTCCTCGACAGAATCTTTGATACAAAACGGTAACCCAGGATCGGCTTATATCAAGTTTTCTTGCCACCCAACCTAAAGAAATTTCCCTTTTCTGAACTTGAACAAAGAATCCTTGTAATCTCTTTACCTTCGATTTAACCATATACTTCTTCCTCCTCTTCATAGTTCCTCCTTATTATCCCTTCGTTGCCCCTTCTTTGTCAAATGTGAAAATAGGTATTCAGTTTCATATGTGGAACGACAAACCCTGTGAGAGATGTTTGGCTAAATATCTCTCTTTTCTTGACAAAAATCTGGAAGTAGTGTATAATATACTTCCAATTTATGGCGTGAGGAGAAACAAATGAAGACCTTTGTGCTGAAAGCTAAAGATATCAAACGAGAATGGTACGTTATAGACGCTGCTGGCCAGCCTGTGGGTCGAGTAGCGGCAAAGGCTGCCCATATCCTAATGGGGAAACATAAACCTACCTATACCCCCCATTTAGACAATGGTGATTTTGTGGTGATTATCAATGCTGGGAAGGTAATGCTCACCGGACGCAAACCAAAAACGAAAATTTACTATCGTTATTCCGGGTATGTTGGCGGAATGAAAGAAGCTACCTTCTTAGAAATGATCCGCCGCAATCCTGTTTATCCCCTTCAGAAGGCCATCAAAGGGATGATGCGAAAGAATAAACTTGCCAAGAAGATGGTAAAAAAACTCTACCTCTTCCCCGGCAGTGAACATACTCTCAAGAATGTGACCCTCAAAAAGATTGAGTTGTAATCGGAGGATATCATGGCACAGAAGAAAATCTACGCTACCGGTCGAAGAAAAACCAGTGTGGCTCGTGTCTTTTTGACCCCCGGGGGAAAGGGCAAGTTCACGGTAAACAACAAGGATGTAGAGGCTTATTTTCCCTCTTATTATTATGAAACGGTTTATCATGCCCTCAATCTCACTGAGATGAAAGGCAAGGTGGATATCTATGCTACAGTAAAGGGTGGTGGTCTTACCGGTCAGGCTGAAGCCCTGAGACACGGAATTGCCCGCGCTCTTGATGCTTATGACAAGGAAAAGTTCCACAAACTTCTCAAGGAACACGGTCTTCTCACCCGTGATGCTCGTATGGTGGAGAGAAAAAAATACGGTCTCAAGAAAGCCCGCAAATCTCCTCAGTACTCCAAGCGTTAAAGATGGTATCAAACCAGGTCGATTCTCACGAATCGGCCTTTTTTATTCTTCGCTGGAAAAGCGGTGTGGGGAAAGGAGGGGAAGAAAAAGTTTAAAATATAACATGGCTATTTCCTTATTTCAGCTAAAAGCCCCCTTTTGCTGAAACATGGGAATAGCCAAAGTGCAAACTCGGTGCGTGTCCAGAGAAAAAGCGGTAGGTTTTGCTGAAACAAAGTCATAGCCAAAGCCGGTAATAAACCTTTTCCCCTTCTTTTTATCTTCCTCATCCCTTCCAAGCTCCCTTTTCGTTGTGCAAAGAATAAATTATCGAGCCACTTGCACGAATGTGCAAAGGGCTTTTATCTTCAATCATCACGAGACCCTTGCGCGGGTGCTTTCTTGTCCTATCTGGGTCGTGGGCTATGTCCCTGAAACCCCGATTTTTCCGTTCACGAGGGCTTATTTGTCTTTTTTTGTTCAAAGGAATAGTTTTATTTATTACGTTAAGGAACATTTTTATACTATTTTTTGTTTTTTACTACTTTTTTGAGACCTTTGCACATTTGTGCAAAGGTCTCATCACTCTTTTTCCTTTTTGCAAACGAATATCCAGACGAGAAGCAGACTTCGAAGACTTTTTAGGATAAGAAGTTGGAACACCTCAGGAAAAATCCCAGTCGTCGGTACGCCTTTCCTACAGGACGATGGATTCCTGAATGAGCGTCTTGTAAGGAAGCAGAAGATCTTCCCTATTTATCATCGACAAAAGCTTTTTCATTCGAAGGTCAGAGTCCTGATACAATGAAAAAAGACAAAACTCATCAATGTAGCGCTGAGGGTGTTTTCGACAGCCATGGTGATAAAGGTTTTCAAGTCGGTTAACAAGTTGCTGAAAGATATCAGAAAAAGCTTCAGGGACCTCAAGAATCGCCGCGGTATTTTTACAGGAGAAGAGTGTCTTAAGACTATCGCACGAGATATTCTCTACAAGGTGAATGTGAAAATGGGTGGGAGAGGACGCATTATCACATTCGATAACCTGAAAGGGCCGTTTCTTTTCCCTCTGGACTTTTTTGATGCCAGGGAGAAGAAAAAATTTCCGAAGAAGGTGGCGAAGGTGGTGTTTTTGCCTTGCCGAAAGGGCTCGCATCAGGTTGCGGACCTTGTGGAGAAGTAGCCAGGCGGCTTTGTAGCTTACCCCAAGATGTTTGGCAAGACTCACGCCGTTAACGTTTCCTTCACAGATAATAGCCATAGCGCAGAGCCAGGTTTTGAGAGAAAGATGGCTTTTGCGCATAATGGAAATGCTTTTGATGGAAAACTGGTAACGGCAATGCCTGCACTGGTAGAGAGGACGACTGGAGAGTCGGTAGGCGGAATTTTCACATCGGGGACAGCGGATTTTTCCGTGCCAGAAGAGATCTTCAAAAAATTGGATAGTCTCTTCTTCGCTGTAGGTGAAAACATCTTTTGTCATAGGAGCCTCCTGTTTTTTTCTTTGTATATATTATCGAAAAAATATTGTCAAGGTTGTCCAGAAGTGGTTAGAAAGTTGTTATGGCAGGAAATTTTTCTCGTGCTATTCCCTTGTTTCAGCAAAAAGAAGGGGGGTGCTGAAATAAGGTAATAGCCAAAGGAGCAATTGTACTATCCTCGTTGACCCCAAAGCATATGGTTTTGCTGAAATAGGGTAATAGCCAAAGGCTAAAACCTTACCTCTTCTTCCCCTTGCCTCATGAGTTTTGCTGAAACAGGGTGATAGCTAAAGGTAACCTATTCTCATCTCCCCTTCTTTTTTCACAAAAAAACATCCGAAATACTATCTATCAGTTCCTAACCCTATTTTATTTTTCCCCTTCCCATGTCGATAAGAAAACAGGAGAGATAACATGGAATCTCATATACCATCATTTATAGAGTCCCTTCGATACGAAAAAGGGTATTCTGAACACACGCTTCTTGCCTATGAACATGATATCAGAGAATTTCTTGCCTTTGCCCAGGACCATTCGTGGGACGCCGCCCTCCTTCGTTATCCTCAGATTCATGAGTATCTCACATGGCTTGGAAAAAAATATGAAGCCTCTACCGTGGCCAGAAAAATAGCCAGTCTTCGTTCCTTTTATCGTTATCTTGTTAAACACAAGTACCTTTCTTCTAACCCCTTCCTTCTCATAAAAAGCCCTAAAAAACCCCACCGTCTTCCCAAGGTATTAACCGTCGAGGAAATGAATACTCTTCTCTCCTCGCTACCAGATACCACCCCTCAGCAAAAACGAAATCGATGCCTTCTTCTCCTCATGTATGCCGGTGGACTTCGTATCTCTGAGGTAGCCAATTTGAAACTCTCTGATCTTCATCTCAACCAGAAAAGCCTCACGATTGCAGGAAAACGAAAAAAAGTCCGTGAAATTCCCATCGGAAGCATAGCTGCAGAAAGCCTCAAAAACTACCTTGCTTTCCGAAAGGAAATCAGCCCTGAGGCCTCCCGAAGCGAAGCGGTCTTTATCACAAAAAAAGGGCGTAGCATCACCCCACGGATGGTACGATATATTTTTCACGAGGCCCTTCAGCATCTCGCCATCGAAAGAAATCTTTCTCCCCATGCCCTCCGACACTCTTTTGCCACGCATCTTTTACAAAACGGGGCTTCGCTTCGGGCTATCCAGGAAATGTTAGGGCACAGTTCCCTCTCAACCACTCAAATATACACCCATCTCTCCATCGAAAAACTCCGTTCCCTTTATGAAGATTATCATCCCCACGCAAAATAATTCGAGTTTAACCTCTGTATTGGGTTCCATCTTTTCCTAACTAAAAAAATTCCCTTACCAAAAGAAAATCCTGGAGAACAGAAGTAATACACAGTGGTTTAGCTATTCCCATATTTCAGCAAAGTTCATAATGTCGCTGAAACAAAGTAATAGCCAAAACCCTCCTTCCCAATCCCAAAACCCTTCTCCTTCAAACACAAAACAACAACACACTCCAGGCCCTCTTTCTCAACACTTCCATATATTGCCTCTCTCTTCTTTCCTCCTTATAATATTATACTTTCAGAATACCCTTGAGGAGATCTTCCCATGGAGCTTTTTCTCTTTACCCCCTATGATTTTGCCTCCAATACCTACCTCATCCAGAACGGTACAAAAACCCTCTGTATTGACCCCGCATGTCCCCAGGCAAAAGAAAAACTCAAAGAAGCCTCTTCTCTTGTCATGATAGCCACTCATGGGCACTTTGACCACATCCTTCTTGCCGACAGCTGGGCAGAGGAATTTGGAGCTTCCCTTTACACTCACCCCCTTGACATACCCATGGTCCCTGATCCCTATCAGAACCTCTCCGCCTACTTTGGAGACAAGATTTCCTATCACCATACCCTTCTTCCCCTTTCAGAAGGTTCTTTAGCTGAATGGGAAGCAGAAGTATGGCACCTTCCAGGGCACTCTCCTGGTTCCATTGGACTCTATTTTCCTACCAGAGGATGGTTCTTTGGAGGAGACCTTCTCTTTGCCTTCTCCGTAGGAAGAACCGATCTCCCCGGTGGTGATGAAGCCACTCTCTGGAGATCAGTAGAAAAAGCCCTCACCCTTCCTGATGAGACTACCGTTTATCCAGGTCACGGAGAAATCTTCACCATTGGAGAATTCCGTTCCTACTACGAAAGATGGAGGTCTTCATGAACATCCAGCCCTATCTTGAGGATATTGCCTACGATCTCCCCGAAGAAAAAATCGCCACCCATCCCCTCCCCAACAGAGAAGAATCAAGGCTTCTTGTTATTCCCCCTGGAAACGTCCCTTTTGAAGACAGACGTTTCTCTGATATTCTTCTCTATCTCAAGCCGACCGATACCCTTGTCTTCAACAATTCGCGAGTTTTCAAGGCCAGGCTTTTTCTCACCCGAGAAGACAAAAAGATATTTGAATGCCTCCTCATTGAACGCCTGAGTGACAATTCCTGGAGAGCCATGGTAAGAAATGCCCGTCGTATCAAAAGTCATCACCGCTTTTTTTTAGAAAAATGGTCTATACGCATTCAAAAAGACCCAGAAGACAACGCTTATCGTATCCTCACCTTCGACCCTCCTATCAGTTTTGAAGACATAGAAAAATTGGGAGAACTCCCCCTTCCCCCCTATATTGTCAAAAAAAGAGAAAAAGAAGGCCTACCCCTTCTCACCTCCGAAGACGAAAAACGGTATCAGAGTGTCCTTGCTTCTCTCTATGGTTCTGTGGCAGCTCCCACGGCTTCTTTTCATTTTTCGGAGAGCCTTTTAGAAAAGATCAAAGCAAAAGGAATCACGATAACCACCCTTACCCTTCACGTAGGACCGGGAACTTTTCGCACCATTTCCCCCGAAGATAAGGAATTCCACATCCATAGAGAGTGGATTACCATCCCGCAGGATACCATTGATACCCTCATTGAAACAAGAAAAAGAGGAGGAAGAATCATCGCCGTTGGCACAACCTCTACCAGGGCTTTAGAAACCATGGGACAACTCTTTCCTCAGAGATGGCAACCGTATAGCGGATATACCGACCTTTTCATCTACGGAGACTTCCCCTTCCGGGTTATCGATGGACTTGTCACCAATTTTCACATGCCCTATTCTACCCTTCTTCTCCTTGTTCAAAGCTTTGGGGGAAAAGAAAGAGTCAAAGCCGCTTACCAGCATGCCCTTTCCCATGACTATCGCTTCCTGAGTTATGGAGATGCGATGTTTCTGTGGAGAAAAGATTGACAGAAACAAAAGCCTCTTCTATAATGAAAGGCCCATTCGAGGAAAAAACATATCTCCTCTCTTGGAAAAGGAGTGATCATGCCCCGACCAAAAAAATGTCGTCATATTCATTGTAAGCCCTGTATTTCCGGCTTCAAACCTATAGGACAGCCCGCTCACACCCTTGAAAAGGTCATCCTGGAAATGGATGAGTTTGAAGCCATCAGGCTTGCTGATCTTGAAAACCTTTATCATGAAGAGGCCGCCAAGCAAATGGGTATCTCCAGACCAACCTTTGGCAATATTCTTAACAACGCTCACAAAAAGATTGCTGATGCTCTTGTCAACGGCAAACTCCTTGTTATCGAAGGACACGAAAAGGAAACACCATGGCAGGAATAGAAACCTTTTCTGCTCACGTGAACGATTACGAAGCCTGGTTTATCAAGAACAAAAACCTCTATGAAGCCGAGGTAAATCTTTTGCAAACCCTTATGCCACGATTTACTCATGGTATAGAAATCGGAGTAGGTACCGGGCTTTTTGCTTCACGACTTGGTATTCACACAGGAATCGAACCATCTTCAGAAATGGCCACTAAAGCAAGAGAGCGTGGCATCCATGTTGTGGAAGGAAAAGCGGAGTCCCTCCCATGGCCAGAGGAATTTTTTGACCTTGCTCTCATGGTAACCACCATCTGCTTTGTAGATGATCCTCTCCAGGCTTTCAAAGAGAGCTACCGTATTCTCACAAAGGGAGGATATCTTGTCGTGGCTTTCGTCCCTCTTGAAAGCTATTTAGGACAAAAGTACCAGACAAACAAAACCAAAAGCCTTTTTTATAGGGAAGCAACCTTTTATACCTCTTTGGAGATTGTTGACTTCTTTGAGAAAACAGGTTTTGTCATTACTGCGAGTCTCTCCACCCTTATCGGAGAAACGCTCTCTCCCGAGATCCTTCCTGGACACGACAAAGGAAGCTTTGTGGCTATAAAGGGAATGAAACCATTGTCTTGAGACCTTTGCACGAAGGTGCGAAGATCTCAAAAAGTAATAAAAAACAAAAAATAGTATAAAAATATTTCTTTTCGTAATCAATAATCCTATTTTTTGAATAGAAAAGACAAATAAGCCCCTGTAAACAGAAAAAACGGGGAAGAGGGGCGTAGCCCCTGACCTAAAAAGGGCAAGAAAGCACCCGTGCAAGGGTCTCGTCTTGATTTAAGAAACCTTTTCAGAGTCGTGTACGTTTGTCGCTTGCCAAAAATACCTGAATTTTTCCCAAAATACATAGAAAGCTATTACCTTATTTCAGCTTGATGGACCTCGTAGCTGAAATATCGTTATAGCAAAAACCCCACATCAACCTGAGTCTCCCCCTTACGGCAATTCCTTCACCATCTCAAGGGCATACCATGTCTTCTTTCGCAGTTCCTCATAGCTACGAAGCATTTCCTCCGAAGGGGTTTCCACAAAACTGATGAGCCCATTAGCCTGAAAGAGAAGATTTTCATACGCTACTCTCAGAGCCTGAGTACGTGCCTCACTTCCCGATTGATAAAGTATTTTGAGCGTTGTCTGGGCAATCATTCTCACCTCTTTAGCACGAACCGTCGCCTCCCCTGCTGAATACATCCCGTTTGTATACAGCATACAGAGATACCCAAGCGAAAGATAACCCAAATACGCTTGACTATACCACACATCCGTCGCAAAACCTAAAGAAACCACAAAAAAAAGACCCACAAACCATTTTTTCATCGTATGACTCCTTGAGAGATGTATCGGAAAGAGAAAACAAAAACTTCACGCAGAACCCTCTTTTTTGAAAAGACTCTGAATAGCCGAAAAGTATTTCTCCAGCGCCACTATCCCTTTTTCAGTGAGATAAATTTCCGTTCTTCGAGAAGAGACATTCTCCACCCCCACATACTCAGCCTCCTCGAGTCGCTTAATCTGAACCCAGAGATTCCCACTGGTCAGCCCTGAAATCTCCTTCAAGCGAGAAAACGAAAGTCTTCCCCCTTCAGCCTGCAAAAGGCCCGTCATAATCAAAAGCCTTGCCTTCTCGTGAATCAGTGGATCAAGAAAAACCTCAGCCACCCCTATTTCCTTAACCTTGCGAGAATCTCAAGAAACACAAAAAGCCCAACATAAGCGAAAGCAAACACAAAAAGAAAGGCTACTCCTACCTCTCTCAGAGTCTCAGGGACCCAGAAAAGAGCAAGTATCCCCCCGCCCACAGACCATACCCCTATGGCTAAAAGCGAGCTCACCGACAAAAAAGCCCCGTACATCACATACACAAAACCAACCCCGATGGCCCAGAGCGGAAAAAGATACCACCAGGCTCCCTGAAGCATAATCCAGACGTGAAGCACAAGAAAAACCACAATACCTACACCATCAACAATGAGAAGAGGTCTTCCTATAGCCTCAAAAAGAGATTGAACAGGAGACTCATCAGGAGAGAGAGTGTGCCACGCCCGAAGCTTGAGAACTCCTCCCCCAATCACCACCACCATCCCCACCACAACCCAGATCCACCCCGAAGAAAACCACAATCGCACGAACCCTTCTGGATCAAACACAAGCCAGAAACCAACCACCGTGAGAAAACCAGCCCACAGCCCCATGAGAAGCCGCATAGAAGGAGAAAGTAAAAACCTCTCAAAGAGATGCCTTCGCTTCGCCAGAAGAGATTTCACCTCAGAAATCACATCAAGGGCAACCTGAATCTCTGAATCCTGCATGGCCTTCTCCTACTTGGGATAGTAAGATACTCCCCCCTCTATACCAATCAAACCAGCCGTTCTATCCCAGAGAAGCCTCATTCGATTGGTACCAAGACCAAGTGTCACCACTGAAACCTCTGGATAGATCTTTCCCCAGGTAAAACGCCCCCGCCAGCCGGGTCTTGACAGAGAAATTCCCTCTCCAATCGTCGCTTCCACAAATTGCCCCCGAGCGTCGAGAAAAAGAATCCTCGGGAAAAAAGACCTCACCTGAGAGCCATCAGAAAGAGAGTCAAGATACACCTCTCCATCAAGAGTTACCACAAAACCCACCGTATAAACAAAGGAAAAACTTCCCCTGTGGGAGATCTTCCAGTCAATCCGAACATCAGATTCCGTGTCCTCATCATTGAGAATCACAAACCTGCTCACCTCCCACCGCAAAGTATCCCCTTTACTATTGGTGAGTTCCTGAACTATCCCTACACGCATGGGGAAAAAGGAAGTCGAAGGAAGCGTCACTGCCTGAAGAAGACCGGGAACAAGAAGGAAAAACCAGCGAGCCCTATTCGTCTTCCAGATCATCTTCAGAAAACTCTTCAATATCGCTCTTGAAGTGATCAAGAGTCGTACTGGCAAGCTTTGAGTCAAAATCCTTTCTCCCGGCAAACATGCTCTGGTAACGTTCATACACACTGAGAGACTTCTCTGTATCGCCGTTATCCTCATAAAGCTTGGCCAAAAGAAGCGCCACCCTCACATCAGAAGGGAACTGCTCAAGGTACTGTTCACAAAGTTGAGCCGCCTTGTAATAATGCTTCTGCTCTACCTCAATACGGATAAGTCCAATAAGAGCATACTTGTTGGTACTATTCTCAAGCACTTTGTTGTAGATAGCAGCAGCCTCTGCGTACTTCCCTATCCGGATATAACTATCCCCCAAACGAGTGAGAATCCTGTCATTATCCGGTTCCTTGTCCAAAATCTTCTTCCAGTACTTGATGGCATCACGGAAACGACGTTTCCCTCGAAGCGAGTCTGCAATCCCATAGAGAGCATAAAAATTGTTTCTATCTATCTCAAGCGCCCTTTGATAATAATCAATGGCCTTGTCATACTGTTTCCAGTTTCGATAGATATTCCCGATCATCGTAAGAATATTGATAAACTTGGGATTGACATCAAGAAGCTTTTTCCAGTACTCGAGAGCCTGATTATACTTCTTGTTCTTGTAATACAGATCCCCAAGCCCCATCAGAGCAAACTTGTTGCGGGGATTGAGCTCAATCGCCAAAAGATAATACTTCTCACTCTGTTCAAACTCGCCCAATTTCCGATAAGCATCAGCAATACGGGTATAGATGAGAAAATCCTGCGGATTGAGCCTCACTATCTCAAACCAGTAGTGTAAAGCCTTGTTCCAGTCCTTGAGACCTCGATAACTGTCTGCAATACCGGCCAAAGAACGCTTATGAATAGGATCAAGCTCCAAAGCCCTCTCATAGTAGGGTATTGCCTCTTCAAAATAAAGCTGTTCTCTGAGACAATCCCCAAGCCCTGCGAGAATATCCGCCTTCTCATCTGGAGATGCCTCATCCATTCTCTGGTAAAGTTCGTTGTAAATTTTCTGGGCTTCTTCATAATCCTGTTCTTTCAAAAGCTCTTTGGCCCTTTCTAATTGTTCCTGCATACTCATACTTTGCCTCCCTTTTATTGTATCCTCTATTCAGCCATTTTAATTATAACACAAAATTTCTTTTTTGGCAAAAAAATTATTTCTTTTTTCCTTTCACCCAAATAAAGCACCACCTCACAGGAGAAAAAAGGTATGGCCATTTGGAAGCGGCAAAGCTGTAAAGTTATGGTAAAAAGACGGGCTATTCCCTTGTTTCAGCAAAAGCCCCCTTTTTAGCTGAAATAAGGGAATAGCTATGCCCCATCGACCCATTCTCAAAAAATCCCTCTCATAGGGAATACCCGAAAAAATTCCCTCAAGAACAAAGGCCCTCTCCCTTCTATTTGCATTTTTTCTTTTTCTTTCTTTACAATAAAACATCAATCAGAAGGGGTTTTCCATGCTCAAAAAACGAATTGGAATTCTCACCTCAGGGGGGGATTGTCCCGGTCTCAATGCTGCCATTCGTAGCCTCGGCAAAACCGCCATTCTCCGGCATGATTTTGAAGTGGTTGGTTTTCTTTCTGGTTTTGCAGGACTCATCAACAATGAGTACATTATCCTCGATGAAGACAAACTCTCAGGAATTCTCACGTTAGGAGGAACCATCCTCGGCACCTCTCGAGAAAAACCCTTCAAAAAATACGAAAGTGAATCCGAAAAGGTGGATTCCAAACCAGAACTCATCAAGAAAAATTACGAATCCTTGGGTCTTGAATGTCTCATCTGTATAGGAGGAAACGGTACCCAGAAAACGGCCCACAAGCTCTCCAAAATGGGACTCAATGTGATAGGACTTCCCAAGACCATTGATAACGATATCTGGGGCACCGATATCACCTTTGGGTTTGATTCGGCGGTGAGCATCGCTACAGAAGCCATCGATAGGCTTCACACCACAGCCAACTCTCATCGTCGGATTATGGTAGTAGAGGTCATGGGACACCACGCCGGTTGGCTTGCCCTGTACGCTGGAATTGCCTCTGGAGGAGATGTTATCCTTCTTCCAGAAATCCCTTACACCCTTGAGACGATCGCCGACTACTTAGAAAACCGCTTCCGAAGACGAAAGCCTTACTCTATCGTTGTTGTTGCCGAAGGTATTTCCATTCCAGAGTCTCTACGAGAAAAATACTATTCTCCAGCTCACTACATCGCTGATTCTATCCAAAAACTCACTGGCTTAGAGTGTCGAGAAACCGTCTTAGGCTACGTTCAGAGAGGAGGAACCCCAACCGCCTTTGATAGAATACTTGCCACACGGCTGGGAAGTTATGCCATCGAACTCATTACCAAAAGAAAATTCAACCGCATGGTATGTGTGAAAGATGGGCATATCGATTCTGTCAAGCTTGATGAGGTAAGCGGGCGTCTCAAGTTAGTCGACCCAGATCATCCCATGATAGAAGAGGCAAGAGCCCTTGGCACCTGTTTTGGAAACGAAAACAGGAGGTAGAACATGGAAATTTTGGCCTGGCTTATTGCGGCTATCATTATTGTCTTAGGGGGGATGATTTTTTTTAGTATTTTTTCTGCTTTTGGAAAACTCAAAAACTACAACAAAATGATCGCCAAAGCCCTCGAAAAAGGAGATTATCCCAAAGCCGAAAAGATAGCTCTCAAATACATCGATCTCTATCCCCAGGACTTTGTACTCAAGTTTTACCTTGCCCAGGCCTACGAGGGACAAAAAGATTATGCCAAGGCCATTTTCTACTACGAGAAAGCGGCTCTTCTTGTCTCAAACGAAACAGATACCCATCTCCGTTCCCAGTTTTATCTCCGAATTGCTGACTTGTACCGTCGTCGTCAACAATACAAAGAGGCCCTCGGCTACTATGCCCTGGTGTTAGACAAAGACCCCAACAACCTCAAAGCCCTCCTCTCCGCAGGCGAATGCTGCTATTATCTCGAATTGTATCCCAAAGCCAAAGAACACCTCAAAGCCTACACCTCTCTCAAACCCGACAATGTAAAAGCCCTCTTTCTTTTAGGAGAGGTTTGTGAAAAACTTGGATGTCTCGAAGAAGCTTTAGAGAGTTATGAGGAGATTATCGAAAACTATCCAGAGATTGATGAGGTGCTCACCACCAAAGCCATCTTTCACGCCGCCCAACTGGCAAATAAACTCCATAACTACCAGAAAAGCGAAACCTACCTTCGAAAACTCCTTCCCTTAGAAGAATATTATGAGGATGCCCTTAAACTCCTTGTGTCTCTTTTCATCCTCACCGATCGATTAGAAGAAGCTATACAACTTACCAAAGACTTTGAAAAAAAAGTCTCTCTTCCTACCAGGGCTGAACTCTATTTTCATATCGGGAATGGCTACTTCAAAAAATCAGAGTACTATACGGCCCTTCAGACCTGGAAAAAAGGCTTCCAGGACAACCCATCTCACCCTCAACTCCGGGAACTCATGAACCGCTATAGCGAGATTTTGGCCCATAAAGGCATGGAGATCTACTTTAGCAATGATCAACATCTTCTGGAAAAATTCATAGAACAGGGATTTCCCACAAAAGAGATCCGAAGTAGCTACCACGAGAATCACTATAGCGTCCTTCAGGTACAGGAAAGCATGGTGGTTCTGTATCGTGCTCCCTTTGCCTTCAAAGACAAAGAGATTGCCTATATCGAACATATCCTCAAAACACGATTCAACGCCGCTCCTTTTTTTACCCTTTATTCCCTCTATGGTATAGAGAACTGGGATGAAACCAAGCTCAAACAGCAAAACCAGATAGAACTCATTTACGGAAAAGCCTTCATCCAGTGGATAGAGGAAACCTATTCCAGATTCCAGCAAAAAAATCCCTCCTGTCATTAACAATTCTCTGATTACATTTTTTCAACATCAACACTGAAAGATAAGAGATCCTTGCAGGGGTATTTTCACCCCCTCTCGGGCCCAGGGGCTGCGCCCCTGAAACCCCGCTTTTTCTATTTACAATGGCTTATTTCTCTTTTTAGTTCAAAAAAACAGAATTTTTTGGTAACGTTTTTTTCAGGAGACCTGCAGTGGGAAGATGAGGAAAAGCAAAAAAAAGTTCCTCCCTGGCCGATAATAGGACACAAGGAGGAACCCATGCGTAAAGAATTCACCTTCACTTTGACTATCGACTACCCTGACACAAAACTTGAGACGTTAGTGGTGGTTTTTCTCCAGGCCATCAAAGGAGTGTTTGAGTCATTTGTTCATCAGATTTCTGTAGAAGTGGCAGAAAAAGAAATAAAAGAAGGTCGTATCACCTGTACATGCGGAGAAAAACATCACTTCATATGGAAAACAAAGCATGGAAAAAACACTGTTTTTGTTCTGATGCCCTTTGGAAAGATCACTCTTCCTCAGCTCCAAATTCAATGCAAAAAGTGTGGAAGAAAACTTTTTCTCACAAGATCTCTTCTTGGTGTAGAAAAGCGAAAAAGGCAAATCCTGAAAGATATCTACAGAGTGGCTTTAGCCGGGGCTCTTACCACCTATCGAGTGGCCGCTCGTATTCTTTCCTTCACAGGGTATAAAATAGGTCTTAGCACCCTCTGGAAAAACCTTCAAAATATTGGGAGAAAGATACATTTCAGTATCTCAGAAAAAGAAAAACCCTGTGGAGAAGCCGATGGGACGGGTATTCCTGTTCAGGGCAAGAAAAAAGGAGAAGAAGCTAAAATTCTTTTGCAGGAGAGGCAACAAGCCTCCCCATTGACAGGAAAAAATACAAGAATAGCAGGCCTTCTTGTGGATAATTACCATGCAGGTTGGGACAAACTTCTTAAGCCCATTCAAGAAAAACACTCTTTTTCTCGGTTTTTTCTTGTTGTCGATGGAGATACAGGGATTAACCAGGGCAAACATCCCGGTATCGTTTTTCAACGATGTTTGTGGCATGTAAGTTATCAATTGAAGTATTTTCTTCGTCTTGATAGAGTGAGATATCGTTCTTCTGAGTGGACAAATATTGTCGCTGAAACAGGGAAAGCCTGTTTCTTGGGGTACAAAAATGACTGGCAAACAAGACTTGGTTATCAAAGCGAGCGCAGACAGCATATTCAGAATCTTCTTGACTTATTTCACGAAAAAGGGCGCAAACATTGTTTTTATTATCTTCTTCGTGCTCAAAAAGACATGTTCGCCTGTGACAGTGAAGATGGTTTGCCAGGAACAACCTCAAGGGCAGAACGGCTGATGCGAACCATAAACCAGAGAATGGATGTGGGGGTATGGAAAAGAGAAGGGGCAACCAATGTTCTTGCTGTGCGTTTGCATTACTACTATAATCGTGATGAGGCTATCGATGGTGTCTACTGGCAGGATGTGATATAAAACATAGGGATGGTACGTACTTATTGCCCTGTTTTATGGCCTAAAAAGGGTACTTTCCCCAGAAAAAACTTGTTTATCTAAAATGTTCCCTGTATACTACAGTTGACAAAAATCTTTTGAGCCAGGGGTAACTTCTTTATCCTTTTCTCTCTCTTTCAGGTCTCCTGTTGGAAACGTAATCAATTTTTTATTATAAAAATAAATATTTTTTATAATATTTCTGTTTTTATTACTTTTTAAGACCTTGGAACATTCGTGCAAAGATCTTAATGAGAAATCAATTCGCAGCCACACCTTGTATTAGGAGTTTTTTCTCATTTGTTAAATATTTCACTGGTTCCTATCCGATACTTACAAAGTAGCATGGAGGCTTTATGGCTCTACGAAAACATCGAATTGAGGAACTTCTTAACATCACCGAGAAACTCAACCACATCAAAGACATTGATGCTCTTCTCGATCTCATTCTTTACGAAGCCAGATCCTTTACTTCAGCCGAAGCGGGTTCAATCTTTCTTCGAGAAGGAAACTTTCTCAAGTTCAGCTACGTCCAGAACGATGCCCTTGCCAAAATTGATGAAACCAACAACAAATACATCTACTCTATCTTTGAAATTGAGATCAACGAACATTCGCTTGCCGGGTATGTAGCCAAAACCGGAGAGCCCCTCCTCATTCCCGATGTGTACCAGCTCAAAGAAACCGCTTACCAGTTCAATAAACACTTTGATGAAATTGCCCATTACCGAACAAAATCAGTCCTCACCGTGCCCCTGATTACATCCCAGGGAACGGTTATCGGGGTTATGCAAATCATCAACAAAAAATCAAAAGACGGCAGACTCATTTCTTTCACGAAAGAAGACATGCGCCTGGTAAATTTCTTTGCCAACAATGCCTCGGTAGCCATCGAAAGGGCACGAATGACTCGAGAGATCATTCTCCGGATGATCAAAATGACAGAACTTCGAGATCCCAAAGAAACGGGCAATCATGTTAACCGTGTAGGATCCTACGCCATTGAAATCTACGATCGCTGGGCAAAACAAAAACACATTCCGGAAAAGGATATTCGAATCTACAAGGACACCCTTCGTATAGCCGCTATGCTTCATGATGTTGGCAAAGTAGCCGTATCCGATATGATCCTCAAAAAACCAGGAAAACTCACCCCGGAAGAGTTTCGTATCATTCAGGCTCATCCCGTGTATGGAGCTCGCCTGTTTTCAGACAGTGTTTCAGACTGGGACACCCTCTCTGCAGAGGTCTCTCTCAATCACCATGAAAAATGGGATGGAACGGGCTATCCAGGTCATATCAAAAACATTTACACAGACCCTGTTCAGATAGGCCCTGGAAAAAAAGGAGAAGAAATCCCTATCTCAGGACGCATTGTGGCGTTAGCTGATGTTTATGATGCCCTCATTTCACGAAGAGTCTACAAAGAACCATGGGATGAGGAAAAGGTACTTGCCCACATCCGCTCCGAAAGCGGCAAGCACTTTGATCCGGACGTTGTAGAAGCCTTCTTTGCCATTTATGATGTGATTAGAGCCATTCGGGCTAAATACAGCGACGAGGAAAACCCATGACCTTCAAACCCCTCACCGAGCTCACTCAAGATGTCACACCTCTTCCACGTGGGGGATATCTCATTGACACCTCTGCGGGATATATCCAGTTTGGTTCCCCGCCGGAAACCCTCAAAGACACCATTTTTCTTCCCAAAGGGGTACCCCATTATTTTGTTCTTCCTATGGAGCATTTTCACCCTGCCGTAGGAATGAGTGTCGCAGAAATAGAGTTTCCCATCTATTACAACTACTTCCTCAAGAAAACCAAGACCACCATCTATGTCCACCCAGACCACATCCAGAACCTTCGAATTGTACTTCAGGAATCCATCTTTGGCCCGGAAAAACTCCACATTGAACCAGAAATAGCTGATCCAGAGACCTATGGTATTCCCCCTCTTGAGAAGGAAATAGCCTACTTTCGTGGTGGAAGAACCCTTGAAGAAATGGTGGATCTCAAACCCATAACGAAAGAAGGTTTCTGGATTGAAGAGGTCCATATTAAGCCCCAAAAAGAAGGCGGGTTTCTCGTTCAGGATGGCTTACGAAAGCTTACCATTCCCAAAGAACTCAATTTTCAGGCCATTTTTGAACTTGGGGATACCTCGGCCGAACCTTTCAAACCCCCTCTTTTAGGTATTACCTGTCTTGGTCCCTCTCATGGTTTTGACCCTTATCAGAATACCTCCGGCTTTATCCTATGGATCAACAAAAGCGGAATCATGGTCGATCCCCCGGTGAATTCCACCTTCTGGCTCAGCCAATCCAATGTCAATCCCAAACTTATCGATAGTATTATCCTCACCCACTGTCATGCGGATCATGATGCCGGGACCTTTCAAAAAATCTTAGAAGAATTTCGGGTGAAAATATATACTACCCCTACGGTAATGCAAAGCTTTCTGCGAAAGTATTCTGCCCTCACCCGTATCCCGGCAAGCAGGCTCATGGAAATGTTCGACTTCTGTCCAGTAACTATCCACAAACCCATCAACATCCACGGGGCTCTTTTCACTTTCTTTTATACACTGCATTCCATTCCTACCGTAGGCTTTCGTTTCATCTATCGCAACCGAACCATGGTATACTCTTCAGATCACCTCAACCATCCACCGACTATTGAGAAACTCTATGAACAGGGTATTCTCGACGAAAAAAGAAAAAACCAACTTCTTCATTTTCCCTGGGAGAGTGATATTATCTACCATGAGGCGGGAATTCCGCCCCTCCATACCCCGGTGAGTTATCTCAATACCCTTCCAGAAGAGATCCAGAAAAAAATCATTGTCTATCATATCGCAGAGAAAGACTTTCCCAAAGAAACCCATCTCACCCTTGCCCGCTTTGGGATCGCAAGTACCGTCTATCCGCCGGTGGAAACCTATCAATTTGAAGAGGCGTATGAGATTCTCGATGCCTTCAGCCGCATTGAAGTCTTTCAGGGGCTCCCTTTTGAACGTATCAAAGACCTTCTCCTTGTGGTCAAAAAAGAATCCTTCAAAAGAGGAGAGACCATCATCAAAAAAGGTACAAAAGGGGATAAGTTTTACCTCATCTTCTCTGGAAACGTGGTGATTGAAGATGAATCTGATGAGAAGAATAGAAAGGTGTATGGAAACTATGAATACTTCGGGGAAATCTCTCTCGTCGAGGACACCCCACGCCAGGCCACGGTGAAGGCTCTCACCAACGTGGATGCCTTTGTCATAGAAAAAGAAGCCTTTCTTCGACTGGTAGAAAATACCCCTATCCTTGAACGAATCAAACATATCGCCAAACTCCGAAATGGGGAAACCTGGTCTGTGATCAAAGCCAATCCCTATTTTGCGGCCCTCACCTCAGCCCAGATCACCGAACTGGAAAACATCCTTCACCGACGGGAAATAGACAAAAACACCATCCTCCTTGACAGCGGAAAACCCTGCGCTTCCATCTTCATTCTTGCCTCAGGAGTCGTCGCAAAAGACGACGGCTCTCTTGTGAAAGAAAAGGGCTCCTTCATAGGAAATCCCGTCTGTATTCGGGAAAAGGGAATGGCTGATGCCACCTACCGAACAAAAGAAGCTTCTATCGTATATGAAATCCCTGTGGCTGATTTTTTGAGGTTTCTTGACCACAATCCAGGTGTGTGGATGCACATCGTCTTTCATGGATAAGGGGCTTTTTCAGAGCTTTCCTTTTTCCTTAATCAAAGTACTCTGCTGTAAAGCCCAGGAAAAAAACATATCGACGAAAAAGAAAAAGTTTGTAAGGGTTAGAAAGAAGTCTCAGTTCATCTTCTTCCCTTCTTTGGTACACAATGTTTAACAACATGGCTCTTACCCTATCTCAGCAAAAGCCGTCGTTTCGCTGAAACAAAGGAATAGCTAAAAACCATGGTATAAATCCCAAAAAATTTCTCAATAGAAAATACCAACAAAATTATAGCCCCTCTTCTCCTCGAAGATGAAAGCCACTATTCAGTGAGGATAGAGAAAACGTCAAAAAAATGTTCTTTTTCCAAAAAAACTTCCCGTGAAATATTGACAAAAAAGCGAATTGTCTTACAATAATTGGGAGAAGAGAAATCTTTCTGGCGGAGGAAACTATGGCACAGGTATCACCGGATAACCGCAAGTATATTTTCCAGAAGCGGTTGCAAGAAGCATTAACGGCATGGGGGTTTTTGCTTCCAAACCTGATCGGATTTTTGCTCATCACGTTTTTCCCTATCTTCTTTACCTTTTACTTGGCTTTTACCGAATGGGATGGGCTTTCGTATGCAAGCCCGGCCAAGGTGAGGGTGGCCTTCAAAAGAACCACAGAGGCCACGAATACCACCATCACGATTCAATCGGGGGCAAAGCTTTCTGTGAAGACTCGCAAGGTGGGCTACAAAGATGCCCAAATTCCCATTACCTACAAGATTCTTCAGGATATTGTCCTCACTCCCGAAGAAAACACCCTTTCTCTTGGGGATATGAATGCTCTTAGGCAATGGACCTTTTATACCAACGAACGGGGACAAATCCTTGATATCGTGAGTGAGAAACTTCCCAAGGATGTTCCCCCTGTCAAAGAGGGAGATCTGTTCTTCTCAAGAACAGAAATCATGTCGGCCAACCTTCGATGGGAAACTCCTGTGGAAGGAGTCGCCATTGGTCTTGACCTGACAAAACCAGGCCATGAAATCGTGGTCCGAAGTACCAAAAACGAAAGAGTCACTATCCCTGCAGGGACTACGATCGTAGCCGATATGTTTTTGAAACTCCCTGAGGCTCCTCGTGATAGAGAGTGGTTCTTTGAACTGCCTCAAGGGACTACTATCCCGGCTGGCAAAATTGAATCAGCCCCTATCTCAGTTCAGGCTACGGAAACAGGAGAAATGGGTAGCGAAACCTCTCTTCTGGGTATGAAACTCAAGATCGAACCAGCTGTAGAGGGTGTTGAGGCTTATATCAAGTTTGTTCAGGCAACCGGAAACAATGGTCTTCAGTTTGTAGGCCTCAGGAATTTTGAAGATATTCTTCTCCGTGACACTCGGTTCAAGGAGTATCTCTTCAATACCTTCATCTTCCTGTTAGGCATTCCTCTTGGGATGATGGTTTCTCTTATCATGGCTCTGGCCATGAATATGCCCCTCAAGGGTATTGTGGCCTTCCGTGTGATGTACTTTTTGCCTGTGATTTCCAATATCGTGGCCGTAGCCCTTGTCTGGCGATGGTTCCTCAATCCAGATTATGGTATCATCAATGGCATTCTCAGAACTATCGGTATCTCCAACCCACCCAACTGGTTAGGGGACAAAACCTGGGCAAAGGTATCAATTATCGTGGTGGATGTGTGGAAGGGTGCTGGATACAACATGATGCTCTATCTTGCCGGTCTGCAGGGGATCTCTCAGGATTTCTATGAGGCTGCAGAAATCGATGGGGCAACTCCATGGCAACAATTCTGGCACATCACCTGGCCACTTCTCAGTCCTACCAACTTCTTCATCCTTGTGATGGGTATTATCGGTGGATTCCAAGCTTTTGGAACTCAGTATGCTCTCACAGGAGGAGGCCCGGCCGGTGCAACCACAACCATTGTGTACTATGTCTACAACAACGCCTTCAAATGGGGCAAAATGGGATATGCCTCCGCTATTGCGGTTATCCTTTTTGGCCTTGTGATGATCGCTACCCTGCTGCAGTGGATCTTTACCGAAAAGAACGTGGAATACTAAAGGAGGAAATCTATGGCAGAAACAAAAAATATGGCTATAGAAAAAACAGGGGGGCTTTCCCTTCAGGAACAAAGACGCCGCCAGCAAATGATCAGGGCAATCATCGCCTACATTATTCTGGCCCTGTTTGCGGTCATCTTTATCCTGCCCTTCCTTGTGACAGTCTCAACCTCTCTCAAGTACCCTCAAGATGTGTTTGATGGCAAGATTATTCCTCAGCGAATTATCTCTCCGTGGTGGTACAACTTCTTCGGGAGAACAGAGATGAATATCCCCAAACTCACCTATGATGGGGCCTTTTTTGCCGGATGGAGCAGACAGGGTATTACCCCCTTTGCTCAGTACTATATCAACTCTATTATTGTCTCCGTAGCGGTGGTTGTGCTTCAAATCATCACCTGTTCTATGGCCGCCTATGCCTTTGCAAGGCTTCGCTGGCCTGGAAGAGACCAGGTCTTTCTCACCTATCTTGGTACCTTGATGGTTCCCGGTGTGGTGATGATGATTCCGGTATTCATCATGATGAAAAATGGGTTTTTCCTGAATCGTATCTTCCCCTTTATCCCCCAATTTTCTCTGATTGATACCTATCCGGCTCTTATTCTGCCCGGTGCGTTTTCTGCTTATGGTACCTTTATGCTCCGTCAATATTTCCTCTCTATCCCCGCTTCCCTGGAGGAAGCCGCCTACATTGATGGGGCTAGCCGATGGCAGATTCTGACCACTATTATTGTTCCTCTCTCAAAAACAGCGATCTCCACCATGGCTATTTTTACCTACCTTTTCACCTGGAACGACTTCATGTGGCCTCTCATTGTGACCAACAAGGATAGTATGAAAACCCTGCCAGTAGGACTTCAGGCCTTCCAGTCCACTTACGGATCTCAGTGGCATCTCGTAATGGCTGCTTCTCTCATCGTGATTTTCCCACTGATTGTGGTCTTTATCATTGGACAACGCTATATCGTGAAGGGAATCATGATGACAGGTTTGAAATAACAGAAACAAACAAAAAGGCCGTCCACAAGCGGGGCGGCCTTTTTTTATTTCCTTTTTCCCCTATCCAAAATTCTCTTTTGTTGATTTTCTTTCCAAATGGTGGTATAGTATTGGAGAAAAAAAACAAGGAGTATGCTATGAGGTCTTTGAAAGGCGGGATCATTCTCATGATGGGTATTTTTTTAGCCTGTGGAGGCCAAAACGTAAGGGCGGCCTCATCTCCCACCGTTCCTACCACCAAACAACCGGAGTGGATTACCAAAACCATTCAGGACAAGACCTTTTTCTATGCGGTAGGATATGCCGAGGGTATTGATGTATTGGAGAAACTCAAAGATCAGGCTCTCGCTGATGCGAAAGCCAAAATAGCCAACACCATCTTTGAACAGGCTGAAGTGGACAAACAAATCCAGTCCTACGGAATGATAAGCGAAGATTCAAAAGAAAGTCTCAAAACCCAGTTTCGACAGTCTGTCCGCAGCCGATCAGTAGCCCGTCTCACAGGGGTAGAGATTGTTCAACAGTACACAGAGGATGTCAATGAAGATGGCCTCAAGTATACCCGTGTGTGGGTCCAGGCTAAGATTAGTCGATCCGCTATGGAAAACGAAAGACAACGTATCCTCTCTGAGCTGGCCAGAAAACTTGCCCTTGTTGATGAGAATCTGCGCAGAGCAGAAAATGCCGTCAAAGAAGGACAAATCCGGGAGGCTATTGAAGCCTACCAGAGAGCCATTGTCAGTGCCACCCAAGTAGAAGAACGCAGAGATGAGATAGCCGTCTATGCCTCTTCAGCCACCTCCCTTCTTCAAAATATCCGTATTCGGGCTGTGAATATTCCTCAAACGATTGATACCGATAGGGGAGGAAAACTCACCTTTCAGGTTATCTACCTTGGAAACCAGGAACAACCTGTGGAAGGTATTCCCGTTTCCTTTGCTCTGCGAGGAAATACCGGTCAATGGACACGCTCTGTTCTCTCGGGGAAAAATGGACAGGTGATCTGTGAAATTCAAAATCTCAAGAATAGTATCCCGGAAAATCGTATGACAGCTACCATAGATATGGATTTTCCAGAACTTCTTTCCCTTGGTGATGCCTACAAACCTCTGTATACTCAACTCAGGGATGCCGTCAGTAAATCTCAACTCACCGTATCCTTCAAGAGTGTTTCTCTCAAAAAACAGGAACGAACAACGGCTGTTCTCTGTCTTGTGCAGGAGGGAAGCGAATGGCGAACCCTCAAAGCCTTAGAAACCGAAATGGAAAGTGCCATCCTTAAACGTGGTTACAAGATCAAACGAGTTTCTGAAAGGCCATCTGCTTCAGACCTTGTGGATCTCAACCCCTCTGTTTTCTCTCTTCTGAAAAGCCAGGGGATTTCACAGGTAGTGATTGTGAGCGTTATGCCATCGGATATATCCTACAATGAAACGGTAGGGCGATATATCGGAGCCTATCAGGTCTCTCTTCAGATGGTGGACATCGAAAACAAAGAGGTACTTCAGACCGAAAACACCCGAATTACGGCCTCCGCGACAAAAAAAGAGGATGTTTTGCAGGCGTTTGTGAATGCCGCCGCTAAACAACTCACAATAGTCCTTGAATAGGGATGCTCTGGACACATCTTGTTCTTTCCCTGCAGGGTTCCTCCCTTCGCTTTGAACTCCAGGAAGTGGCCTCTCTCTACCAGCAATGGGGATGGGAGGCCATCTCTTTTGTCAAGAGGTATTCTACCCAGCACTTTGCCCTTCTTGCTCTCATAGCCAAACGCTACAACCTGAAGCCTGTCTATGCGATAGAAGTCATGACCCATGCCCCCGGAGGGAAAAGGGCCTTCCCCGCCATAGTAATAGCCTGCACCCAGCAGGGTATTCAAAGCCTCTCTACCCTTGTCACCTTTGTTCACAAACACCAGAAACAAACCCTTTCTGCTGATGTTCTCATCCGGTATAAAAAAGATGTGTTTCTCCTCGTAGGAGAAGAACTAGAACAAGAAGAACAACTTGCCGAGAAAGCGCTGAGCTACTACCAGAAGGAATGGGACACTCATTTCTGGGTGCTCTGTTCCTACACCGAAACCAAACCCATCGAACGCCTGCGAAGGCTTGTTTCTCTCACAGAGCGACATTCCCTCCGGACTGTGGCTTCTATTCCTCAGGAGAAAAAAGACACCCTTCTTTCCTATGAAGAGGTGCAGAGAATTTTTCACAATCACCCCGAATTTCTCGAGGAGGTCTCTCATCTTCTTTCTTATGTCCCTTTTCTTTCTCCCTACCATCCCCCCGAAGAAACCACTTCTCCTCTTTGCGAAAAAGATGCCTCTTCCCCCTCCTGGCTTACAACGACAACCCTCTCCCTTCTTGAACGACTCATCCGATACCGCTCTCCCTTTCTTATCCATACGGCTCCTGTCAATATTACCCCTTTTTTCCACGAAAAAAGAAAAACAAAAAAACTCATTCAATCAGTCATCTTTCAGATCCGGCCCAAAAAACTCGTTCTTTTTCTTCCCTCCCGTGTTCTCTCTCACCTTCTCCGCTGGTTCTCTCTGCACTATCCCAAAAACATAGGCTGGATCTCAAGAAAAGACCACCGGTATAGCCTTCTTCTCAGCCGCAGGGAAATAGAAAACCACTTCTCTCTCGTAGGAGAAATTGAGGGTATTCCCATCCTTCAGACCACAGAAGACATTCTCCACTTTGGAGAGGATCTTGTCCTTCTCAAGTTTCAGACCCACTGGGTGTGGGACATTCTTGAGAACCTCAGACGCTACGATATCCCTCTCAAACATGAATTTCCCCTGGCCCTCCGATGGACGGATCATCCTGTTTTCACCGATCTCCGTTTTCTCGTCCAGAGACACCACGTGATTCCCACTGAGAAGGACCTCTTTCGAGAAATCTCCCGCGTCATGCACCCCTTCCTTCGCAGTCCCTTCGTGTATAGAGAAGAAGCTCAGGTCTATCTCTCTCGATTTATCCCCCTCGAAAAAGCCAAACAATTTCTTTCTCTCCTTCATAAAGACGATCCCCGGTGGCCTATCCTCAAACATGAGATAGAAAAAACCATACCACCAGAAGAACTCCGTTCTCATTACTGGCTTATGCTCTTACAAGAGGGAAAATACCTTCCCTCCAAAAAAGAAGAAAAACTCCGTTGGTTTGGCCCCAGTCTTTTGCTCTCCCTCTGTCAAAAATATCCTCTTGAATTTACTGTCGCTACCCTCAACTACTTTCATCACACAAAACAAAAAAACAGGATCATTCTCTACGCACGCTTGGTCTGGGGGGTGGAATTTCTCCCACCTTCTGCTAACTTGAGTCGTATCGAGGACATACGAGAACATGGAAAAATACGTTTGGGGTTACGGCACTTCAACCATATTCCTCTTTCGATGAAAGAACTGATAGTATCTCGCCAACCTTACAAAGACTTCTTTGACTTCCTTCACAAACATCCCCATCTCAGCCGGCGAACTCTCGTAGAATGGCTCAAGATAGGCCTCTTTGATGATCTGGAACCAGAAAACGGTTATAAACTCGCCATTCTTCAGGAACATCAGAAAACAAACTCAGAACTTCTGTTCGATGAAGAGAAACTCTGGTATGAAAACCAGGCCTCCCTTCTCCCCCTTGCCTGTCCTCAACGCCCCCTGGAAGAGGTGTGTGGACTTTATGCGAAGGGTCATCCTCTTGACCCCTACCAGGAATACGTAAATGAATTTCGCCGAAACTTTCTCAAAGAATGTGAGCATATTCGCTATGGGGTATATATTGCCACCCCTGTAGGTATTCACCACGAGAAAGAGGTCACCATGTATGAGATTGTCGATGAAACAGGCTGGAAAAGGGTTTTCTTCGAGGGAAGCCCTCCCTTTTCCCCTGAGCTTTACAAGCCTTACATCTGGAAGATTGTACTCCATGAGGGCAAACTTTACGTTATGGAAATATACGCTTTTGAACGGGGAAATTAACGGGAGAGCATCTCTTTTTGTTTTTTGAGCAGTTTGGCCAGTTTTTCAATGGTTTCAGCGTTTCCTTTTGAACTAAAAAGGAAAAGAAGCTCTTTGATGTAATATTCGTTCAGCCGAATCTGTCTTTCAAATTCTCTTTTGGCCGCTTCTTTCTGGCTGTTCTGCTCAGCTTCTTTCTGGAGTTCCTGCTTCACCTCCGCTATCTCGTTCTCGAGAGCCTGTTTCTCCTGAGGGGTAGGCGCAGGATGAGGTTGTTGATAAGGGGGTGACCCTATACTTTCAATCCGCATACTTGTCCTCCTTGAACTCTTTTTCGCATCCTTGCTATTATAGATATCGCTTTTTTTCACGAAAACTTGAGTTTTTTGTTAATTTTCTTTCCCAGAAGTGGCTTTTTTCTGGTTATCATAGTGTTCAATGAGTTCGGAGGAAAGTTCTCGAATAAGGGCCGGGAGATCAATACCCTGTTCAAAAGCA
This sequence comes from Longinema margulisiae, assembly GCF_025266855.1. GTDB lineage: Bacteria > Spirochaetota > Brevinematia > Brevinematales > Thermospiraceae > Thermospira. The sequence continues at coordinate 382,228 of NZ_CP053071.1, forward strand.
TAGAGAAGAAAGCCCTTGAAAAAAGTCTTGGGATCATGACGAACCGTGGATTCAATCTCCCTCTTGACAGAGGAAAGACTTTCCAACTCCCAGGAAAACTTGAGTCGTTTCATCTTGGAAAGGATTTTATAAAGCCTCTGAAGTTCAGGAAGACTTTTGGGAATGCTTTTCAAGGGATGCTCTGAAGAGGTTTTTTCCTGAGCCTTGATGGATTCCCAATTGGAGAGAATACCATCCACGCTCATCTCTTTTCGTTCAGCAAAAACATGGGGATGCCGACGAATGAGCTTGGCCTTGACTGAAGTAAGGATCTCCTCTATGGTGGTCAACCCTTCCTGAGAGGTAAGATACCCTACAAAACAGGTTACAAACAAAAGATCCCCTATCTCTTCGATGAGATTTTCCCTGTTTTCGGTGTCAATGGCATCCACAAGCTCATAGGCCTCTTCAAGGATTGCCGTTCGCATTGAAGAAAGGGTCTGCTCTCTATCCCATGGACACCCTTCGGGAGAACGCAAGATCTCAATCAGCCGAAGAAGATCATCAAAAGCCTGCATTATTTCCCATCCTGTGGTTGATTTCGCCATTTTTTGGCCAAACTTCCCAGTACACCCTGAATATAGGAAGGGGCTTCGTTTTCTCCATAGAGATCGGCAAACTTAGCACATAGTGAAAAAATAGCCTCCGAAGGCATCTCTCTTTCAAAGATAATCAGATACGCCCCTAACCGAAGAATAGCCTTGTCCACCGCAAAAAGTTTGTCAATCGGTCTTTTCAAAAAAGGGAGAAGCTCGCTATCAATAAGTGTGAGTTCGTTGACCACTCCCTTGAAAATCATCTCCCCATGGCGAAAAATCCCCTTATCCGACAAAGAAAGGGGAGGAAGATAGCCTTCTTCTTTGTCAAAGCCATACACATCCATAAGCCATACGAAAGAAGAAAGCTCCTGAAGAGAATGTCCAGCGATATCATAGGCATACAGGGCAAGAAAACAGAGTTCTTTCCCTGTGGTCCTGACAAAAACCTCATTTGCCATGGTTCATCTGTCTATAAAGGCTCACCATCTCCACGGCGGTGAAGACAGCTTCATATCCCTTGTTCCCACTCTTCACGCCGGCTCGATCAATGGCCTGTTCTACATCATCTGCTGTGATAATCCCAAAAACCACAGGCACCTTGCCTTCTGCGGCCATTTCCATCAGGGCTTTGGAGGTATTGCCGGCCACGTACTCAAAATGAGGAGTCTGTCCACGAATCACCACCCCTAAGGTAACGATAGCATCATGCTTACCGGCATCCAAAAGCCGTCTCACCACCCCGGGAATCTCATAACTCCCTGGCACCTTGTAAATATCCACCATCTCAGGGTTTCCCTCAAGTTGCTCAAAGGCGTTGAGAGCTCCGTCTATCAGCCTGTCTCCTATAAATGAGTTAAACTTTCCCACCACAAGGGCTAATTTGAGCCCCTTCGCACTGAGTTTACCTTCGTATATAGGCATCGTAGGCTCCTTGATAGGTTTTGTCTTTGATTTCAAGAGACACCTTGTAGGTTCTCACCTGGTCGGCACACCATTTTCTCACCACATCTTCCACTCGCTTGTTCTGGAGAAGGGTATAAATATAATTCTTCACCTCTTCGTAAGGCAAAACCTTGGATTCCTCTTTTTGCAAAACCCGCATGACCAGCACATACTTCTTTTTGTCTTTTCGGAACTGAAGCACCTGGGGACCAAAAACCTTGCCCTTGTCAAGGTATTGCTTGTAATACGTGGGATCAAGGGCAAGCCCAAGGACTTCCTCCGGATAGCCACTCAGAAAAAGATGTTGAACATTGGTCAGCCCACTATTCCCCGAATACGGGGTAAAGGTGACGGATTTTTTGTATTTCTCCACCAAGCTATTGCCATTGGTCGTCTTCGTGGCTTCTTTGGCCAGGACTTCAAAGGTTTTTTCAATAGTCTCGAGTTCAGTGAGAGAAGCATTCTCAGGATACAGGGCCGCAAAAACCATGAGATTCACAAGTGGAGGAGCAAGAAAATTGGTCTTGTTGGTTTCATAAAAAGCCTTCGCCTCGGCTTCATCAATACCCTGGTAGAGTTCCCTCTTGAAGGATTCATTGAAAAAGGTGAGCTTCTGAATATAGAGATTAACCTCGACTCTCATCTCTAAAAGATCCCGATACTTATTGAAAAGAGAGACCAATTCTGGCTGGGTATTTGTCATCTTGACATAGGGAAGCATCGCATCCTGAATTTCCCCTGGGGCAAGTTGATAACGTTTATCGCTCTCGGCAAGCGACTTGAGAATATAATAGGTAAACCAGTTCTGAAGACCCTCTTCAAAGGTATTGGTCACCATACCACCAGAATTCTCTGTGATAAACTGATTGTATCGTTGAACATCATAGAAGGTTATAGGATTATTATTCACAGTTGCCACCACCCAGTTAAGTGGTTCACTCGCAAATCCATAGGCAAGAGTAAAAACGAAAAAAAACTTAAGCCATCTCATAGTGTCTCCTTTATTCCAAGGTCATATAATACCAGAGTTTTGCTGAAGGAAAAGAGGGCATCCCCACCGAAAGAATATTGTTCCCTCTCAGGCTTAAACGCCTCAAGAGTTGCTTCCAGTTCATCTCCTCCTCTGCCGGAAAATAGAGAGGAGCAGAAGAAGGGAGTTTTGCCATCTCACGGGCCAATGCCACAGCATCTTCAAAGGTCCCTAACTTGTCCACCAGTTTCACCTGAAAAGCCTGTTCCCCCGTAAAGATTCGTCCATCACAAAGCCCCTTCGCCTCTTCGCGGGAGAGGTTTCTCCCTTTCATCACCGCCCCAAGAAACTGTTCATACGTATTACTCACCACAGAAAAGAGAATAGCTTCCTCTTCGGCCGTCATCTCGCGATAGCCGGCAAAGATATCCTTGTTTTTCCCGGACTTTATCACAGAGGCTTTCACGCCAATCTTCTGCAAAAGCTCATGATACTGGAACCCCTGCATGATGACCCCTATACTCCCTGTAAGTGTCCCGGGTAAACTCACAATAGCATCACACGCCGTCGCGATATAATACCCACCCGAAGCCGCGATATCCCCAAAAGAAGCCACCACCACTTTTCCTTTCTCTTTTGCCCGCTGAATGGCAGCATGAAGTTCCTGAGTGGCTCCCACCGTTCCCCCCGGAGAATTGATACGAAGAATAATGGCCGCTGTCATGGGATCACTGGCCGCCTTTTCTAAATCCTCAAGCCAGGCCAATACTCCCCCTGTCCGAAGCCCCATGAGACCCGCCGTCTCTCCCTCATAGGTGATAGCCCCGTAAATCTCAATAACCGCTATTCGTTTGCCTATCGCGGGTGTCTTTTTCCCAACCTTTTGAGCTTCTCCCGTCGAAAGCCATACAAGAGCTAGAAGAAAAGACATCCCCCAGAGAGAAAGGGTTACCCAGAGTGAAAGCTTCTTCGCCATAGACTCCTCTTTTTCCTTATAGTATTGTAGCACAAAAAACAAAAGATGGCAAATAAGGAGAGGGGTTCCCTCGCAACTCAAGAGAAATGTTGTCTTTTGGGAGGAGGTGGAGAAAATACCTGAAAATGAGCTATTACCATGTTTCAGCAAACAACTCCTCCTCTGGCTGAAATAAGGGAATAGCCAAAGCCTTCCAAACCCACCCGGAAGGAAAAAGCAAAAACCCTCTCCCCTTTTTTAGCAAAAACCTTCCCCTCAAGCTGAAATAAGGGAATAGCAAAAAGCCTCCTATACCTTCCCCTCCCACTCATTTGCTTTTTCCCCTCCTTTTTCGTATAATAACATAGATAAACAAAAGGAGTCTCTATGCCCATTCGTTTCTACAACAGTCTCTCCAGAATGGTAGAGGAGTTCGTCCCCCTTCAACCAGGAAGGGTTCGTCTCTACACCTGTGGACCTACGGTGTACAACTACCCCCACATTGGAAACCTTCGCACTTTTCTTTTTGAAGACCTCCTCAAGCGCTGGCTACTCTATCGAGGATACAAGGTTATCCATGTGATGAACCTCACCGATGTGGACGACAAAACCATTCGCAATTCCCTCCAGCAAGGGATGAGTCTTTCCGATTACACCGCTATCTACAAACAGGCCTTTTTCGAAGATATCAAAACCCTCAAGGTACTGCCTGCTGATCATTACCCCTCAGCAACGGAATATATCCCCCAGATGATTGAGATTATCCAGTACCTGCTTGAAAAGGGCCATGCCTACGAAACAGAAGACGGGGTATATTTCAAGATCTCCACCTTTCCCTCCTACGGGAAGTTGGCTCACCTTGACACCTCCACTCTCAAAGCAGCCGCCAGCGGACGCCTCAGCGCCGATGAATACGACAAAGAATCCGTAAGCGACTTTGCCCTCTGGAAAAAATGGACTCCAGAGGACGGTGATGTCAAATGGCCATCCCCTTTTGGCGAGGGAAGACCTGGATGGCACATTGAATGTTCAGCCATGAGTCTCTCACTTTTAGGAGAAACTCTTGATATCCACTGTGGGGGCATTGACAATCTCTTTCCCCACCATGAGAATGAGATAGCCCAATCGGAGTGTTATACAGGCAAACCCTTTGTTCGTTACTGGCTTCATGCCACCCACCTCATTGTTGACGGAGAAAAGATGTCCAAGTCAAAAGGCAATTTCTACACCCTGAGAGACCTCTTAGCCAAGGGGCTTTCTCCCCGGGCCATTCGCTATGCACTCATTACCACTCACTACCGTAAACCCCTTAACTTCACCTTTGATCTGGTGAGACAAGCCGAATCTTCTCTCAAACGTATCGATGATTTTCTCTTTGCCCTTCGTCAGGTACAAAAAAGCGGGGAACTCTATGCTATTCTCCATGAAACCTTCCTCTCCAAGAAACAGGCTTTTGAAGAGGCTATGGATGACGATCTCAATATTGCCGAAGCCATGGGGCATCTCTTTGAGATGATTCGTGCCTTCTATGAACACCAGAATCAGGCTACGTTGGCCAATGCCCAGGAGATGCTTACCTTTTTCCTCTCCCTTGAGAAGGTTCTTGGTTTCATTGAAAAAGAATCCGTCGATATTCTCTCTCCCGAGGAAGAAGCCCTCTTCCAGGCTCGTCTCGAAGCCAAGAAAAACAAAGATTATGCCCGCGCTGATGCCCTGAGAGAGGAACTCCTGAAGCGTGGTATCGAAGTGAGGGATACCCCACAGGGACCGGTATGGAAAAGGTTATAATCCATGATAGACGAGGCTCATAACCACTTCAGCCCTGAAGTCGTCACCGCTATCCAGACGGCTATCCAGCAAAACGACGGACAGGAAGTGGCCTTCTGTGGGTTTATCAACGAAGAGGGGAAAGTAACCTCTATCGAAGTGGTGGGTTATGGAAATGACATGGCCACCCCTTACAACCTCCACCGAAGCCTCCAGGGCGATGTTTTTATCCATAATCATCCCCCTTTCGACCAGAATCCCAAAGAAAATCTCAAACCATCCACCAATGATCTCTCTGTCGCCCAGCGTGTCCAGAACCTTGGGATGGGATTTTTCATCATAGACAACGAATGTACACTTGTCAATATTATACTCCCCGTTCATCCCCAACAGAAACTCTCCGTAGAAAAGATCAAGGCTATCTTCCAACCAGGTGGACTCCTCTCCAAGCATATCCGTTCCTTTGAAAGCCGTGAAGAACAAATCCAGTTGGTGGAAGCCATCATCGAAACCATCAATAGCAAATCCCTCCTTTTTGCAGAGGCCGGCACCGGTACAGGAAAATCCCTCGCCTACCTCATTCCAGCCTCTCTCTGGGCCATCACCAATAGCAAAAAAGTGGCCATAGCCACTCATACCATTCATCTCCAGGACCAAATTGCCTCCAAGGATATCCCCCTGGTTGTCGAGATCATCAAAGCCCTCACAGATGAGACCCTTGAGGTAGCCCTTCTCACCGGAAGAGGCAATTATCTCTGTCGAAATAAACTCAAAGACCTTCTTGGTGACAAAGACCGGGCTCTCTCCCTTTTTGATAATCCCGATGAGTCCAAAATAACCCTTCTCGAAGATCTTGAAAAATGGTCACATGCCACTGAAACAGGTAGCCGTCGGGATTTTCCCCGGGAAATTCCCCAGGAAATATGGGAAGAAATCGCAAGCGATGGAGAGACCTGTCAGGGAAAACAGTGCCCCTTTGGGGGAAATTGTTTTTATCAAAAGGCCTATCTCAAAGCCGAAAAAGCCCAGATTATTATTGCCAATCATTCCCTCATCCTCTCCTCCCTTGACCCACAGACCTATATTTCCTACCTACCCCGTTTCGATGCCATTGTCTTCGATGAGGCCCATCATCTCGAGGATGTGGCTCTCAAAAGCCAGAGTGTAGAACTTTCCCTCCGTGGACTTCTCCAGAAAATGGGACGTCTTTATCATACGGATAGAAAAAACCATCCGAAAGGCCTTCTCCCTCACCTCTTCAAAAAACACCAGCCTCCACGGTATGAAGACCAGATGGAGTTTGCCAAACTCAAGGAAAATCTCCTTGAAACCCATACCTCCATCGTGGATTCCATTCATGCCATCATTCACGATGGGATTCCTCTTTATAAAAAACTTCACCATACAGGACCTCAACTTCGTATTACTGATGAGGTGGAACGAAGTGACTTCTTTCATTTTCTCAGTGTTCGTCTTGAGGAAGTTGGCAAACTCATTTCTCGTTATAGCTATCTCTGGAATGAACTCAAAAATCTCATGACAAATACCTCTTCTGAACCCACCCTTCCGCCGGCGTTAGCCTCCATCGATCGCCGTATCAAAAGCCTTTCCGATGTCTCTCAGGTGTATAACATCCTCTTTAATCAGGAGAGAAAACCCACAGAGGTTGGCTGGATAGAGGTTTCCACCCATCCCCGTTACCCCAATATCAAACTCTGCCATAGCCCCCTTGAGGTCGGAGAATTTCTTTCCCGTGGCATCTTCCTTCGCAAACACTTCAGTCTCTGTGTCTCCGCCACCCTTTCTGTAAATGGAGAGTTCACCTACTTTCGAGAAAGTATTGGGCTTTCCCCTTCTTTCCCAAGAAAAATACACACCATAAGCCTTCCCTCTCCCTTTGACTATCGTAATCAAGCCCAGATCCACCTGTTAGAAAGCGATAGAGATTTCAGGGTAGATGAATTTTTCCTCACCTGTATCAAAGACTACATCCTGATGAACGAAGGGGGAACCTTGGTGCTTTTCACTTCTCACCAGCGACTCAAGGACACCTTTGAAAAACTCAAAGAAACCCTCTCCTCAGAGGGTATCCTGCCCATGGCTCAAGGAGAAACCAACAAGCACACCATCCTTACCACCATGCGCAAAAATCCCAAAACGGCCGTTTTTGCCACCTCCAGTTTCTGGGAAGGAATCGATGTGAGTGGGTATAATCTTCGATGCGTGATCATTGAGAAACTTCCCTTTGATAGCCCCTCGGACGCCCTTCCTGCTGCCAAGGGAGAACTCCTCACCTCAAGAGGGATAAATGCCTTTATGGCCTACTATCTTCCCCGGGCCCTGCTTCGCATGAAACAGGGAGTGGGACGTCTCATCCGAAGCAAATCTGACCGTGGCATTGTGCTTATCCTCGACGGAAGAACCGTAAGTAAACGCTATGCCTCCCTCTTTCAAAAATCTCTTCCCCCGGCCCGTATTATCATTGGAGACTACCCAAAGCTCCAGCGAGAAGCCGAAGCCTTCATCACCACCAACTTCAGTTCCTGGCTTGAAAATCTTGGAGAACAACAAGACACTTCCGGGCAGGAGAACCCAGGGCTACCTCAGGTTGAAACACGCTCACCCATCGACCATTCTCGGACAAAGCCTCCTCTCTCACCCGATACACCTCCACCTCGCGCTGTACCCGATGATGCGTCACTCCATAGGTAATCACAAAGCCCCCCAGCCGTTCCCCTTCCACACAACTCTTTTCACCTGTAGGGAGATCCCAGAGGTCTTTTCGCCACCTCCCTCCCTGAACCATCCATACCCTTCCCTCCGCCCCAAGATAGGCAAAACATTTCTCCTGGATATTGACATAATTCTTCTTCTTCCGGATAACATAAATATCCTCACCTCGTTTGTACGTGCAACAGACACTCTTGAGAGGACAGAGATAACAGCGTCTCTCTCGTCCACAAACAACTGCCCCCAACTCCATAAAAGCCTCGTTCACATCCCGGGGCTCATACCCCAACCGAACCCCATAGGCGACTAAAGTGTTCATCATCCTCTGAAGCCTCTCCTGCTTCGTAGAAAGAATACCCCGAAAACGGGCCAGAACCCGTCCCACATTAGCATCCACCACTCCCACACACTCATTGAAAGCAAAAGCCCGAATCGCCGAAGCTGTATATCTCCCCAAACCCGGTAAATTTTCCCATCCAGAAGAAGGAAGACCATCCCTCACCAGGCATTTAGCTGTCTCCCACAGGTAACGCGCTCGCCTGTAATACCCCAACCCACTCCATACCCTGTACACCTCTTCTAAAGAAGCCCCCGCCAAAGCCTCCAGGGCGGGGAAACGCTCCATAAACCGATGATAATACTCCACAACCCGCGAAACCTGTGTCTGCTGAAGCATCATTTCTGAAACCAGGACACTATACAAAGAACGTTCTCTTCGCCACGGAAGATCCCGCCTAGAACAAAAAAACCACGTAAGTAAACGATCAAAAGCCCCTGATCTCTCAGAAAGCACCCTTGTCACAACCCTTTTCCCCCTTTTTTCCCATGAAAAAGGTAAAAGAACGCCAAACAAAAAACCCTTCCAGTGATCCTGGAAGGGCTTGCCGAAGGAGGGACTCGAACCCTCACGGGATCAGCTCCCATCGGATTTTGAGTCCGACGCGTCTACCAGTTCCGCCACTTCGGCATACGAGATCCATCGACCTCTTCTTATGCCTCAGACTGAATAAACTCGTAGTATCCCACCACCTTCTTTTCTTTGAAGGTCACCTTTTCCATAAACTTTTCTACAGCGGCATCAAACTGAGCCTGTGCCAAAGCATTATCCCAGGCCTCTTTGGTCATCTTCTCCACATAATCCTTGTAATCTTCACCAGCCTCACTTGCCTGTCGCATCACCACCCTCGAAATCATTTCCTGAGTTGCTTCAATACCATTCTTCTTGGCATAGTCAATCATCGCATAATAAAACTTGAGATCATCATACACAGAGGTCATCATAGAGAGCATATCCTCAGGAAGTTTTTTGTCGGAGAGCACCTCCTTCATAGAAACCGAAGCCTTGAAATGAGAGAAAAACCAATCCTTGAAGCGGGACTCTACCATATCATAAAAAACACCCTTACTGAGCTCAACATCAAGATCCTTCTTCACCGCTTCCTTGAGGGCCCTCACCCTGTGGCGATGATTGATAGTGTCAATCTCTCTTTGCATCACGTTTTTCAAAAACTCGATATACTTTTCCTTGGTCTGGAAAGGCGTTTTGGCATAGAGCGATTCATCATTGATATCCACATCAGAAGCCCGCAACACCTTGAGGATCTGAACCTCTGTTTCTCCCTTTTGTCGCACATCCTCAAGAACATCAAAAACAAGATTTCCTACTTCTTTCCAGTCTAAAACGACCGTATCCCCTACCTTCTTGCCAACAAGCTTGCCGGGGATATCATCCACACGCACCACGACAGGATCCGTCCTGCCCTTGAAAAGCAGGTGCATGACATCACCCTTTTCTGCCTTGCCGGTAATCTCCTTTGGCTCAACAAGGTCACGTTTCACCATTTCGACAATATCTTTTTCGGTCAACTCGACCTTCTCATATTCTACCGACGAAAGTTTAATCGCCTCAAGCCCCTTGTGAACAACCACATCCCTGCCAAAATAAAACACCATTCGCAAAGAAGCATTCTTGGCTACCTCAGAAGAAAGCTTGTAATCATAGAGAGCCACAAGGTTGTGCTCCGCTCGAAGTCTATTCACACCCTCTCGCAGGGCAATTTCTTCTACTTCTTTTTTGACCATCTCTTCATAACGCTGTTCAAGAATATCGAAAGGTGCCTTTCCCTTCCGAAAACCAGGTACATCAACACTGGTTTGAAGATGCGCAAGGGCACGCTGCCAGAGTTCGGCACTTTCCAGAACTGACCATGAGAGAAAACCCACTGCATAACAATCAGGAAAAGACTGAACAACTATCTCCATCCAAAACCCCTGTATAAAAAAAATAGCGGGAAACGGGACTCGAACCCGCGACATCTACCTTGGCAAGGTAGCGCTCTACCAACTGAGCTATTCCCGCAAACGACGCCTGCGAGTGAAAGGACTCGAACCTTCACGCCTTGCGGCACCAGATCCTAAGTCTGGCGTGTCTACCAATTCCACCACACTCGCATCCTGTGGGTTGTGCAGGGATCGAACCTGCGGCCCGCTGATTAAGAGTCAGCTGCTCTACCAACTGAGCTAACAACCCTTTATGATCTATCTCATTTTCTATATCTTTCTGCGCGCCCGGCAGGACTCGAACCTGCGGCCTTCGGATTCGAAGTCCACTGCTCTATCCAGCTGAGCTACGGACGCGTTCTGTATTCTCTGGGTGGATAGTGGGACTTGAACCCACAGCCCCCGGTTCCACAGACCGGTGCTCTCACCAGTTGAGCTATACCCACCACGTGTTGCGCCTGACAGGAGTCGAACCTGTGGCCCACAGCTTAGAAGGCTGTTGCTCTATCCAGCTGAGCTACAGGCGCCTTCTTCGGGGCGAGTAGATTTGAACTACCGACCCCCTGCTCCCAAGGCAGGTGCGCTAACCGAGCTGCGCTACGCCCCGTACTCCGTCATTCATTGTGAGTGTATATTATAAGGCAAAACCACTCCCTTGTCAAGTTTCCCCACAAATTCACAAAGAAACCCCTCATCTTTCTTTCAGTCTACTCCTGTTCCTCTACGAGACTCATCAATTTCTGCACCAACTGCACCCGATTTGAAGTGCCCGTTTTTTCATAGAGTTTAGAAATATAATTGCGAACCGTATGTTCGGTAATATACAGTTTCGACGCAATGGTCGAATTATCATCCCCCTGGATCAGAAGCCCTATAATCTCCCGTTCCCTCTGAGAAAATCTTATCTCTCCTATTCGTACAGGAATAGGCCTCACCAAAGTAGAAAGCCAGAAACTCTTCTCCGCCAAGAACCTCACCATATACCCAAACGTCAAAAAATTCCACAGCGTATAATACAACGGACTGAAATTAAAACACCTCGGCAATATCCCGAGTTTGACCTGAAAGAGTTCCCAGAGATTATCGACCGCAAAAAGAGGGAGAAAAACAATGGTAAGTCCAAGAAGAATACGGATAACGCGAGAAAGAAGCGTCGGCATATCAGAGAGCGTTCGAAACCAGAGAAAAAAAATTGTAGAGGCAAGAAACACCACCATAAGCGTTCCCCATCCCCACTGATCAAAAAACAAAAGAAGCCTAAGCCTTTCATCGGAAAAACCTAAGAAAGCAAACATCATCCCTCCCACAATCCCAAGAGCAGCAGAGAAAAACTCCACTCCACTGATAACGTATACCCACCATTTGCCTGAAAAAAGAAAAACCATAACCAGTCCAAAACCCAGGAAAAAAAGACTCTTGGACACAAAGATAAGAAGTGTCATCCACCACAACTTCTGTGGTGTTTCCACCTCTCCTAAGATAAAATAGCTATAATACTGCAGAAGAATATTCACAAGAAGAAGAGAAAAAGCCCCCACAAAAACCCCATAGACAAGCGCAAGCTTACGAAGATTCTGGAAAAACATCAGTACCACAAGAGCTATTCCCACCACGCCGGAGAACACCGCTATGGCATAGTAAATCAAAAGAAAATGCCTCATCGCTCCTGCAACAGTCGTTTATAAATCTCAATATACTTTTGAGCACTCTGCTTCCAGGAAAAATCCTCTTTCATCGCATTTTTCATAAGCTTTTCCCACTGAGCGGGGTTCTGTTTGTAGGTCGCAATGGCCTGAGAAACCATACCCAAAAGGGCTTCCGGTGTATAAGGCTCAAACACAAAACCCGTTATCCCGTGTTTCACTGAATCCGCAAGCCCCCCTGTTCTGCGAACAACAGGAATAGTCCCATAGGCCATCGCATACAACTGCGTGAGTCCAGCAGGTTCAAACCGAGAAGGAACCAAAAGCATATCCGAGGCAGCCATAATCCTGTGTGACTCTGCAATATCAAAGGCAATAGACAGGATAAAAGAAGGGGCATAATGGCGGGCAAAATCCCTCAGCCTCACCTCGTATTCCTCTTTCCCCTGACCGAGAATGGTAAGATACACCCCCTGTTCCATCAAGCGGGGAATAATCTCAAGCAAAATGTCCAGCCCCTTCTGATCAACGAGCCTTGACACCATACCAACAAGGGGCTTTGATGGATCAGGATCGGCAATCCCCTTCTCCTTGAGATAGGCGATCTTCAAGGCCTTTTTCTGATCCAAGGTTTTGGCATTATAGTGCACCGGGAGATAGATATCCTTTTCTGGATCCCATTCCTCATAATCGACCCCGTTCATAATCCCTACAATCTGGCCTGCACCAGCCTTTTCCCTGATGATCCCCTCAAGGCCATTCCCGAATTCTGGCGACTGAATCTCCTTTGCATACGTCTCACTCACCACCGTAATCATATCCGCAAAATTGATCCCCGCTTTCAAGAGATTGATATGCCCATAGAACTCAAGCCCATTGATGGTAAAATATTTCCAGTCCACACCAAGAATCCCGTACTGCTCCACAGAGAAGATACCCTGATAGGAAAGGTTATGAATGGTAAAAACACTTTTCGTATTTTTGAAAAACCCATCCATTTTGTAAATACTCTTGAGATAGAAGGGGAAAAGCCCACACTGCCAGTCATGAGCATGAATAATATCCACCTTGAGATCCAGCACCTTCAGGGCCTCAAAGACAAAACGGGTAAAAAATGCCATTCTCTCAAGGTTATCCGCGTAGTCAATTTTGTATGTCTCATCAAAATAAATACCATTGCGCTTGAAATAATGCGGCTGATCCACAAGATAAATATCTATATCATGATACACCACATGTTCAATGGCACCCACCATCGACTGGGTCCCGATGGTAACAGGAAACTCCTCTCGTCTCTTGACCTTGATCTGTTGTGAAGCAAGAAACCTGTCCACTTCATTGTACCGGGGAAGGGCCACACTTACCTTGACCTTACCTGAGTTGTGACATTCCTTGGCCAGTGCTCCCACCACATCCGCCAATCCCCCTACCTTGGCTAACGGAGATACCTCTGTTGCCACAAGAAGTACCTGGGGCTTTGAATTTGGCATAGTTACCCTCCTCTCCGGGGATTATTTGTATTTCATTTATATATCGGTACCTTTCTTGGGAAAACTTTATGCTTCCTCATCATGTAACAGGCTTTCCCCATCTCTGAGAACATGGTACCTTTTCAAAACATTCTGGGGAACAAAACTCTCAATATAGCAATTTCCTCCAATAATACTCTTTTCCGGTAGGATAATATCCTTTCCTATGAGCGTCAATCCACTCGACAACTGGGGAAACCTTTCATTGGGCCGAACAGCCGATGAACTCCCAATACGGGACTTTGCCCCAATATTGGGGACAGTATTCTCCATAGAAAACTCATCGATAATCGTATGCTCAATGTGGGCTTCACTCCCAATATGGTTCCCCGGCAAGATGACAGAGTTCTTGACAACAGCCTTCTTGTCTATAATAACGTTGGAGAAGATCACGGAGTTTTCCACTTTCCCATAGATATGGACATTCTCTCCCACAATCGAATTGATCACATGAGAGGAACGATAGGTGCGTGAAACCACATTCGGCACCGTAAACGGCCTCACCGGCACAAGAGAATTCAGATGGTCCAAAAAATAATAATCATCCAGAAGATCCATATGAATCTGATAATACTCCTCAAGGGTATAATGCGGACGGAAATACCCCTTCAGGCTCACCCTCTGCATGCGCTTCTCTTGAGAAAGGTTGGTGATAAGACTTTCCAAAAAATCATAGAGGTTGGCCTGTGAAGTAGCTCGAATCCCGTCCTCAAACGCCCTGAAAGGAAGAATCACCCCCACCGGCACCTGTTCCTTTGGTGTCTCATACTGGAGGACAGCATAAGTTGGAAGATTCCGTTTGACCGGGGGAAAAAACCAGTTTGGAAAATGTCCATAGAAAATCCCGATGGTCTTCAGGGAATAGTCAGCATGCAAGGTGTCCAGAAATGGCAGAAACTCCATCTCAAGTTTTTGCTTGTCAAAAACATATATCTCACTCTCAGGCCACCCCTTCACAAGATAATCATGCAGAATATCGGTATCCTCCGGGGTAAGCACAAGAAGTGGATTGACACGTGCATGCGCAAGAGAAGAAACCACAAAATCAATCGTCCTCAAACGCGGCGTAAAAGGCAAAAGATAATGATGGGTATAGATATCAAGCGAGAGCAGGTTTTTATCCTGTTTTCCTATAATAAGGGCAATATCGCAAAAGCGTTCTTCACCCATCAGGCTTCCTCACGCTGAAAGATTTTTTTGGTTATAGCCGCCATAATGATGACCCCCTGACGAAACCATGTGAGTGGCCGAAACGAGAACCAAACCGTTCGCCACCCCTTCTTTTCATCCCACACCACACCCATCTTTCGATGGCCAGCAAACACATCTAAGGAAGTATCAATCCCTAAAATAATCGACTGAGAAAAATACGAAAAATTCCTGGTAATCCAGCGTTCCTGATACACACTATCAGGAAAACTTACTATAAAAATCTGTGGACAGGATTTTCTGATAGAAATCAGCACATCAAGCCACTGTTTCTCCGAAAGCTCATTGGTATAATACCCCAAAAGCCGCACATTGGGAAAAGAGCGACGAATCCTTTTGCTGGCCTCATTGGCCACCTTTTTGCTTCCACCCAAAAGATAACAGGAGTATTGCATCTCATCGGCAATACGCAAAATATCAAGAAGGATGGTGATGGGATAAAACACCTCCACATGCCGACCTGTAAGCAGCCGGATACTCCATGCAATCACATTCGAGCCACAAAGCACCACTTCCGTCTGCTGGATAATCCGACGCATCTCACGACTGAAAAAGGAAGCAAAGAGTTTCTTCTCATCAAGAATCAAAATACGAAACCTGTTTTTTTCATAAATCGTCTGCACAAGGTATTCTCTCAGATCATCCCGTCCAAAAAGGGAAACCTTGGCCGTCAAAAACGGTATGGAAACAGGAAGCATGATTTCTCCTTTCTTTCCTTTTCTTTCTTGTGGTATTGTAAAGAAAAAACGAATTTTTAGCAAGGAAATGGGACAATAACCCCTTGCGACGGTGTTTTCTTCCCCGATCTGGGTCAGGGGCTACGCCCCTCTTCCCCGCTTTTTCTGTTCAGAAGGGCTTATTTGTCTTTTTTATTCAAAAAAAATGGAGGTATTTATTACTACAAAGAATATTTTTTATACTCTATTTTGTTTTTATTCCTTTTTTGAGACCTCTGCACGAATGTGCAAAGGTCTCAAAACTGGCTTTTTTTACCCTTTTTTGGTATACTAATACAAAAGAAGAGGGGAACATATGGTCAATAAACGGGCAACGCTCGTTATTCTAGGTTTTCTCTTAGCCTTTGTGCTTCTCTTTTATCGAATCATGACCCTCGTTCTCTGGCCAGAAGTCAAAACTTCAGGAACAGAAGGGACCTTTACCCAACGAGGAATTATCTACGATAGATACACCAACGCTCTCACTCTCAATGTGGAGTACTATGATTTCTATATAAGACCTGCACGACTTTCAGAAGAAACAAGACAGTGGCTTATCACTCATCTTGTGGGAATGGAAGGAAAGGTCTTTTCTCTTCAGGACATGAGTGTTCTTGAAAGTACCAAAGACTTTGTCTATCTCAAGCGCCGTCTCCCCTATTCGCAAAAAAACCGACTCGAAACCATTCTCACCAACTACCCCGGCAAATGGCCATCGGATAGCTGGGGATTTTTGAAAAAAAACAGCCGGTATTATGGCTTTTTGGAAACAGCGAAAGTTGTTGGTTATGTCAATATTGACAATGAAGGACTCGCCGGTCTTGAGTTCTTCTTTGATGAAAGGCTCAAAAAAGGAGAGAATCTCTATACCACCCTTGATCCCCTTGTCTCCCGAATTGCCCTCGAAGAGCTCATCAGGGGTATCACTGAAGCTTCCGCTGAATATGGAAGCGTAATTGTCATGAAAATCTCCAATCGGGAGATTCTTGCCATGGTGGACTGGCCAAGCTACGACCCCAATGTGTATACTACCATTAGTGAGAGGAATTCTATCAATTATGCTCTCTCTGTCGCTTATGAACCAGGATCTGTGATGAAGGTCTTTGCCTCCACCTTTGCCCTTCAGGAGAAGTTAGTCAGACAGGATGAGAGTTTTTTCTGTGGGGGAAGTATAGAGATATACCAGACAAAAATCAAGGATGGCTTTGCTCATGGCAACCTTCGCCTGGCAGAGATCATTCAGAAATCCTGCAATGTAGGTATGGTCCAGGTCGCTGACCGTTTCACGGCTACGCGATGGTACCATACTCTTACGAACCTTGGTTTTGGAAAAACTCCTGCTATTCCTCTCCCTGGAAAAGCCAAAGGCATTCTCCGTTCTCTTTCGGAATGGTCCGGCCTCTCAAAATACATGACCTCTATTGGACAGGAGATTGGTGTTTCCACCCTTCAGTTAGCCTTGGCATTGGGGACGCTTGCCGATCATGGATGGTATGAATCGCCCACTCTGGTTTATGAAGGCAAGGAAAAAGAAAGACACCAGGTCTTAGATTCTACGGCCTGTGAAACTATCCTCCATATGATGGAAAAGGTCGTCGGAGAAAATGGAACAGCCCTCTCTGCCCGTATAGAGGGGCTTACCATCGCTGGCAAAACAGGAACAGGACAAATTGCCAAAGAAAACGGCCAGGGATATTATCCCAATTTCTTCAGTGCCCTTTTTATGGGGGTTTTTCCGGCTGAGAAACCAGAATACCTCATGGTAGTCGCCGTCAATAGAATTCACGGCCCAAAACATACCGGTGGTGAAATTGCTGCCCCCATCTTTTCCCGTATTGTGAGAAGAATGATCATCCAAACTGACTATTTTGGAGGAAAACCATGAAAAGGGTATTCTCATGGTTTATCAAAAGTATCCTTCAGGCCATTGGCTTTCTTCTCCCGGTTGGTCTCACGCTCTGGGTGATGGTATGGCTTTTTGGGTATGTCCGCAATATCCTTCGCGCCCTTGATATTCTCTCCCTCTTTTTCTCTCCCCAGACTCCCTGGCAAGAGTTTCTCCTCTCCATGGGAAGTTTTATTCTCATGTTAGTGTTTATCCTTGTAGTCGGCATTATCCTCCAGGGGATTTTGGGTCGCTGGATCCATTCCCTCGTGGATACTCTCATGGATACCCTTCCGGGTGTCAATATTCTCTACCGCGCTATAAAACAACTCCTCGCTTTTCTCTTCAAAGAAAAACCAAGAGAAACCAAAGGAACGGGGGAAGTTGTGCTTGTGAAGGCATTTCATGACAGGGTCTATTCCATGGGGTTTGTCATGGGAAAAAGTACCTCCATCGATCCATCAGGCAAAACCTGGCTAAAGGTTTTTGTGCCCGGTGTCCCCAATATTTCCTCCGGTTTTTTGATGTTAGTGGAGGAGAAAGACGTTATAAAACTCCACACCTCTCTTGATCAGGCATCGGCTTTTCTTGTATCGTTTGGAGTTCTCAAAGATCTGAGGAGAAAACCATGAAACGCATTCTTCTTTTCATTCGCAATCGTTTCTTAGAAGGGCTTCTTTTGGTTATCCCTTTGCTTGGGGTATTTTTTCTACTCAAATGGATCTTTTTGGCCATCCACAAGTGGATGGAGACCCTTGTTTCTCTTTTTCAGCTTCAGAGTTTTTTCCGTGTCAATGTGTGGCTCTTAGAACTTTTCACCCTTCTTGGTCTTTTTGTCTTTCTTCTTCTTTTGAGTGTGCTTCTGCGCACCTTCTTGGGACGGTGGTTTCGACGTACTATCGAAAACTTCTTTGAACACTTCCCCGGAATCGGAAGCCTCTATGGGGCTATCAAGCAGATTGCAAGTCTTGTCTTCCATGAGGAGAATCAACAGCTTTTTCAAACGGTTGTCCTGGTGGACTTTCCCGGAGATAGAACCAAGAGTTTGGGATTTTTGATGGGAAAATTGAAAAAAGATATCCTCCCTGAGAATCTTCAAAAAACAGATCTCTTTGTGGTCTATATCCCTACCGCTCCTTTCCCCACCACTGGTTATCTTCTCCTTGTCGAAGAACCCAATATGCAAAAAACCGATCTCACCTGGGAAGAGGCTGTGAGAATCATATTCTCTGGAGGAATGCTTGATGCAGATAGAAAAGATTGAAGGACAATTTCCCAATCTACGGGTAAAACTCAAGGAGAAGGAAGTCTCTCTTCACTCCGCCCATCCTCTCAGAGAAGCAGAACGGGTGGTCAAACATTTCAATCCATCCTTTCCTGTGGTCGTGATCGCAGGGGTGGGACTTGGCTATGTGGTTGAATATATTGTAAATACAACCTCCTACGAAGTTCTCGTCTATGAACACGACGATACCTTTGCTTCATGGAATGGAGACTTTCTGGAGAAAATAAAGAAAAATCCGCGGGTAAAAATCTTTCAGGGGGATCCTCAGCCTCTCATCGATTACCTTGCTGAGAAAGGTATAGGAGAACTCAATTTGTATATCCATCGTCCGTATGCAATTCTTTTTCCGGATGTCTATGATTCTTTTCACGGGCTTCTTGTGGCCTATCTCTCCCGAAGACAGATAAACCAGGCTACCGCCCGCCGATTTCAAAAACTCTGGGTGAGAAACATTCTCAAAAACTCGGTGTTTTACTCTTCCCTTCCCGGGGTTAGCCATCTTTTTGGAAGTGGAAAAGACTATCCTGCTCTGGTGATTGGGGCAGGACCATCCCTTGCCAGAAACGCTCATCTTCTCACGGAGGCAAAAAAACGACACTGGATTCTCATCGCCACCGATACCGTCCTTGCCTACCTTGATAGATTGGGTATAGAGGCTGATTTTGTTGTCAGTGTCGATCCCCAGGACAAAAATGCGCTCTATCTTTTAGCCTCTAAACAGAAGCCCTCTCTCATCCTTGACAGTGGGGCTTCGTTTCTTACTTTTGTCCATTACCCTCGTGAAAAGATATTTCTCTATGATACCGTTCTTCCTCTCTATCAGGTTTTCCGGCATTTCTGGGGAGAAAAGGGGGATCTCCTCTGTGGAGGTTCCGTCTCCACGACAGCCTACGATTTTGCCTATCGATTAGGATGTGATCCCGTTGTCTTTGTAGGACAGGATTTAGCCTATTCTGAACGCTATACTCACGCCCCCCACAATGCCCTGGAAAGTATGCTCTATAGTACCGTGGATAGATTTCACACCTACGAGGGATACAATGCCACTTCTCAAACCTTTTCTGATAGGATTGAGGTCAAGGCCTGGAATGGTTCTGGTTCTGTACTCACCGACAGAAAATTCCTCACCTTCAAAGAATGGTTTGTAAGACGGGCTAAAGAACTCCCTATCCACACCATCAATGCCACAGAAGGGGGACTTTTTATTGAGGGTATGGAACATCTCCCCCTCTCTCAGGTGATAGAAGGTGTGGCCTCTCCTTCTCAGCCCTATCACCTTCCCCCCACACCTCACTCTCCCTATGCTTCGCAGAACTTTCTCTCGACCTTGAAAGAACTTCGCCAGACGCTCGAGATCTTGAAAGTGGCTCTCACCAGAGAAAGTCCTGAGGAGAAACTCTTCTCCCTTGTGAAACAAAATCCCCTTTTTGGCCGACTGATAGAAATGACCATGCAGGAGAGTATCCAGAAGCTTCTCTCTTCTCAGTCGGTGGATGAGACGCTCCTCAATCAGCTTCGAAAAGAGATTCGAGAAGGGGCGGAGTTTCTCTGCTTTCTCATAGAAAAGCGCTTGCTTCTTGAGGAGTCTCTGTATTCATGAGAAAACGCGAGGAGATTTTTCTCTATCCCTATCCCAAAAAGAAAATCCAGAAACGCATTGCCCTCATCTTTCCAGAACGTTATGAGGTAGGAATGGCCTCTCTCGGGTTTCAGGGGGTGTATCATCTGCTTCAGTCTTATCCCTTTCTCTCTGTGGAGCGATTCTTCTACGAGGGAGAACACAAACCTCTTTCTCTCGAGACAGGACGACCATTAGAAGAGTTTGATGTCCTCATGGTCAGTCTTTCTTTTGAAGTGGATATCCTTCATCTTATCCGGATGCTTTCTCTTTCGGGTATTCCTCTTGAAAATAGCAGGCGGTCTCATCCGTCGATAGTGGTAGGCGGTATTGGGTGTAGCCTTCTCGCTGGTTATCTCAAACATCTCGCCAATCTCATCATCACCACCAATGCTGAATTTGCCCTTCCTCTTGTGGTAGAGGCTTTGCTTTCCCATGAGGGGGAGTGGTGGAATTTTTGTTCCTCAGGTGAGGGTATCTTTCGCCCGGAGGATATTCTCTCTCAGCACCAGGCTTTCCTCTCCCACCCCGTCTCCAATCCCCTTCACACAGTGATTCTCACCCCGGACAATGAATTTCCCATGCGAGGTCTTGTAGAAATCTCGAGAAGTTGTCTCTATCGATGCCGCTTTTGTCTTGTCTCTCATCTCTATGGAGACTATCAGGCCTTTTCAAAGGAGAGTATCCTTGCGACGGCTTCTCTCTATCAGGGGAAAACCCGTCAATTAGGGTTAGTGGCGGCAACCCTTACCAACCATCCTGAGTTTGAGAGTATCATTGATGAATTAAACCGCATGGGATTTGAACTCTCCTTCTCCGCCTTTCGTATTGAAACCCTCTCCCCCTCCTTATTAGAAAAGATCATCACCAACGAAAAGAAAACCCTTGTTCTTGCCCCGGAAGCCGCCAGCGAAAAACAAAAACGTCTCATTCGAAAAATGATCCCGAATGAAACATTTCTGGAAAAGGTCCGACAGGCCACCGCTATTGGCATCAAACGAATCAAACTCTACTTCCTCATAGGTCTCCCGGACGAAACAGAAGAAGACCTCCAGGAAATGGTAACGCTTATCAAAGAGATCGTCTCTCTTTCTAAACAGCAGGCCAAAACCTATGGCTATACCCCGGAGATTATTGTGGATATCAATCCCCTTGTTCCCAAACCTTTCACCGACTTTGCCGACAGGGAAATAGAGGAGGTCTCTCAACTCAAAAAGAAGATTCTCTCCCTCAAGCAACGCCTTCATGGCTTAGGACGGGTGTTTGTGAGTGGAGAAAGTCCCCGTCGTGCCAAGCTCCAGTATGACCTTGCCTGGGGCAAACTCTCCTGGGAAGAGATAGTGCACATGGCAAGAAAAGAAACATGATCCTAATTGAGAAAAACACCCACCAGCTTATCCTCGGAAAGGTTCTCTATCTTTGAGACCTTTGCACATTCGTGCAAAGGTCTCAAAAAAGTAATAAAGAAACAAAAATTAGTATCAAAATATTCCGTGCTGTAATAAATAAACCAATTTTTTTGAATAAAAAAGACAAACCGGCTCTTGTAAACAGAAAAATCGGGGTTTCAGGGGCGTAGCCCCTGACCCAGACAGGGAAAGAAAACATCCGTGCAAGGGTCTCATCTTTTTCTTCTCCCCTTCCAGAAAAAGGGATACCGACTCAAAATTCTCCTCCAGGAAAAAAAGCGTGGAACAGGATCATTTCCCCCTATAAACAACCATCCCTGACAACGAAAAACGCGAAGAATCCCCCCAACAAGACCACGAAAAACCCCATGCCGGCGAATCATCTCCACGGTGTACTCCGAACAAGAGGGATGATAAAGACACGAACGGGGCAAATGAATGGAAATATACCTCTGGTAAAACCGAATAAGACCTATCAAGACTCTTTGCACACGAGAATCCCTGCCCTCTGGCAGGCCTCTAACAATTCCGAAGAAAGATCCCCAAGATTCTTGTAGGGCTGATACACCACAAACATCATCCAGAAAGGCTGAAGAAACTCCTCCTGGTGAAGACGGAAAAACTCCCGCACCAACCTTTTTTGACGATTGCGCACCACAGCCATACCCGTCTTTTTGGAAACACTGATAGCCACTCGCAGATCCTCCGCAGGAAGAAAAAAAAGGGCACCCCGGGCCATTTTTACCCTGGTGCCCTGACTATACACCTGACGAATAGCCTGCTCCTGCCGCAAACGGCGAGAGCGATCCCACTTAAAACTCATCAGAAACCGTGAGTTTCTTTCGACCCTTGGCACGACGACGACTCAAAATAGCCCGTCCATCCTTGGTTTTCATTCGGGCACGAAACCCATGCGTTCTCCGACGTTTGATATTACTTGGCTGATAGGTTCTCTTCATACCATACCTCTTTGCCTATAATAAAAAAACTGCCGAGACGTGGAATCGAACCACGGACACAAGGATTTTCAGTCCTCCGCTCTACCTACTGAGCTATCTCGGCAGATTCACTTCCCGCATTCGGGACTATTATTGTAAGGCAAAATTTTCTCCTTGTCAAGAGGAGAATCCCTCTCGTCCTCAAAATTTTTTCAAACTCTTGTCGTTCCACATATGAAACTGAATAGCTACTTTCACATTTCTTATGAACAGGGAAACAACACAAAAGCTTTTTGTTATGATGCCTATTGAAAAAAGTTGCTCTTGAAAGCATTAGGGCAAGATAGAGCTATTACCCTGTTTCAGCTAAACCATTGCTCTTTGCTGAAACAAAGTCATAGCCCTCGCCCCTGCCGCGGTGATATATCTAAAAAGCCCCTTCTGGAAGAGAAGCCCCGCGTGCTGGTGAAAGAATGCACGGTTCTTTTATCGCCCTTTTTTTCTGTACCCCACCGGGCCGCTTTTGCGGTTGTGTGCCTTTTGTCGTAAGGAGGAAGTCCTTCCGGAGTGAGGGTGCAGGAGGCACCCGGGGCGACATCTTCTGTTGCTTTTCCCCAAAAGCCCACCGAAGTGGAGCCGCGGGGACCCCGCTTTAGCGGG
Source organism: Longinema margulisiae (assembly GCF_025266855.1). Lineage (GTDB taxonomy): Bacteria > Spirochaetota > Brevinematia > Brevinematales > Thermospiraceae > Thermospira. The sequence goes on from NZ_CP053071.1 coordinate 405,342, forward strand.
GAATCGGCGAAGCGAGGTGGGCGCTATACTTCCGAAGTTCAGGAGGACGAGTTGATGTCGCCCACGGAGGAAGGACTTCCCCGCAAAGAAAAGAGGTCTTTCTATACCCGCAAAAGCGGCCCATTCTCCGTCCGAGGCGCATGCGTAGCATGCGACGAGGATAACGCCCCTTTTGCCCCGCGCGGGAGCGCTTCGTAGAAGAAGGAAGATGGGTGACAAAAAGAGCCTAAAACTGAAAGAGAAAAGATGGCCGAACAAGTATTCAGTTTTTGTGTGAAGATAACCATTCTGTATGAATGTGGAACGACACAAAATTTTTTCAAACTCCCACCAATTGGCGATAAAGATAGAGAGCCGTATTCTTCTCTTTCGTACCTTTTACAATAAACCTCCCCTGTCTGAAAACAAGACAGGAAAATTTTTCATACTCCATCTCTACAAAAAAAACATTGCTCTTTCGAAGGCGCACAAACGGCTTTATCTCCTCAAGATAACCGGAGAGATCTATTGCCCTTTCAAAAGACGGCGTAATCGCTACAGAGTTCTCCCCGCAGGAAACAGCCACCACAAGCTGATGTTTCCCTGTGGCATAAGGATGCTCCTCCCCATGCAAAGGACAATCTTCCCTTCGTGGTAGTATTTTCATCTCCCCTTCCTTCTCCCAGAGAGTACTGCTTGTGGGGGAATTTTTCCAGAAAGTAGCCAAAAGCTCAAGCCATTCAGGAGAGAACTTCTCCCATACCATCGCTGGTTTTGGTGGATGATATGGTTCTGTACATCCTATACATCCCCCTTCTCCTTGTGAAAGAAACAAAAGCCTCCACGATCTCCCTGGAAGAAAAACCCAGGCAGGTTTTTGATAAAGAATGGCCATATCTATAGCGACATAACAGGAAAAAAGGCTATTGGACAGATGAATAATCCCTTCAGACTCAGCCACAAGCCCGGCATAATTATGAGTGAGATACTCAGCAAACACCCCATCCGCCCATGGGGCAGGGGTAAAAGACTCCGTAGAAAGGACATAGTCCGTTCCTACTACTTTGAAAGAAGGTTTTCCCAAAACCTCCCACAACCTCTTTTCATAGCCAAGTCCCCCAAAAAGTACCCAGCTCATGCCACTCCCTTATCGATTAAAACCCACTTTTTTGGCAGAAAGACCAAGAATAGACTTCATTTCCTTGTCGATTGCATCCAGAAAATCCTTCTGTGTGATAATCTGTTCTGTCCCTGTCCTGGCAGCTGCTTTTCGAGCCGCATTGTAAACCACATTAGCAATAGACCCACCAGCGAGTTCATATTCCGCAAGTTTCTCGAGATTCACATCTGGAGCCAGTGGCATCTTTTCAGAGATATGAACCTGCCAGAGTTTCAAACGAGTCTCATACTTGGGCACATCAAAGCGAATCTTGATATTAAAACGCCTGTTCCAGGCTACATCAAAAAGTTCAATCAAATTTGTAGTCGCGATAAACACCCCTTGAAAGTTTTCAATCTCCTCGAGAAGAAGATTCTGCATCTGATTGTACTCCTTGTCGGCCGCCTGATGAATCATACCTCGCGAACTCAAAAGCTGATCCGCCTCATTGATGAAGAAGAAGACGGTTTCCTTGGAGTTTTTGACATAATTATAGTATTCCTCGAAGACCCGTTTAACGTTCTTGGTAGATTCTCCTACAAAAGAACTCACAAGGTTCGCGGCATCTACCTTGAAAAGTTTCGCATGAGCCTCGCCGGCAAGTGCCTGAGCCGTAATCGTCTTTCCTGTCCCGGAGATACCATAGAGAAGAATCTTCACTGAAGAAGCCTCTTTCTGGGCAAGCGAAGGCTTCACTCCCCACCTCTTGAGAACCTTCATCGTCTTGGTCATATCCACCGCATTGAGAAGTTCCTGTTTCACATCCTCATCAAGAATAATCTTACTGAGATTGATATTGGGCTTAATGATCTCATAAAGAGTTTCTTTCTTCTCTACCGTGATCACCGATGTGGTGTTTTCTTTCTGAACGGGTTCTGGTTCACGAGAAGTGGACTCAAAAAGCCAGTCTATATCAAAAGGTGGAGTGGCTTCTTCTGGTTCTTCTCCCTTGGAAGGAAGAACCACAGGACAGGTCAACTGAGCCTTCAAGGCCTCATTACGATCAAGGAAGAAGTTGATTAACCGATAAAAATCCTCTTTGTTCACCTCAAAGTTTTTCGACAGAATAGGAAGCGTTTCTCCAAAGGAGTTTTGCGATTCTTCCTCGTCCTCTTCAATAAAAAAGTCCCGAGAAACTAACTTGATAAGCCCATTTTTCAAAAATACCCCTTCCGGATGGAAAAAGGACAGAACAAGAGAAATCTCCTCTGGTAAAACACAAAGCATCTGAATGGCATGCTCAATACTCTGCTGCGTATCCTGACGAATGAACACCAGATAGACCAAATAAAAATAGAAAACCCACAAAGGACGATAGGTTTTGAAAAGATCGGTATATAACACTCTCACCGCGGCACTCATCATATGAGAGATATATTCAAGGGTCTCTTCCTCTGTGGTGTCCATATTCTCCCTGATCGTATCGATCATGGTAGCAAAAGGCTCTTTCTCAAACCATGGTTGATGTGGACTTCCCAGAAGAGATTCATTTACCAAGGTCTTGTAAAACTTCACATGGGAGAAGAACACCTCAATATCATGCAAAAAAGCCGAGAGAGTGGTATATCGCCCCTTCTTGATAAAAAAGGGCAAAGAATTCGACTTTACCGTCGGGAAAAGATTTTTGATCAATTTCCCATAGCCAATCACATTGAGCACTACCCGATGGTGGTAAATAGTGGACAAATAATCCGAAAGGGTAAAAAACTCGTTCATCTGGTTCTCGGCTGGCCATCCTCCCTGCACTATCATCCAATCATCCGTGTACAACCGATGATCAGAAGAGAGAATACGAGATAGCCACAAGAGTTGTCTTTTAGGGTGACGATGAAAAAACCTCACCACATCCCAGAGATTTTGCTGGGGCTTATCATGGGTCATGGCCGAAAAGAGAAGAAGAACCAGTTTCTTCTCCTCATAGGAAAGAGAAGGCATCGTTTTGCTCAATTTTTGAAACGCCTTTTTGTAATCAGAGAGAGAGCCTTTGAGAGAAACTTTCTCTTTTTCCCTTCCCTGCAAAAAGGCTGTATATTTGACAAAAAGTGTCTCCGCTATTTCAAAAAGAAAAGGTGAAATATCCATTCAAAACTCCTTTATTGCTTCCCTATATATTATACACAAAAAAACAAAAAATAGCAAAAGAAAAATCCTGAAACACCCTCTCCCTCCAGCTATGAGAGAGTTATTCTCCTTGGCCCTATATGGATGGGAAAAGTTATCTCTCCTCTTCGGGGTTTTCTCAAAAAATACGGCCGCTCTCTGAAACAACTCACCTTTATTACCGTCTGTGGTACAGGGGAAAAGGAAAAAGATGGCCCCTTTGGATATGAAAAGGTCTTCAAGAAAATGCGCTCTCTTTTTGCCGGAAATCTTTCCTGCTATGAAATCTCCACTGCCACCATTGCTCCGATATCCCCGTCGGCTGATGGATTCATTCGTCTTTCCGATGAGATCTTCGATGGGGATCTCCAGAGACGATTTGAAGAGATAGTAGAGATTCTCTCCCGCTAAGTCTTGTTTCACTCGTCTGATAGTCTTTTTATTTTCCACAAAAAGAGAACTTCTTTCCCATTTTTGACAAAAAAAAGAGAATGGGCTATAATATTTTCTCACACGAAAGGAGGAAAGATTGTCTCGTCCACTGGTTTCTGTGATTATCCCCCTCAAGGCCTTCAATCACTACATCCGTGAGGCTATACCTTATTATGAAAGACTCGACTACTCCCCTTTTGAAATCATTATCCTCCCGGATGAAAACGAAACAGAAGTGCTTTCTCAAAAACTCGATATCCGGATTGTTCCGTCGGGACCTGTTGGTCCCGCGGAAAAACGCGACATGGGTGCCAAACTTGCCAAGGGAACTATTCTCGCCTTTACCGATGATGATGCCTATCCTGATGAAAAGTGGCTCAGTCGCGCCGTGGATATTCTTTTGTCGTCCGATGATATCGGCGCCGTGGGAGGCCCTGGTATCACCCCTCCCTCAGATGGTTTTTCCCAGCGCCTTTCGGGGAATATTTATGCTTCTCTATGGATGAGTGGAAACTACCGAAAGCGTTATATCCCCGTGGGTACCATACACGAAGACTATGATCTCCCATCAGTGAATCTGATTGTAAAAAAAGAGGTTTTTGAAAGTGTGGGTGGATTTGATTCTACCTACTATCCTGGAGAGGACACCAAGCTCTGCCTCGCCATCAAGGAAAAAGGCCACCGTATCCTCTATAGCCCTGAGGTGATCGTCTGGCATCATCGTCGTCCTCTCTTTCCCAATCACTTCCGACAAATTGCCAATTATGCCCTCCATAGGGGATTTTTTGCCAAGCGCTACCCGGCCACTTCTCTCAAGGTGGCCTATCTTCTCCCCTCACTTTTCCTTTTAGGCACACTCTTTGGCTGGGTCCTCTCTCTGCTCTTCCCTTTTCTCTGGTGGCTCTATGGGGGAACCCTGCTTGTCTACTTTCTCGGGGCTTTTCTTTTGGGAGAGGGCAAAACAGTTTTTGAACGCTTCTGTACCATGATAGGTATTTTGGCTTCCCATCTCACCTATGGATGGTTTTTTATACAGGGACTTCTCACAAAAGAACTCAAGAGGTAATCTATGCGAATTGCCATTACTTACCCCCCGTTGAAAAGTGAAAAGGGTGTCCCACTTCTCTCACAGAATAGACAATTCCAGTGGTTCAATAACCCCACCTTCATCTACCCTATGGTACCAGCCAGTGCCGCCACCCTTCTCAAGAAAAAAGGCTACGATGTGGTGTGGCTGGACGGCATTGCTGAAGGTCTCTCTCTCGATGAGTGGTTTTCCTTTCTCAAAAGAGAGGAAATTTCACTCGTCGCCATGGAAACCAAAACACCGGTGATCAAAAAACACTGGGAGATTGTCAAAGCTCTCAAAGAACTTCTCCCCAACATCACTGTTGTCCTGATGGGTGATCACGTCACCGCTCTCCCTGAAGAGACCCTCCAGGCCTGCCCTGTAGATTATATCCTCACAGGGGGAGATTATGATTTTCTGCTCTTGAATCTTGTAGAGTTTCTTTCCGGAAAAGTCTCTTCTCTTGAACCAGGCTTTTTTTACCGTGAAAACCATACCATTGTCTCCTCGGGAAAATTTCAGCGCAAGTATGATCTTGCCACTCTTCCCTGGATTGATCGAGACCTCACACGGTGGGAAAACTATGCCTATCATAACGGTAACTACAAACACACCCCGGGGACCTATATCATGGCCGGAAGAGACTGCTGGTATCACCAGTGTACCTTCTGCTCCTGGACAACCCTCTATCCCCAGTTCAATAAACGCCCCGTTGAGGATGTTCTCGATGAGATAGGTATGCTCATTGAAAAGTACCATGTTCGTGAGATCATGGATGATACAGGGACATTTCCAGTCGGGGAATGGCTTGACAATTTCTGTGAAGGGATGATACGTCGGGGCTACCACAAAAAGGTCACCATGGACTGCAACATGCGTCTTGGTAAGGCCCTCTCCTATGACCAGATGAAACTCATGAAAAAGGCCGGCTTCAGACTTGTGCTCGTCGGTATTGAATCCGCCAATCAAAAAACCTTAGACAGGGTCAAAAAGGGAGAAACCATTGAAGAAATGGTAGAAAACGTCAAACTCATGCGAAAGGCGGGTCTCTACCCCCACATCACCATCATGTTTGGCTATCCCTGGGAAACCGAAGAGGATGCCAGGTGTACCCTCGAACTTGGTCGTTATCTTCTCATCAAGAACTACGCCTACACCATGCAGGCAACCGTTGTGGTTCCCTACCCCGGCACCCCTCTCTTTGAAGAATGCAGACAAAACGGCTGGCTTGTCAGCGAAGACTGGGATAGATACGACATGCGAGAACCTATGATGAAAACCCCGATGTCTCCAGAAACCCTGATGAAATACGTGCAGGGACTGTATTCTGTGGCTTTTCATCCTGAATTTCTTCTGCGAAAACTCCTCTCTATTCGAGATATCGAGGATGTCAAGTACTTCTGGCGAGCGGGGATGAAGGTGATAGGACATCTCATGGATTTTGGGAGAAAAAAATGAATACCATCAACAAACCAACCTGCATGATATGTCAATCTCCCCTTTCCTCTCCTATCATGAAAGCTTCAAATACCCATGGGCGATATTTTCTTTCCGACGAAAAATTTCCCGTGTATTTTTGTAATAATTGTCAAACATATCAACTTTCTATTGTACAAGACCCTCAGTACTACGCAAGGTATTATAATTCTTTTGATTATTATAATAATCAGAAAACTCCTTTTTCTTTTTTTTCTGATATTATAGATATGTTAAGTTTTCAACTCAGGATTTTTTTTCTCTCCCCTCCAAAAAAGAGTAATTTTCCAAAACGATGGCTTGATGTAGGAGCAGGAGATGGAAAGTTTTTGCAAAAACTTTCAAAAAGATATTTTCAACCTGTCGGTGTAGAAATCTCTGAAAAAGGTTATAAGAAAATAAGCGAAAAAAATATTCTGTGCTTTCAGGGAGACTTTCTTTCGCTGGACTTTGGAGACAATACCTTTGATATTATCAGTTTCTGGCACGTTTTAGAACATTGCAATAACCCGCAAAAATATCTTCAAAAAGCCTGCAATCTTCTTTCAGAGAATGGACTTCTTGTCTTTGCTCTTCCATGGGCTAAAAGTTTAGGATTTTCTTTTGGCAAAGAACACTGGTTTCACCTTGATGCCCCACGCCATGTATGGTGGCCAACACAAAAGACTATCGAGACACTCACCCACTCTCTTCCCCTCTTTTACGTAAAAAGTTTTTCCCCGTGGTGGGAATATCCGTTAGACCTCTGGTGGTCGGTGAAAAAAAGTCCTCTTTTAACAAAATGGTTACTTCGAATTTTATATCCTTTGGCTAAAATTGCCGACAAAGAAACCATGATCTTTATATTCAAAAAAACAAATCCTAAATCGGAGGTACCTCATGAATGACTCGCCCCTTGTCTCTGTAGTGGTCACCACCAAAAACGAAGAAAAAAATATTGCCAATTGTCTCCAAAGTATCAAAGAACAAACCTATCCACATATAGAGATCATTGTCGTAGACAACCACTCTACAGACAAAACAGAAGAGATCGCCAGAAAATATACCCCCTATGTCTATCTCAAAGGTCCTGAACGTTCTGCCCAAAGAAACTATGGCATGATAGAAAAAGCTCATGGCAAATACGTCATGTATATTGATGCCGATATGATCCTCTCTCCCTCACTTATTGAAGCCTGTGTCTGGTGGATGGAAACGAAAAATGCCGTCGCCCTTCATATCCCGGAAATTGTTTTAGGTACCTCCTACTGGTCTCGAGTCCGGAGATTTGAACGTCGTTTTTATGATGGAACAGTTATTGATGGGGCAAGGTTTTTTCGAAAGGATATTTTTCAAAAGGTAGGGGGATTTGATGAAAATTTCTCCGGTCCCGAAGACTGGGATCTTGACAAAAAAATAAAAGAACAAGGACCAATTGATCTTCTTCAGAGCCAGGAAAATTTTCTGATAAATTTTTCCCTCTGGGGTTTTATTCAGGAAAAAGGTGTTTCTCCTCCCTTTCCCCTTTGCTGCATTTACCATAACGAATCAGAATTTTCTCTCCAAACCTACCTCAAAAAAAAGACGTACTATACCCAGAACTTTGCCCCTTATATCCAGAAATGGGGAAAGAATGACCCGGACCTCAAAAAGCAATTTGGATTATGGTACCGCTATGTGGGAGTATTTATCGAAAAAGGAAAATGGAAATATCTTCTTTCTCATCCTTTCCTTGCTATAGGAATGTACTTTTTGCGATTCTTAGTGGGTATAGTCTTTGTCACCAGGAAAAAAAACAAAAAACGCTGAGGTCTTTGGTATGTCTTATAAACAAAAACATATTCTTCTTCTTTCCCCCACTTTTCCTCCAGACGTTGGAGGGGTAGAAACCCACATGAGCGATATTGTAAAAGCCTTTCAAAAATATCCCTCTTACCGTGTCTCAGTTTCTACCTACAAACCAATCGTGACAAAAAACATAAAAACCTATCAAAAGAAAGAAATCATCGGAAATATCACCATCTATCGTCACTGGTGGTTCAAAAACCTTTTTCATATCCTTGAACATTATCCTTTTCTTCAATTCCTCTACCTTGTTCCCTACCTTTTTTTCAAGACCCTTCTTCTCTGCCAATTCAAAATAGGCAAACCTGACACCATTTATGCTCATGGACTTAGCAGTGCTCTCATAGCCAAATGGCTCAAGTCGATTTATAAAAAACCAAGAATCGTTGTGTCAACTCATGCCATTTATGAAATGTCCCCCCAATCACTCACGGCACGCTTTACCAGATGGATTCTCCAATCTGCCGATACTATCCTTTGCCTTTCTGATGGTTCTCGAAAAGAACTCTCCACTATTGGTCTTGATGAAAAGAAGATTCATCGTTTTCATTACTGGATACAATTAGAACATTTTTTACCAATTGAAAAGAAAAAAGCAAAAGAATCTTTCGATGTTTCTCTTTCCAAATTCATTGTTCTCTTTGTTGGAAGGCTTATCTCTATCAAGGGTTTTAAACTTCTCTGGGAAGTGGCCAGTGCTCTTCAAACGGAAAAAGATATTTCCTTCTGGTTTGTTGGTACAGGACCAGAAGAAGATTTTTTACTCAATAATCCTCTCCCCAACATAACCTTCTGGGGAAGACAGGATAACACAGAACTCTATAAATTTTATAACGCTGCTGACGTATTTTGTATTCCTTCCCTTTACGAAGAAGGTTTCGGAAGGGTTATCCTTGAAGCCTTAGCCTGTGGAACCCCCGTTATAGGAAGCAAAAAAAGGGGTATCCCTGAAGTCGTAACTCCAGAGGTTGGTATCGTTATTGAACCCACCAAGGAAAATTTTATAAACGCTATCCTTACTCTGAAAAACGACAGAGATCTTTACCAAAAGCTCTATCAAAACGCCAGACCCTATGTGGAAAAGTACTATAGCGAAAAAAACTTTGAGGAAATACTTTCTCATCTTGACCCGGAGTATACATCATGAGAAAACGATTTTTTCTTGTAAGTCTTTCGTACATTGGGGAAGGGGCTTTAAGCGGCGGGGACAGAATCTCTACAGAAATTCTCAGGTACTGGCAAAATGAATTTGATATGTATGTTGTTTCTTCAGATGACTATCTGAGTGTATTAAAAAACACCCAAGTCAAGGCTCCTCATACTCTTACCCTTCCAAGCAACATCAAAAGGCACGACACATTATGGCATCATGCCGGCTACCTCCTTGAAAGAACGTGGAAAGGAATCAAATGGGCAATAAAGAATTACTCTTATGAAACAGGGGATATAGTCTACTCATCGTCCGACTTCTGGCCTGATAGTTTTCCTGCCTTTTTTATGAAAATACGCTATCCAGAACTTCGCTGGGTAGCAGGCTTTTATCTTTTTGCTCCTCCTCCATGGAAAAAAAATTCCCCCTACAAAGGCAAGAACTTTCTTCGCGGACTCTTTTATTACCTCAGCCAGCTTCCCTCCTATTGGCTCATCAAGAAGTTTGCTGATATTGTCTTTGTCACCTCAGAACCCGATAAAAAGCGTTTTATTACGAAAAAGCGTCCCCAGGAAAAAGTGATCGTCATTCAGGGTTTTGTTTGCATGCATGAGATTGCCCCTCTCAAAGAAAAATTTCAAAATCTTCCCAAAATCTATGATGGCTGTTTTATGGCCAGACTCCATTACCAGAAAGGATGCTTGGAACTCATTGAAATATGGAAACAGGTTGTAGAGAAAAAAAATGACGCTAAACTTGCTATTATAGGAGACGGCCCCCTCAAAGAGGAAATGAAACAAAAAGTGAGAGAATACGGTTTAGTCAATCACGTTGAGTTTTTGGGTACCCTCCTTGGTGAAGAAAAATACCGCGTGTTTGCTCAGAGTCGGGTGATGCTCCATCCTGCCACCTATGATAGTGGGGGAATGGCTATGGCAGAGGGAATGGCTTTGGGGCTTCCAGGAGTTTCTTTCGACCTCGAAGCACTCAAAACCTATTATCCTCAAGGGGTCATAAAAACACCCTGTTTTGATATCCAGAAGTTCGCCGAGAATGTCCTTCACCTTCTCTACGACAGCCAGCTTTACACAGAACTTTCTCAACAGGCTAAAAACCTTATCATCACCGTATGGGATAGTGAGATTCGTAACAAACAGCTTCTTGATACCTTCCTTTCAGTCTTACCATGAAAGACCACCAAAAAATAAAATCCTGCTCATTCCACACAAATCTCCCCTCCCTTTTTCCCCATGCCTCACTCTCTATAAAGCGCTTCTACCTCTTCATCAGTGAGAATTCTGTTATAGATTCTCACATCATCAATAATTCCCTCAAAATAGGAGATTCCGCACCCCCAGAATCCCCCTATCATCAAGTGGTCCTCATGAAAAACAATACTATTTGGGGTGAGTGGATATGTCAACGAATAGAACAGATTTTCCCAGGTTTGTTTTTTGTTGTCAATATAAACAGAAGCGACTCCTCTTTTCCTATCGTACATAGCCACAATATGATAAAAACGGTCTGTGGTAAGCTGCACTTTACTATTCCATAATTCCACAGCCTCACCATCCTTTGATAAGTTAAAAAGGATCTTTCCATCCATATTGATCCATATCCCCCACCCACCAAGCAAGGGATTGGATTCCCTTCCAATGATTTGAAGATTTCGTGTTCGCAAAACCGCAGGCTTGATCCACAACGATACTGTGAGTTCATCCTGAATATTTGTAATTGAAGGACCATTTCCACAATCAATATGAGGTCCCATCACATTAATCTCTTCTCTTCCGGGAAAATAATAAGCCGTTTGTGGAATCCCTTTCCGACCATTGGTCAAAAAGGGAAGGCTATACCATTTAGGGGCACGAAGTACCCCATCATTTTTATTTCCACTGCTGTCATTCGCATTGCCATCGAAAAGATACTCGGCAACAAGAACCGCAACACTGCCACTACCACCACCTCCATTAGTCACAACATTAGTAACAGTATTAGTAACCACCGCATTTGTGGTCGTCCCTCCACCTAAAAGATCATCCAACCCTGGGATACCACAGCTCACCACCAACGACACCACAAACAAACCAACCAAAAACCAACTACGTTTCATTCTTACCTCCTTTTATATTTTAAGGATTTCTTTTAATAAATTATACGTTTATTCCCTTTCCTGCATCCGTGGAAATAACCTTTGTCCGTGGCTAAAAAAAGAAAAAATCCCCCTCATAACCTCAAAAAAGGGGGAAAAAGAGAAATGAGAACCTCAAAACAAAGAGATTTTCTCTAAGAATGAATACAAAGAACAGACTAAAAGTTCAAAATAATGCCTTTTTAGAGGGCAAAAAACAATATGCCCCCTTCCCCAAAACAGGGATAAACGAGTATTCAGACAAAAGGCAAAAACACTTCTCAGGTTGGTGAAACAACCGTTTCCCAGAAGATGAGAGAAAAAGTCCACTTGCGGGAAAGTTGAACCATCTTCTTTCCACCCTTTTTCACAAACCTTATAGCTAAATATATCAGATCCTGAATAATAGTGCGAATTCTCAGTCGATACAAACCCCGACTTTCAGGAGGATAATGCCCAAAAGAAGAAAGTCCTATCAGTTTCAAAATATTGAACGTCAAAATGGCTAAAACAAGCACCGTGTGATTCGTTTCAAACTTTCCGCTTGGAAATCGCTCAAGTCCCATGTCTGTCTTAAATTCCGAATGAAATTGTTCACTGGTAGCATGCCCACGATAGAGTTTTATCACCTCCTCCACGTCCGCTATCGAACTCCAGTACCCAGAAAATTCCACCTCAGGAAAAAGAAGGACTTTCCCATCAGGGTCAATTTCTCTCAGTACAACTTCATACACAAGATACAAACCATCTCTTACGGAAATACTATCCCTGTACACGGTTTTTCCATCCCTTGGTTTTTTACATATAGCCGTTTGGGAACTTCGTGCCATTTCGACATATGTGAACAGGTCTTCCTGACGGGGATTTTTCTTGATGATAAAATCTACACCTTCCGCCTGACACAAAAGAATAATCTCATCACTGTCTGCGGCGCTATCCATGCGCACCAAAATCCTTGCCTCTTTTTTCTGTTTTTGCTTAAGGATGTGCTTTGCCTTCTGAATAGCCTCCCGGATAAACTTTCCCCCATCACAAAGCATATGGGCAGATCCTTTCCGAAGCTCCCCATGAATACAAAAACCTTCTTTTTCTCCAAGATAGGCAAAGATAGGAGAATATCCGTAAACCCCTGTGTAAGTTCGACTTACCCCTTCTTTCTTCGTTTCCGAATTATCAAACGGAGAAGTGTCAATGTCGAGAGGAACAAACGTTCTTTTCTGAGAAGAAGGTCCCTCCTCAACGTAGAAACTTATTCTTCCTTTCTTTGCAACTAAATGGTTATTTTCTTCTAAAATAACCTTTCTAAAGGCGTCGTCTTTCTCATCTAAACGCTGCCTGAGAATCTCTTCAGAAGGTGGTTCTTTTCGCTCAAAAAATGAACTAAAAAATTCACTTCCTCGTAAAGTTTCAATTTCACAAAAGTGTGGTTTTGCCATAGCGAGCAAAAACGTCATCCCAACCACAATATCCATATCTGAAAACTGTTCGTGTTTCTTTCGTTTGAGCCTTTCAGCTAATTTTGTTTCATACCGAAGAAGATGATAAAAAAGGCTTGATTACGTTTCCAACAGGAGACCTGAAAGAGAGAGAAAAGGATAAAGAAGTTACCCCTGGCTCAAAAGATTTTTGTCAACTGTAGTATACAGGGAACATTTTAGATAAACAAGTTTTTTCTGGGGAAAGTACCCTTTTTAGGCCATAAAACAGGGCAATAAGTACGTACCATCCCTATGTTTTATATCACATCCTGCCAGTAGACACCATCGATAGCCTCATCACGATTATAGTAGTAATGCAAACGCACAGCAAGAACATTGGTTGCCCCTTCTCTTTTCCATACCCCTACATCCATTCTCTGGTTTATGGTTCGCATCACCCGTTCTGCCCTTGAGGTTGTTCCTGGCAAACCATCTTCACTGTCACAGGCGAACATGTCTTTTTGAGCACGAAGAAGATAATAAAAACAATGTTTGCGCCCTTTTTCGTGAAATAAGTCAAGAAGATTCTGAATATGCTGTCTGCGCTCGCTTTGATAACCAAGTCTTGTTTGCCAGTCATTTTTGTACCCCAAGAAACAGGCTTTCCCTGTTTCAGCGACAATATTTGTCCACTCAGAAGAACGATATCTCACTCTATCAAGACGAAGAAAATACTTCAATTGATAACTTACATGCCACAAACATCGTTGAAAAACGATACCGGGATGTTTGCCCTGGTTAATCCCTGTATCTCCATCGACAACAAGAAAAAACCGAGAAAAAGAGTGTTTTTCTTGAATGGGCTTAAGAAGTTTGTCCCAACCTGCATGGTAATTATCCACAAGAAGGCCTGCTATTCTTGTATTTTTTCCTGTCAATGGGGAGGCTTGTTGCCTCTCCTGCAAAAGAATTTTAGCTTCTTCTCCTTTTTTCTTGCCCTGAACAGGAATACCCGTCCCATCGGCTTCTCCACAGGGTTTTTCTTTTTCTGAGATACTGAAATGTATCTTTCTCCCAATATTTTGAAGGTTTTTCCAGAGGGTGCTAAGACCTATTTTATACCCTGTGAAGGAAAGAATACGAGCGGCCACTCGATAGGTGGTAAGAGCCCCGGCTAAAGCCACTCTGTAGATATCTTTCAGGATTTGCCTTTTTCGCTTTTCTACACCAAGAAGAGATCTTGTGAGAAAAAGTTTTCTTCCACACTTTTTGCATTGAATTTGGAGCTGAGGAAGAGTGATCTTTCCAAAGGGCATCAGAACAAAAACAGTGTTTTTTCCATGCTTTGTTTTCCATATGAAGTGATGTTTTTCTCCGCATGTACAGGTGATACGACCTTCTTTTATTTCTTTTTCTGCCACTTCTACAGAAATCTGATGAACAAATGACTCAAACACTCCTTTGATGGCCTGGAGAAAAACCACCACTAACGTCTCAAGTTTTGTGTCAGGGTAGTCGATAGTCAAAGTGAAGGTGAATTCTTTACGCATGGGTTCCTCCTTGTGTCCTATTATCGGCCAGGGAGGAACTTTTTTTTGCTTTTCCTCATCTTCCCACTGCAGGTCTCCTGAAAAAAACGTTACCAAAACCTCTCCTGCCCCTTCACCTCTTTCCCCATCATATACCTCGCCGTAGCCTCAAGAATTTGCCCCCTCCAGCTGTGAATATCCCCCTCAAGAGAACATCCCGCCGCTTTGGTATGTCCTCCCCCTCCAAATTCCCTTGCCACTTCGCTCATATCATAATAGTCAGTACGGGTACGAAAACTGACCGAAATCTTTCCCTTCTCCTTTTCTTTGAGAAGCACATACACCTCAACCCCTTCAATGAGAGCCAAATACTCCAAAAGCCCCTCCGTGTCATAGCAATTGGTTTCTTTCATATCCTCAAAAGACACATACCCTATACAGAGTTTGCCGTCATGGTGAAGTTCCAGATGCCCCAAAAGCCTTTCAAGAAGCAAAAGAAACCCAAAGGGACGATTCTGATAGATGTGTTCATAGACAAGTGTCTGAGAAGCACCCCTTTCCAGAAGAGAAGCTGCCATTCGATAGACGGAAGGAGAAGCATTCGAAAAACGAAAAAAACCCGTATCCGTCGCTAAAGACAAAAAAAGCGCCTGGGCTATCTCTCCCTCCACCTTTCCCCCCAACCACCTCACAAGCATCTCCCCCACACTGGAGGCAGTCGCATCCACCCAGTTGAGAGAACCAAACAAGGTGTTATCCTTGTGGTGATCAATATTCACGACGATAGCCGAACCAAGCCAGGACTGGATCTCGCCAATGCGGGATATATCCCCACTATCAAGAACAAAGGCCACATCGACAGAAGGAACTGGTTTATCCTCCTGCCATACCTCGACTCGTGAGGTTTCTGAAAGAAAGGCATACTTTTTATCAAGAGGCTCTTCAAGGGCAAAAACTACCTCTTTCCCTAAATTCCTCAAAAAAAGGGAAAGGGCCACGCTACTTCCCACCGCATCCCCATCAGGGCGAACGTGCGTGGTCACCAAAAAGCGACGATACCGGTGTACCAGCCCCCAGAGACGAAAAAAGAAACCATAAGGATAACGCTTAAGCGTCGTTCTCTTCGTCTTCTGAGACATGGTCCTCTTCCTCAGGTTTCACCTGCTTCATCGCTTCCTTGATCTTCTGCCCCATCTCATCGGCAAAAGCCATCGCTTTTGACCATTCAAACGAAAGCTTCGGCGCATAACGAAGCCGTAAAGCCTTACTCACCACAGAAGAGATATATCCGGCCGAAGATTCTAAAGCCTCAAAGGTTTTGAAGTTGTCGGATTTTTTTTCTCCATAGATACTCACCACCACTTTGGCATGGCGCATATCCTCACTCATGTCCACCTCAAGTACAGAGACCATACTGGTGAGCCTCGGATCCTTTACCTCGGTCATAATGACCTCGGCAATCTCTTTCATCAGTGTCTTGTTGAGCCTTTCAAGTCTTCTTCGTGTTGCCATACGTTCTCCCGGGGATTACTTTTTCACCTCTTCTCGCTTGTAACACTCCACAATATCCCCTTTCTTGAAGTTTTCATAGTTCACAAAAGACATACCACACTCAAAGCCTTCCTGGACCTCACTGACATCATCCTTGAAGCGCTTGAGAGAAAGAAGCTTACCGGACCATACCAGGACCCCTTCACGATAAATCCGCACCTCTTCAGAACGGCGAATGAATCCCTGGGTTACATAACATCCCGCCACCTTGCCAACCCCACTGATCTTATACACCTCACGAATTTCAGCCGTTCCGATAACCGTTTCCTTGTATTCCACGGTCTGCATATTTTTGAGAAGTCCCTCAATATAATCCGTGAGTTCATAGATGATATTGAAACGCTTGATGGTTACCCCTTGCCTTTCTGCCCTTTCCTTGGCCATAGCATCCGCTCGTACACGGAAGGCTAAAATAACAGCCGCTGCTCCTTCCTGCGAACCAGAGACTTCCGCAAGCATCACATCACTCTCAAGCACAGCCCCCACCGCCGCATGAAGAATAGAAATCTTCACCTCAGGGTTCTCAATCTTCAGAAGGGCATGCTTGATAGCCTCTACAGACCCCTGAACATCCGCCTTGATAATCACCTTGAGTTCTTTCACATCCTGCATGGAAAGCTGTTCCATGGCATTTTCCATTTGAAGCTTTTTGATCCGCTTGGTTTCTTCGATACGCTTGAGCTCAAGTCTTTTGGCTACAATCTGTTTAGCAAAGTCCTCATCCGCCACCACATGGAACTTGTCCCCTGCTTCCGGTACCGCATCAAACCCCATGATCTCCACAGGATACGAAGGATAAGCCACCTGGACCTTGTTGCCAACATCATCAAACATACCTCGTACCCTACCCATGGTGGTTCCCACAACAAAATAGTCTCCAACGCGAATACAGCCGTTCTTCACAATCACGGTGGCTACAGGACCACGACCAATATCCATCTTTGATTCAATCACATAACCCACACCAGGTTTATCCGGATTGGCCTTGAGTTCCATCATTTCAGCCTGCAGAAGAATCGCCTCAAGAAGTTCCTCTATCCCTATCTTTTTGAGTGCGGACACAGAAACATACATGGTATCCCCACCCCACTCTTCGGGCAGAAGCCCCTCTTCACTGAGTTGCTGTTTCACCCTATCCACCGAAGCATCGGGGAGATCTATCTTGTTCACCGCGACAATAATAGGCACCTTGGCGGCCTTGGCGTGATTGAGCGCCTCTATCGTCTGGGGCATCACCCCTTCGACAGCTGATACCACGAGTACCACAATATCTGTCACATTAGCCCCACGCGCACGCATAGCAGTAAAAGCCTCATGCCCAGGGGTATCAAGGAAGGTAATCTCTCCCTTTGGAGTTTTCACCTTGTAGGCCCCAATATGCTGGGTAATCCCACCACTTTCATGTTCGGCCACATTGCTTTTTCTGATAGCATCGAGAAGTTTAGTTTTTCCATGGTCCACATGTCCCATGATGGTCACCACAGGAATACGTGGTTTCAGATCTTCAGGTCTATCCTCGGTCTCTCTGATTTCTACCTCATCCTTGAGACTTCTGACGACCACCTGACAGTTAAATTCGTTAGCCACAATAGTCGCTGTATCCGCATCAAGGGTATCATTGATTGTCGCCGTCATTCCGAGTTCCAGAAGTTTCTGAATGATCTCAGCCGACTTGAGATTCATTTTCCTTGCGAGTTCAGCCACAGTAATCACCTCACCAATCTCAATACTCTCAGGAATAGCGTATTCCTTCTTAGCTTTCTTCTTGGGATCCTGTATCTTGGAGAAGAAAATCTCCTCCTGCTCGCTCATGTCCTTTTCTTTCAATACATCAGCTGATTTGGCTTTGTGATCGGGAATTCTCCCTTTGGTACGATTCTCTGTCTCCTTTCCTGTAGAAAAAGGCTGCTGCGGGGCAAATCCCTGCCGTTTCTCTCCGGAAGAAGAACGTCCCTGGGAGGGCTGTCCCCTATCGCGTTGATGGGTCTGACGACTCTTGTCAAGGGTAAATCTTTTCCCCTGAGAAGATCTCTGTCCCTCTCGACCCTGTCCTTCTTTGGGCTGTCCTTCTCGAGAACGGTAGTCTCTCCCTCCCTGTTGAGGTCTATTTCCTTGACGAGGAGAAGAGGATGCCCCCTGAGGAGCCGCAGTCTTCTGAGGCTCTTTTGTCCCTGCTTGAGAGGGTGCAGGCTTTGCCTGAGAGGGAGCCTGCGACGACGAAGGTTTTGCTGCTTCTGCTGGTTTTTCCTCCGCCTTGGAAGGGGGGGTCTTCAGTTTAATCTTCTTCTTAATCACTATTTTCTTTTTTTCGTCGGACATACTCTTCCTCCTCGTAGCCCAGCCTATTCCTCAACAACCTCATCCTCAATGGTGATGTTGTCCTTAATCACCTGCCAGATAGCCACAGCTTCATCGACGGAGATGTTGCACACTTCGGCTAACCGTTCAATAGAATAACACTTCTCAATAATCTCTGCCACATCGTTAAAACCGGCCTTGTGCAGTGTCTTGATCTGCTCTCGAGAAAAGGGTAGCATCTCAAGAGGAATGCTCTCCTCTTCAACAAGCTCTACCTCGGCCTCTTCTACCTCACTGAGACCCAAGATTCTATCCACTTCCTTCTGTTTCTGAGCAAGGTTTTCCTGAAATTCACTATAGGGTACAAAACTGATACGGTATCCCACCACCTCTTCTAACATACGCTGATGGGTTCCCTTTTTCCCAATGAGGGGAGCGACAAATTCATCGGGAACCACCACACGAGCCAATTTCTCCTCTGAATTGAGTTCTACATGATAGACCTCAGCCGTACGATTCCGAAGCACGCGGCTCTGCATCACCGCATTTTTGATAAGCTCTCTCACATCGTCCGAATAACGGATAATCTCTACCCGTTCATCATTGATCTCAGCACGGATAGGTTTGATGCGAACACCCTGTTTCCCGATGGTCACACTGGCGGGATCAAGGGATTCATCGGTGGATTGAATCACCACCTTGGTGACCTCTCCTGGCTTACGAGCAATCGCCTTGATGCTAAAGGTACCATCCATCAACTCAGGAATATTGAGCTTCAAAAGTTCAATAACCATCTCCTTGCATGCCCGTGAGAGAATCAGCTGGGGTTCAGAAAACGAAGCAGAAGCCGGATTTACCTTGAGAAGGATAGCCCTCACCGTCGTCCCGGGACGAATCTCCTCCTCAGGAATGGTCTCCGTAAGGGGCAAAAAGGCCTCTGCGTCCCGCCATTCAAGCATAGCAAGATACCCGGGGAGAGGTTTGTCTGTTTTGGATTTGATCTTGGCATTCACCAGAGAACCCTGTCTGGTGATAAACTCGCTATAGATCCAGTCCCTCTGCACCTCAACCAGTTTCTGCTTGATGGTCTGCTTGAGCACCATCACACCCTGTCTATCCGTAAACTCCTCCATATCAAGGGGTACACGGACTTCCTCACCAACTTTGAGGCTCTTTTTTCTCGTATATTTCAGACCCTCTTCAGCGGTAATCTGAGTGATAGGATCCGTCACCTCATCAACCACCTTTTTCACCTGATAGAGATGAAGTTTACGGTCTATGTGAATCTCCATGTTGGTGTATTCCTTGCCAAACTTTCTTCGGTAGAGTGTCAAAAAAGCCTCGGCAAGAATCTTTTCTCCCAATTCTTTGGAGATTTTGTTTTCCTTGGCAAATTCTGCCAGATAATCCAGAAGAGCCATGAGACTATTCCTCCTCCTTCAAATACTCTTTTATATCAAAATGGAGTTTCACCTGATTAAACCTTTCCCATGGAATGGCATAACTCTTCCCCTCGTAGGTAAAGACAAGGTTAGTGCCCTCGATACGTTCTATCTTTGTAAGCACCACAGAGTCCTTCAGCCCATACTCCTGAAAGTTTTTGACCACCAAACGCACTGGCTTGCCCAGAAAAATCTCCACCTCCCGGAGGTTCTTGAGCTTTCTGTCCACCCCGGGGGATTCCACCACAAGGGCATAGTCATAATCAAAGCCCACCTCAACGGCAAGCCTCTCTCCTATCACCTGGGATACCTGTTCACAGTCGGCACTGGTCACCTCCCTGTCTTTTCGGTAAATAACCACCGTCAAAGAGGATGGTCTTCGACCACCCTGAAAAAAAGCATCAACAAGGACAAAGCCAAGGGTCTCTACGGTATCCTTCACGATTTCCAGTTCTTTTTCTCGCATCCCTTTCTCCAGTAATAAAAAAGGAGTCGGGCCACCGACTCCATACTCACCTGGTAATAGTATAGAGGAAAGAAGAAAAAAAGTCAAATTTTTGGAAGTGAAGTTCTTTATTCCCTGTCGTTCCACATATGAAACTGAATACCTATTTCCACATTTCTTATGAACAGGGAAAGGAAACAACACAAAAGCTTTCTGTTATGATGCCTATTGAAAAAAGGGTCGTGCTTGAAAACATGACGGCAAGATATGGCTATTCCCTTATTTCAGCCTGATGGGGGATAGCTTTCTCTTTTGTTCAAACGAGTTGTGTGTATTTGTATGTCCTGTGGTGTGTTATAGGTCTTTTGTGTGAGAGAAGTGGAGAGCTGGGGTGTTGCTGAAACATGGCAAGAGCTGTGGTTTTGTTCTGGATAGGGGAGGTTAGACGTTTAACCTCTGGCTTTTGCTGAAACAAGGTCATAGCCTTTTCCCCGCCCCTGCCGCGGTGCCACCTGAGAGAAGCCCCTGCAGGGGACACGTGCCCTGCGGGCTGGTAATGGAAGCCATCGTCTTTTCACCACTGTCCGAGCCACAGGAGGTGGCGAGGAAGCCCGGGGTCAGACAGGGAGGGCTGTCCCCGGGGGGCTACGGAAGAGAGCGGGGCTACAGGCTTTTCTTCCAGCCCGCCAGGGGGATGAAGGTCGTTGGCTACAGAAACCGCCGCAGGGGCGGGGCCGGGGTTTCAAAAGGGGCGGAGCCCCTTTTACCCCGCGCGGGAGCGCTTCGTGGAAGAAGAAAGATGGGTAACAAAAAGAGCCTAAAACTGAAAGAGAAAAGATGGTTGAACAAGTATTCAGTGTTTGTGTGAAGATACTCATTCTGTATGAGTGTGGAACGACAAAGTTCTTTATTCCCCATCATTCCTAAAACCATACCCTCAAAAAATAGCATTTTTCTTCTCTTTGTGGTATACTATATTTTACTTTATGTTAACTGATGTGGAGGCACTATGAATCAGGAGATCCAGAAACGTATTGATGAGTGGCTCGGCCCAGAGTATGACGAAGCTACCCATCAAGAAATTAAGTCCCTTCTTGACACAGGGAATACAAAAGAACTCGAAGACCGTTTTTACACGGAACTGGAATTTGGTACAGGCGGGCTTCGCGGTATTATTGGTGCCGGAACCAACCGTATGAATCGGTATGTGGTTCGCAAGGCTACGCAGGGACTGGCAAACTATATCTATGCCAAGGGAGACCCAAAAAAAGGCGTCGTGATCGGAAGGGATTCTCGACTGATGTCTGATGTTTTTGCCATGGAAACCGCTTCTGTAATGGCCGCCAATGGCATCAAGGTGTATTTCTACGAGGACATTCACCCTACCCCGATGGTCTCCTTTGCCATCCGAGAACTAAAAGCCCAGGCTGGGGTGATGATTACCGCCTCGCACAATCCAAAAGAATACAACGGGTATAAAGTTATGTGGGATGATGGTTGCCAGGTCACCCCTCCAGCAGACAAGGGTATTATTGAAGAGGTGAGAAAGATCTCCTCCCTCTCTCAGGTGAAATATATCTCCTTTGATGAAGCCAAAGCCAAAGGACTGATTGAGATCATTGACACCAAAATAGACGCTTTCTATTTAGAAAGGGTGAAAACTATCAGCATTCACCCGGAGGTAGCCCCTTCGGCTGGTGTCAAAATCTGTTACTCTCCCCTCTACGGGACAGGCTACAGAATCATCCCCGAAGCCCTGAAACGGTGGGGATTCCAGGATGTCTATGTTCTTCCAGAACAGGGACGCCCTGATGGCAATTTCCCTACCACTCCCTACCCCAACCCTGAAGAAACAGAAGCGATGCAAGAGGGTATGCGCTATGCGGCCGAACATGGTTATGACATCTTTATTGCCACCGATCCGGACGCTGACCGACTGGGGGTTGCCCTTCGTGACAGAACTGGCAAGATGGTACTCCTGAATGGCAACCAGATAGCCACCCTTTTAGCCTACTATGTGGCGACAGAGAAGAAACTCCCCCAAAATCCCTGGATGGTGAAAACCATTGTGACTACGGACCTCATTGCGGATATTGCTAAGGATTATCAGATTGGTCTTGCTGATGTGCTCACTGGTTTCAAGTGGATTGGTCTCAAGATCCGTCAGTTTGAACAGGAGGGCAAAAACTTCGTCTTTGGTTGTGAAGAGAGTCACGGGGTACTGCTTGCTGACTTTGTCAGGGACAAGGATGCCATCATGGGAGTTAGTCTCTTTGCTGAACTCACCGCCTATTACAAATCAAAAGGCACCTCTGCCCTCAATGTTCTCTATGATATTTACCGCAAGTATGGGTTCTACAAAGAAAGCCAGAAGTCTCTCACATTAGCCGGTATTGAAGGGCTTTCTCAGATAAAGGCGATGATGGAAAAGCTCCGCACACAAACCCCCTCTACCATTGGCGAATGGAAGGTTTTAGAAAAACAGGATATGAAAACAGATGAAGTGATCGATATGACCACCCATACAAAAAAAGGAAGTACTGGTCTTCCTTCTTCAGATGTGGTACTTCTCAAATTGTCCGATGGAGCCAAGGTTGTTGCTCGTCCATCCGGCACAGAACCAAAGATCAAATTCTACTTCACCACCCGTGGAAAGTTTGATGATATGCCCGCTGTAGAGAAAAAACATGAAGCGCTCCGCCAGGCGTTTCTTGCCTATATTCAGGGATAACAAAGGAGGTTTTTCATGGCGTACAAGATTGCCGTTATTCCCGGCGATGGAACAGGTCCAGAGGTCATTCGTGAAGGTCTCAAGGTTCTCAATGCCGTGAGCCACGTGTATGGAATCAAATTTGATTTCCATACGTATGATTTTGGCGGTGAACGTTATCTCAAAACTGGTAAAATTATTGAACCTGAAGAAATTGAAGAACTCAAGCAGTATGATGCCATTTATCTCGGGGCTATTGGGCATCCCGATGTGAAACCCGGTATTCTCGAAAAGGGACTTCTTCTGCGTATTCGGTTTGATCTTGACCAGTATATCAATCTTCGTCCGGTGAAACTCTATCCCGGTGTGGAAACCCCCATCAAAGACAAAACCCCTGAACACATTGACTTTGTTGTTATCAGAGAAAACACGGGTGGCATCTATACTGGCCATGGTGGGGCCACAAAGGTAGGAACACCCGATGAAATTACCACCCAGGTGATGGTGTACGATAGAAAGACCGTCGATCGCTGTCTTAAATATGCCTTTGAACTCAAAAAGCGCCGAAACCAGCAGAGCGCTTCCTATGCGGCGAAACCTATTCATCTTGTCCATAAACGCAATGTACTCACCTATGCTGGCGATCTCTGGTTCCGTGCCTTTGAAGAAATGGGGCAAAAAGACTATCCTGATATCCCAAGAGACTATCTCCATGTTGACGCCACCACCATGTGGTTTGTCAAAAACCCCGAATGGTTCGATGTGATCGTGACAGAAAACCTGTTTGGCGACATCATCACTGACCTCGGAGCCATGATTCAGGGAGGCATGGGAATCGCCGCCGGTGGAAACATCAATCCCGAAGGTGTCTCCATGTTTGAGCCCATTGGCGGTTCCGCCCCTAAATACACCGGCAAAAATGTCATCAACCCCTTGGCCGCTATTGAGGCCGCCCGTATGATGATTGATGAACTTGGTGAACACAAGGCTGCCGAGGCTATTCAAAAAGCTGTAGCTACCACCTGTACCAAACTCAAGAGCCTCTCCGCTGGCAAGATGGGATACTCCACCACAGAAGTTGGGGATATGGTAGCAAGCTTCATCTCATAACTGTGACAAAAACAACTATGTTGAAGCCCTTGCCTTTGCATGCAAGGGCTTTCTTTTTTTCTCTCTCGAGACCTTTGCACGAATGTGCGAAGGTCTCAAAAAAGTAATAAAAAAATAAAAATAGTATAAAAATATTCCTTATCATAATAAATAATTCTAACTTTTTTGGTAACGTTTTTTTCAGGAGACCTGCAGTGGGAAGATGAGGAAAAGCAAAAAAAGTTCCTCCCTGGCCGATAATAGGACACAAGGAGGAACCCATGCGTAAAGAATTCACCTTCACTTTGACTATCGACTACCCTGACACAAAACTTGAGACGTTAGTGGTGGTTTTTCTCCAGGCCATCAAAGGAGTGTTTGAGTCATTTGTTCATCAGATTTCTGTAGAAGTGGCAGAAAAAGAAATAAAAGAAGGTCGTATCACCTGTACATGCGGAGAAAAACATCACTTCATATGGAAAACAAAGCATGGAAAAAACACTGTTTTTGTTCTGATGCCCTTTGGAAAGATCACTCTTCCTCAGCTCCAAATTCAATGCAAAAAGTGTGGAAGAAAACTTTTTCTCACAAGATCTCTTCTTGGTGTAGAAAAGCGAAAAAGGCAAATCCTGAAAGATATCTACAGAGTGGCTTTAGCCGGGGCTCTTACCACCTATCGAGTGGCCGCTCGTATTCTTTCCTTCACAGGGTATAAAATAGGTCTTAGCACCCTCTGGAAAAACCTTCAAAATATTGGGAGAAAGATACATTTCAGTATCTCAGAAAAAGAAAAACCCTGTGGAGAAGCCGATGGGACGGGTATTCCTGTTCAGGGCAAGAAAAAAGGAGAAGAAGCTAAAATTCTTTTGCAGGAGAGGCAACAAGCCTCCCCATTGACAGGAAAAAATACAAGAATAGCAGGCCTTCTTGTGGATAATTACCATGCAGGTTGGGACAAACTTCTTAAGCCCATTCAAGAAAAACACTCTTTTTCTCGGTTTTTTCTTGTTGTCGATGGAGATACAGGGATTAACCAGGGCAAACATCCCGGTATCGTTTTTCAACGATGTTTGTGGCATGTAAGTTATCAATTGAAGTATTTTCTTCGTCTTGATAGAGTGAGATATCGTTCTTCTGAGTGGACAAATATTGTCGCTGAAACAGGGAAAGCCTGTTTCTTGGGGTACAAAAATGACTGGCAAACAAGACTTGGTTATCAAAGCGAGCGCAGACAGCATATTCAGAATCTTCTTGACTTATTTCACGAAAAAGGGCGCAAACATTGTTTTTATTATCTTCTTCGTGCTCAAAAAGACATGTTCGCCTGTGACAGTGAAGATGGTTTGCCAGGAACAACCTCAAGGGCAGAACGGCTGATGCGAACCATAAACCAGAGAATGGATGTGGGGGTATGGAAAAGAGAAGGGGCAACCAATGTTCTTGCTGTGCGTTTGCATTACTACTATAATCGTGATGAGGCTATCGATGGTGTCTACTGGCAGGATGTGATATAAAACATAGGGATGGTACGTACTTATTGCCCTGTTTTATGGCCTAAAAAGGGTACTTTCCCCAGAAAAAACTTGTTTATCTAAAATGTTCCCTGTATACTACAGTTGACAAAAATCTTTTGAGCCAGGGGTAACTTCTTTATCCTTTTCTCTCTCTTTCAGGTCTCCTGTTGGAAACGTAATCACTTTTTTGAATAAAAAAAGACAAATAGGCCCTTGTAAACAGAAAAAGCGGGGTTTCAGGGGCGTAGCCCCTGACCCAAACAGGGGAAGAAAACACCCGTGCAAGGGTCTCAAAAATGAAAAAACGATGAAGATTTGAAGAATTTTTGGTTAATTTTGGTATGAGGTTTCTCACTCAGGAAAACTTGCTTTTTTCCGATGTTTAGAGTATAATAGAAAGCAAGGAGAGATATATGGGGCTTTCTGGCATTTTTGCAAAGGAATAAAAGGATTCTCTTTTGGGATTTATCTTTATAGCATCCTTTGGGCGTTTCGCCCAGAGTAGAGGATATGTTTCAAAGACCCCCACAATAAACCAAAAAAGGAGTATGCTATGGCAGAAAAAATATATATATTTGATACAACCCTTCGTGATGGAGAGCAGTCCCCAGGTGCCAGCATGGGGATAAACGAAAAACTCAAGGTGGCCCTGCAACTGGAACGTTTAGGGGTGGATATTATTGAGGCTGGGTTTGCTGTTTCTTCTCCTGTTCAATTTGATGCGATACAACTCATCGCTTCTGAGGTGAAGACCCCGATCATTGCTTCGCTTGCCCGGGCGGTAGAAAAAGACATTGATGCGGCTGCCCAGGCACTAAAAGAAGCAAAACGCAAACGTATCCACACCTTTATTGCCACCTCACCTATTCATCGTGAATTCAAGCTGAAAAAGACAAAAGAAGAAATTCTCAAGCAGGCGGTGTATGCCATCCAGTATGCCCGTCAGTACACAGAGGATGTAGAGTTCTCTGCTGAGGATGCCACAAGAACCGAGCTTGACTACCTTGTGGAAGTAGTGACAGCCGCTATTGAAGCAGGAGCTACCACCATCAACATTCCTGACACGGTAGGGTACACGGTACCTTCTGAATTCACCCGTATCATCCGAACACTGAAGGAAAAGGTGCCGAATATACACAAAGCCGTACTCTCCGTTCACTGCCACAATGACCTTGGTTTAGCCGTGGCCAATAGCCTGGCAGCCATTGAGGCCGGAGCACGACAGGTGGAGGTTTCTGTCAACGGCATCGGAGAACGGGCTGGCAATGCCGCTATGGAAGAGATTGTGATGGCTCTTGAACTTCGCAAGGATGTCTTTGGGGTGGAAACAGGCATTGTCACCCAGGAGATCTACAAAACCAGCCGTCTCATTGTTTCTGTTACCGGTATTCAGGTTCAACCCAACAAGGCCATCGTGGGCAAAAACGCCTTTGCCCATGAGGCAGGTATCCATCAGGATGGGGTGCTCAAAGAGAGACGCACCTATGAAATCATGAAACCTGAACAGATTGGCCGTTCCCACTCTGAGATTGTCTTGGGACGCCACTCAGGAAAACACGGTCTTCAGGCAAGGTTAAAGGAACTTGGCTATGATATCCAGGGAGAGGATTTTGACAAGGTCTTTGCCAAGTTTACCGAGGTCGCCGACAAGAAAAAGGCTGTGTACGATGATGAACTCATCGCCATTGTCTCAGAATGCCTTGCCATTGACTTACCCGAGATGCTCTTTCTTGAGCATGTTCAGATCATGAGTGGCAGTAACACTCTCCCCACCGCGACGGTAGAACTCAAGAAGAACAATCGCACCATCCGTGAGGCTGCTATCGGAAATGGCCCCGTTGATGCTATCTACAAAGCCATCAATCGCATTGCGGGTATTTCCCCGGAATTGGAGGACTACGGCATCTCATCCATCTCTATTGGTCAGGATGCGATGGGAGAGGCCATGGTTTCTCTCAAGTATGAGGGCAAGGTCTATTCCGGCCATGGGTCCAGTACCGATGTGCTGGTAGCTTCAGCCAAGGCATACCTCAACGCGATGAATAAGATCCTCTATCTTGAAAAGAAAAAAGCCTAACCAAAGAAAGGGGCTTTCTCAGGAAAGCCCCTTTTTCTTTCCCTATGGAGACCTTTGCACGAATGTGCAAAGGTCTCAAGAAAGTCATAAAAAAGCAAAAAGTAGTATAAAAATATTCCTTTCCATAATAAACAAGTCTATTTTTTGAATAAAAAAAGACAAATAAGCCCTTGGAAACAGAAAAAGCGGGGAAGAGGGGCTACGCCCCTGACCTAAACAGGGGAAGAAAACACCTGTGCAAGGGTCTCCTATGGTCTTTTTTTGTATTTTCTCTTTTTTCTCGCTACAATATAGGCAAAAACTTTCAGGAGTCTCTATGAGGTATCTTCTCATCGGCTGGACAAAACGAACATCCTTTGCCACAGCCAAAGTCCTTCTTGCTCGTGGAGAGGAGGTTTATGTTTCCGATACCGTGGACAACGAAGAAAAACAGGCCCTTCTTCGGGAGATAGCCCATCCAAAGCTTTTTAGTCTTTTGGGAAGACAGGGAGTGGAGATTTTGGACGAAGTGAAGCCCAATGTCGTTCTCCCAAGCCCGGGAGTTCCTCTCACCATTCCCTTAGTGCAGGAAGCCAAAAAACGGGGCATAGAGGTTTTTGGAGATATAGAACTTTTCTACCGTTTTCATCCGGAAGTTTACTACTATGGCATTACAGGAACCGATGGGAAAACCACCACTACCACCCTTGCCCATGCCCTCATCAGTGCCTACAAGCCAGCCCTTGTGGGGGGCAATATCGGTCTTCCCATCTTT
This sequence comes from Longinema margulisiae, assembly GCF_025266855.1. Taxonomy (GTDB): domain Bacteria; phylum Spirochaetota; class Brevinematia; order Brevinematales; family Thermospiraceae; genus Thermospira. Next base: position 433,489 of record NZ_CP053071.1, read on the forward strand.
GAACACGAAGGGGCTGTTTCTACCATCAAGGAAATGGTATTGGAACTCTCCAGTTTCCAGCTTGAGGAGATTGTTCATTTCCGTCCTAAGATAGCGGCTTTTCTGAACTTAGCCGAGGATCATCTTGATCGATACCCCGACATGAAGGCTTACCTTGAAGCTAAAAAACGAATTTTTATGAACCAGACAGAAGATGACATCGCCATTGTCAATGCCGATAGTCCCTTCTTTGAAGAGATTATCCGTGGCGTCAAAAGCCGTCTTCTCACCTTTAGCCGAACGAAAAAGGCAGACATGATTTTCCGTGAGGGAAGCATCTACTACCAGGACATCCTTCTGATAAAACAGGAGGAACTCCTTCTCAAGGGAGTGCATAACATCGAAAATGTGATGGCGGCTTCTTTAGTGGCTCTCTATGCCGGCGTGCCCATTGATTCTCTCCGGCAGACCCTTCGAACATTTCATGGTCTTGAACATAGACTTGAACCTGTGGCAAACTCCCATGGGATAGAAGTGTACAATGACTCCAAGGCTACCACGGTCAACGCCCTTCAAAAGGCGTTGGAAAGCTTTGAAAAGCCGGTTATCCTGATTGCGGGAGGGCTTGACAAGGGACTTGATTTCACCCTTGTACGCGACTTGGTCCACCAAAAGGCAAAAACAGTTATCCTCATCGGACAGGCCACAGAAAAGATAGCCGAGGCCTGGCAATTCCCCACCACTCTCAAGGCTTCCTCGTTAGAAGAGGCTGTTTACCTCGCTCTTGAAAAAGCCACAAGTGGAGACGTGATCCTTTTCTCTCCAGGATGTGCAAGCTTTGATATGTTCAAGAATTATGAAGAACGGGGAAAGGTCTTCAAGGAACTGGTGAAAAAGACGCTGGAAATCACAAAAAAGTAAAAACATCCCTCTTAGTCCATGATTTCAAAAAAATCCCCTTCCAAAGGGGATTTTTTTGACTTTCAAAGATAAAAATATTATAATATATTCATATAAAAGGAGGTCGTATGTCTTTTGGGATGCTTGTTTTCTTTGCCATAGCCGGGGGGATTATCACCTTTGTCTCTCCCTGTATTCTTCCCATGATTCCCATCTACCTTGCGTATATGTCGGGAAGTAGTCTTGAAGAAAAAACCCCTTCGGTTCGTCGAACTGTTCTCCGTACTTTAGCGTTCATCATGGGGTTTACCGTCATCTTCGTGCTCTTTTCTGTGATTTTCTATGTGGTTTTCGCTTCTCTCTCTTTTGTCCAGCAGTGGATCCAGCGGATAGCCGGGGCTTTTATTGTACTCATGGGTCTCCATTTTCTTGGCCTTGTGAGACTCTCTTTTCTGGATGCAGAGGTCAAGCTCTCCTTTGAGGGAGACAAAACCAGACCATGGGGGAGTTTTCTTCTCGGGGTCTCGTTTGCGGCGGGGTGGAGTCCCTGTATTGGACCGGTACTCAGTGCCATCCTCTTCTCAGCGGCTACCACACAGAACCTTCTTTTGATGATAGGGCTTCTTCTTCTCTTCTCAGCCGGCCTTGGTATTCCTTTCCTTGTGATGGGTATTTTTGTAGGTTCAGCCTCCCAGTGGGTACGTTCCATGAAACGTTTTTTCCCCGTCGTGGAAAAAGCCAGTGGCGTGCTTCTCGTGATTCTCGGGCTTCTCTTAGTCCTGAATACCATGGGAATGATTTCACAATGGTTATACCAGGTGTTCCCTCAGTTAGGGACACTTGAATCGATACTGGTAAAATAGGAGGAAATGCATGCAAAAGAAAACTCTTTTGATGGCCATTATTGGTGTGGTTATTCTTGGAGGAATCGGAACATTCCTTGCCATGGGCAAAAAGTCCAACACAAGTGAGTTTCCTGTATCTCCCCTCTTTGCCGAACCCACCATTTTTGGTGATTCCATGATCCGCCTTGAGGCTTATAGAGGCAAGGTGGTGCTTCTCAACTTCTGGGCTACGTGGTGCCCCCCTTGCCAGGCGGAAATCCCGGATCTCATCCGACTCCACAAGGATTTTGCCGACAGGCTGGTCGTTATTGGTGTCTCACTCGATCGTGGTCCCAATGCCCGTGAACTGGTTCAGGATTTCTACAAGAAATTCAACATGAATTACCCCGTCATCATGGGAACCGATCAGATGGTGATGCGGTATGGTGGTGTATCGGCTATCCCTACTTCTTTTGTGATCAACAAAGAAGGAAGAATTGTAGAAAAAATAGTAGGCATGCGAAACTATAGTACCTTCCTCGACGCTGTCAAAGAGTGGTTTTAGGCTGTTCCCCTGGCGGAAAACCCATGAGGGTCCTTCCGTCAGGGGAATAAAACTCGTCCTCCTTGTTTGAATCTTCTAACCGTTAAGCTTCTCCTTCTCAAGCCGTTCCATCATACGCGTAGCAAAAAGATGGGAAGGCTGCAAAGTAAGGACACGTTCCCACTTCTCCCGGGCTTCTTCTATTTTTTCCTCCATATAATCCACATACCCCGCCCATGCCAACGCCTCTACATGATTTGAATTCTTCTCCAGCACCTCTTGAAAACACTTTTTAGCCTTTTCCTTTCCTCCCCCAAAGAGAGCTGGAGTAAAAAGAAGAATCCTACCCAAGGTCACCTTCGCATCCTCATAGTCAGGATCTATCTCTATCGCCTTTTTCACCTCTTTCTGCATAAGAAGCGCAAGAGACATTCTCTTTTCCTCGGAAACGGTTTCTATTTGAATACCATACAAATCAGCTAACCGACAATGAAGTGAAGCATCCTCTGGCCAAAACTTCAGTGCCTCCTTTAACCATTCCTCTGTTTTTTGAAGATATTTTACCAACAAAGAGTATTGGGGATGCTCTTTTCCTTCACCAATAGTCACCCCTCGTAAATAATTCACTATTCCCCACCCTTCAGTACACAAAAAACGAAGAAGCGTTTTATCACGGTTTTTTTCCCACAGAAGAGCTGTCTCTTCTATTTTTTGCATTCTCTCAGGAGTGTACTCTTTCATCTCTTCCTGCTTCTCAAAAAGCCTTTGCCCTTTTCTTTCGCCTCTTAACCACAGATCTCTTGTTTCATACAGGGACGCAAAGACCTCCTTCACCTCTCTATCGCCATACCGACAGAGTTCATAGAAATCCAGAAACCGTTCAAGCCCCCTTTTTTCCACAAGAAGAGAAACCCACTTCCATGCTAATGTGTACCAGGGCAAAACTGTCCCTGAGAGAATAGCTTCCACCGTAAAAAATCGTGGAGCCACGAGAGATTCTTCAACAACATCATCCAGAACCCCTTCTTCCCCTTGTTCAAAACCCACCACATCAAAAGGCCACCCCTTATCTTCACCACCAAGCTTTTCCTGTACCCAGAGAGAAAGCCCCTCCGTCAAAAACACATTCATCGAGGGATACATCACATGAGCAAGTTCATGAACCACAATGCCCTTTTTCCAGAAGCTTCTGGCTATTTCCACCTTGGGAAGCAGGGTTCGCAAAACAAACCCTCCCTTCGAAAGGGGCGTAAGGTTTGCCGTCACCTCAGCCAAAACCACAGAAACAGCAGGCTTTCGTTTTACTAAGTGTTCCACTTCTTTCCACTCTTCTTCTATAAAGGCAAACTGAGAACGATAATTCTCCTCTGAAAAAGTATCCTCTTTGCTGAACCAGCCCACCACATGGGGAAAACGAAACACCATCAGTTTCCCCTCCAGAATATCTTCCGAACGATTTTCTATCTCCCGAACCGTGAGATCAAAGGTATTCCATCTTCTGGCCATAGCAAGCCTGTCAAAAGCCTTTTTTTTCTGCCGAAGAAGGAGAAAAAGGATCGACGAAAAAAGCACCACCCGTGGGGGAGCCTCCTCTTTCACAAGAGATTTCTCATAAAAGGAGAGCGCTTCGCGTATTTCCCCTCTCTGCCAGGCCTCATCCCCTTTTTGCCAGCTCGGTATTCTCATACTCCCTCCTAAAACACAAAAAACGCCCCAAAATCATCAAGGCTTATCCTTCCCTTGCCCTGAAGATCAACGCCAAAGATGACATACCTTTCTTCAGAGAGTGAAAATCCTAACGATTCAAAAGGGATATTTCCTACAACAAAATCTGGCATAGTAATCACATGTGCCCGTTTTTTCCATTCCCTTGCCAAAAGACCTATCATAGCTACCCTCTCTCCCAAAGAAAGCCTCTCTATGCCTACCCAGCGAAGAAAAAAACCCCTCTTCTTCTGCGATGCCTCGAGATAGGTGTACCACCAGCCACTCACCCATGCCAAGATTTCCCCCTCCTTTTCATACACCCACGTCTCTGCACACCCTTTTTCACCCAGTTCCCTTTCCCATCGATGCCACGAAAACTGTGGAACAAACCCACTTCTTGCCTCTATTTCCTTCTTGATCCACTCGACATCCTGTCTCTGAATACCCCTTACTCTTCCCTCCACCACCCCTTCCATTTTTGCTCCTTCTGGGAGAAAGAAAAGGAGTCTATATTCCCCTAAAGAGAAAAAAGAATACCCACTTCCCTTCAAAAAATAATTCCAGTAACCCTCTGTATATCGTTTATGAGCACACCCCACCACATACTCTATACCCTTTTTCCTCTGTTCCTCTAAGTAACGACAAAAGAACTCTTTTGATTGTCTCTCTTTATCCTTTCTTGTATCCCAGCTCACCCAGCAGGGATTGGCCACACCTATTTTTTCCTCCTTGCGAGTATATATTGTCTCTACAGAAACGCTTCCCCCAAGAATTCCCTTAAGAGAACACTTAAGAGAAATGACATCTTTTTTTTCGCAACGCTCCCTCCAGAGAAAGAGACGAAGCCCCCACAGGGGAACAATCCATTTTCCTGTGTAGCGTTTTCTCCAGAAAGACTTCACCCACCACGACCACAGAAGAGCCTTTAGCCATCTCATCCTACCACTACTCCATAAAGAAGCGTCTCCTGAAGCCCATCAATCCCTATCCATTTTTCTACCTCTCTGTCATACGCTCCCCCCAAGGCACATGCCCCAAATCCATACGCCGTAGCTAAAAGATAGAGATGTTCTGCCATATGCCCGGCATCAAGGTACAAAAATCGAAGACCCCTCTCCCGATATTTTCGTAGGGTGCGCAAGGGATAGGCTGTCAAAAAGAACATCACGCAAGCCTCTCTCACCATCTGTTGTTCTGTCCACAGAGAAACCAAAAACTCAGAGAAATCCCCCTTCTTGAGAAGCCCTATGGCATTTTTTCTCACCGCATAATGATAAAGCCCGGGCTCAAGACCCTCAACCCGGAAAACTACAGGATACACCTCTAACGGATACAAAGCCCCTGCCGAAGGACTGGCTCTCAAATACTGCACATCCCCCGTATCATAAGGCATTTCACCCGTTATCCCATAGGAAAAAACAAGAAGCCTTGCAAGCACATCAAAAGGCATACTCTGTTTTGAAAAAGTCCTCACACTCCGGCGGCGGATAATGGCCTCTTCAAGTGACATACCCTCACTGGACAAAAGATCCACTACAGAAGGAAGAGAAATATACTCCACATCAGGATATATCTTGAAGTGCTTTGTCATGGTGGCTACAAGAGAGGGATTTTGCCGAATCTGTCCTATGTGAACAAAATCCTTCTCGCTCTTTCGTTTTCCAAATTTGCTCTGCTCATGATACCACAGAGCCGTCCTATACTCCTCCCACTCACGGGGAGGATAGGAGAATTCTACCGCTCTCTCTAAAGGAGATGGTTTTTTCACTATCATCGCTTCCTCCTATGGGAAAGGATGTGGATAAGGATTGAGTTCCTCAAAGGAAAGTTCATGATCTACCAGGCCCATCTTTTTGGGGAAAGACAAAAGCCTTCGACCTCCCCAGAAACGATACCTGTGAGCCCCATTGAGACTCACCATGCCCGGTATCACCACACGACTCACATAACCCCCACCAAGGCGGATATCCTCTGGGGTAATATCCACCACCACCGGCTCAAAACCCTGTTCATGAAGAGACGAAACCGCTTCCCCAAAGGAAGCAAATCCCCCCTTCCTTTTCGCCTCAGCAAAAGAAATTCTTTTTCCTTTTTTCAAAAAGTCCACCGCTTCCTTAAACTCCGGATAACTATAAAGAAGGACCCCATCGGCAAAATCAAAAATCTCGTCATCCCAATTTCCTGTAAAGACCTTTTTGTTCTCCCTTGATTCATTTTGTTTTTTGAGATATATCGCAAATTTCCATGTTTGTACTACTTCAAGGAGCACCTTGTAGAGAGTTGTCTCTGCATCAAGTCCCGCTGCTGCTCCCATACACAACGCCGGCACTTCAGCCTTTTGCGCCTCTGTTTCACTCTCCTCAAAAAGACCCAGAAACACAAAAAAACCTGTATCCGTGGGCAACTGAAACACCCGAATCTTCTTCCTCAGAAAACCAAGTTTCTCATCTAAAAAACGACAAATCTTTTGATCATCCACAGAAGCAAGATCCACTTCATCCGGTGATATTCTTGTCCACCAGACAATACTAAAAGCATCTCTCTCCACAACCTCACAGAGTCCTGTTTTCCACGCCGCTAAAGGATCAAAATGGAAAGCCAAGCCGGTTGATGTGGTATGATTGATACGAGCCTCTTTCCCGTACTCGTACATATAGGGCATATAAACAAAAGCCGCAGGAACCCATACCTCTTCCCCTGAAAAGAGAGAGTTTCCCTTCACCCAGCGCACGGGAGAATTTCTCTCAAAAGGCTCATAAGCAAAACTCTTTTGTGCATATTGAAAAGAAGCAAAGAGTTCAAAACGACCCGGATCAAGGGCACGTTCGCCCCGAGACACAAGTTCCTCATAGGACGCAAGAACCAGACGAGAAATCGGCACTACCGAGGACGCATATCTTTCAAGGGCCTCCCCACAAGCAGAAAGAAACGCCTGCTCCGAGGTTTCTCCTATTCCCCCAACCTGGGGATCAAAGGGCATGCCTAAATTATAAGCCATCCTGTGAAGCCTTGCACTGGAAAAGAAAAGCTGTGGTTCCTCCGGCCCAACCTCAGCCACATAATAATAATTGATAATACCCGTGAGAGGAGAAAAAAAGGGCTCCATTCTTTTCACCCAGAGTTCATTGTCCCATTTGGCATGAAGCGGAAGAGGGGTCCATCCCTCAGAGAGACGAATCTCATACCCCATGACCATCCTCCACCCAGACCCTTTGCGGCGGAATACGATCCACATACCCACAAGCCGAACAATACGGAGATTTCAGAACCGGGTGAAATTGGAGACGATAGTTCACTGCATCGAGAAGAAAAACTCCTTTCAATGTTTCTGGATAAAGATACCTCGAAAGAAACTTGATCACCTCTATCACAGCTACAGAAACTATCCACTGACGAAAAGGAACAAAACCCGTCGAAGAAGACTTTAGCCCCACCTGCTGCTTCATCAGTTCATACCCCCCATCATACTCCTTGTTTGCCTGTTTTCTCTCAAGATAACACTGAAAACAAGCTGTCTCATCTGAAACCACCAGTGGCCCTAAAATACCCCCTGTCCAGTCCTCCTGAACATAGAGAGCAGGAAGTCCAATATCTAACATTATCTTATTTACTACTAAAAAAAAGCCAAGTGAGTGTTCTCCTCCACACACCACGATTATATCCTGTTTTCCTACCCTTTGTTGTAGCCACTCCCGAAGAGAATCTCTGTCATTCTGCGCCTCTGAAACCTCTTCAAAAAAGACTTTTTCCATCCCACAGGACAAAAGATTCTCCCTTATGGCTTCACCCATTCTCTTTTCTCCGATGATCATCACAGAAGAGGCCACAAGTCGCTTATAATAGTTTCCTGCCTTTTTTTCTTCAAGATATGGAGTAAAAAGATGAAAGAAATGCCGTAGGCCTTCTGGAATTTGCTTCTCCTGCTCTTCATACTCTTCAATGACTCCTAAACGAACGAGTTGTGAAAGAGCGTCCTCTAAGTCTTTTCTCTCCACACGAGAAGTAAACCTTTGCAAAATATCTTCGAGAGAACGGGGCTCTTCAAGATAGCCTAAAAGATCCTTTATCACCACTTCCACCACTTCTCCACGCAAAAGAAACCAGTTCCCCATATGATCAACAAAAAGACTCCGGGGACTTTCCTCTAACACGAAGGCATACGGTCTTTTCTTATACCACATATTTTTCCTCTCATTTATAGGTATAAGGCAAATAATCAAGAGCCTCGGGATAAAAAATTTCATCAGAAAGGGCTTTCTCCCTCAGATCAACCACCTCTAAAATCGTCCTTTTGTTGGTCTGCAGCGCATCGTGAATCTCCACCTTCACGGCAAAGAGATACCCCTTTACCTGCTGGTGAGCAAGATAACGGGCCTGTTTGAGAAGAACCCCCGTTCTTGTATAAAAATCCTCACGGACAATTCGCTGGCCATTTCTATCCCACCACAAAAGAATTCTCTGATAAGGGGCTGTAGAAACCTTCGCCGTGAGTTCAAAGATATCCTCCGCGGCTGTATTACTGACCCTTTTCACTTCATACGTAGAGAGAAGGGGGGGCTTCACAATATCGCCAATAGACGCTTCCCCAAAAAGCCTTTGTTTGGCTGATATTTTGACACTTTGACGTGTCTTCGGAAAATACATCCAGTATTGATCTTTTCTCTGCAAGAAAGCCTTGCCCCTATCTGTGGCTGGTGTCAAATAACGGGCTATAGAAAGTTCCATTCCAAGAACATACAATTCCAGTGTAGCCTCTCCCGTCTTCGTGTTTCCTTCATAGGAACTCATCACCATCTTGGCCACATAACTCTCCGCCCCTCTCTGAGAATGCTCAATTTTGATCAACAGATCTGTGAGATTATCAGCCGCTAGAGCCATTCCCCAGCAGAAAAAAAGCAGGACTACCCCGTATCTCATATCTTCCTCCCTCTATACATGTCGAAGGGCTTCCACAATACGGAACTGAAGTGCCTTTCTCGCCGGAATCATACTGGCCACCAACGCCCCAAGGATATTAAAAACAACCGTCCATAAGACTATTCCCCAACTTGCCATCAGCGTCAAAGGATAAGACTCTGACTGACCTGGATAAGGTGGGAGGGGAATAGCTAACCTGTTGAGCAGCATCATCACCAAAAATCCCATTCCCACCCCTACCATGGTAGAAATCACCCCGATGAGCGTTCCCTCAGCCACAAACATCCCGAATACCATCCGGGGAGACGTTCCCATCGCCCGGAGTGTTCCCACCTCAGAGACTCTCTCCATCACCGCCATATACATCGTATTCACAATAGTGAACCCAATCACCACAAGAAAAATAATGGTCACAATAGTAAACATAGTCTTGAGCATCCTCATAGTGGGAAGATACATATCATCCAGTTCATACCAGAGTTTCACCTCATAGTTCATCCCCGATTTCACAAACCTTTCATTCAACTCCCTTGCATACCTCTCCACTTCCCCACGAGAAAATCTTTCCTCCAGAAGAACCACAAGAGAATGAACCTTTGTGGTGTACACCAATTGCTGAAATGTGGCTACATGTCCAAGTACCAACCGGGAATCCATGGCCGTCACTCCCGTCGAGATAAGATCCCCCACCTTCACATACACTGCCTCAAGCGATCCCCCCTCAGAAAGGGACATGAGGGTGATCATATCTCCAACAGAAAGCCCAAGTTGTTTCGCAAGAATCTTGCCCACAATAATCACCTCCGGTTCAAGCAGTACAGAGAGATTCCCTCCCCGATAACCCACCATCTGCAAAAGATCGATTTCCTTCTCTGGATCCACCCCATACCCCACAAAGATTGTCGAACGTTCTCTGTTCCCGATAATTCCCGAAACCGCAATACGGGGCGAAACAATCCGTACCCCTCCTTTCTCCTGCAAAAGAGAAAGAATCTTTTTCTGATCCTCAGGTGTCAGAGCTAACGCCAGCGATTCTTCTTCCCCATCCCTATATCCCCTGCAAAACACCTGAAAATGCCCTTTCTGTGCGATCACAGAATTCCCGAGAAAATAGTAAACAGCCTCGATATACCCCCCAAAAAGGAAAAGGGAAACCACTCCCATCACTAACACGGCAGCCGAAAGAAGACTCCTTCGCTTATTTCGAAGGACATTGCGAAAAGCTAAAAGAAAAATTTTCCCTATTTTTTTCATCTTATTCTCCCATTTTCTTCAGAAGAGCCTTGGCCCTCTCAGAAAAAGACGTTCCTGTTTCTACCATTCCCAGAAACTGCTTTGCCTTGCCCATCTCCTTTTGATAATAGGCTACCAGACCCTTCGCATAAAAACAGAGAGATTTCACCTCTTTCGCATAAGCCCCATACAATGAAAAATCTTTTTCCATTGCCTTCAAAAGCATATCGGCATCTTCAGGAATACTTTTGAAAATATTTGGGAAATACTCTGGTGGAAGATTGATATACGAACGAAGCCTGTTTTCACGAATATTCAAGTGAGAAGGTGCCATGATAACCGCCTTATCCATATAGAAAACACCTTTACGTCCATTTCGCATTCTGTCAGAAGCTCCTCCCCACTGACAGGAAAAGAGATAGGCACTTCCGAGCATAGAAAGAATCATTGGTTCTGCCGGAGCCAACTTCTGCGCCTTTTCCAGAGAAGTGATGGCCTCACGTGTAAGACGCCTATAGTCTTTTTTCGACACCTTGAGCGTATTGACAAGACCATACGCATGATAAAGATAAAACACCCCAACCGTATAATACCCTAAAGCCGTCGTATTCGTTTTTGCATACTCTTTTATCTCCTTTTCACTTTGAAAAAAACCTGCTATCTTTTCAGGGACAAGAAGTGCCTCATACGAAGAATCATCAGCATAGAGTATCTCAAAAAAACATAAAACAAATACAAGATAAGTTTTCCACATATTATACCTCCCTTCTTTCATCACGCACTATCCGACCATCTTCTAAGTGAACCACCCGATTTACCACATCAAGAATACGACTATCATGTGTGGAAAAAATCACCGTTACACCCCGACTTTTGTTACACTCCCTCAGGAGTTCAATAATCTGATGGGCCGTGGAAGAATCAAGATTCGCTGTCGGCTCATCGGCCAAAATAAGCCCCGGACGACGAACCAAAGCACGGGCTACCGCTACCCGCTGCTTTTGTCCACCAGAAAGCTGGTTCGGATAGCGAGAAGCATAGTTTTCAAGCCCAACCTCCCGGAGAAGCTCCATAACCACCTCCCGCCTTCTCTTCTCATCAGGCCACTGATCACCTATCCAAAGCGGATATTCCACATTCTCATAGACTGTCAAAACAGGAATAAGGTTATAGTTTTGAAAAATAAACCCTAACCTATCACGACGAAAAATCCGAAGCCTCTCTTCCGTCATCTGTCTCACATCCTCTCCATCATACAAAATGATTCCATCATCCACACTATCAATAGCCCCCATGAGATTGAGAAGCGTTGTCTTTCCACTTCCAGATGGTCCAGCAATAGCCATAAATTCTCCACTCTTTACCTCGAGTGAAACCCCTCGAAGAGCCGGAACACTCACACCGTCAAGATGATAGGCCTTGTTTACCTCCTGCAACACCAACCTCATAGTCCCTCTCTTGCAAAGAGCCAGACAAATCCTGCCACTATCTGTCCCCCTCCTACCGCATTCTCAAACGGATGGTTATATTCTATGGCAAGAGCCTGGCGATTATTCCATTGAAAACGTACTCCAACACCAGCTCCACCCTTGATATACCAGTTTCCCTCAAGCGCCTGATACCATACCCCATCTGTCCCCAGTTCAATCCTCATCCAGGGCAGTACCTGCCACCCACAGGTCAATTGGGTTATACCGCCCAATTTTCCCTTTACCTCCTCTTCGTGATATCCCCTTACCTCACGAACTATCGATTCATCATACACATTGGCACTCACTCCAAAATTCACGGGAGTATTTTCTCTCCAGAAAATTCCTCCTCCTATCTTCACAAAAGAAACCAAAAAAGACAACGGAATCTTGAGAAGCCCTCTTAGACTTACACCCTGATCAAAAGAAGGTAAGACCTCACCCTCATTATACCCCCATCGATATTCCTTCTCTCTCATCTGAAGATCATACGAAAACCAGATTCCTCCCTTTATACAATCATCATACCTATATTCTATACTCATGGTCATATCGTGTGTCCAATGTGCATCTGGAAGGGAAATCTCCGTCTTTTCTCCTTTGCTGTACCATCTATAGACTGGCACATAAGATACCCTCCAGGTCCACCCTTCTCCAAAGGTATATCGAAAAGAGGGCCCTACAGCAAGGGCAGTTCCCCAGAAACTATCATCGGAAGTCTCTCCATCTCCATCCTTGTCGGAAAAATTCCCATCAAACCCAAAAAGCCCCCAGGAAACAAGTCCAATTGCCCCATCATAGGTAAAAAGCCCATTGTACATAGTCTCCATCCGTAGATATGGGCCAGCCCAAAGAAAAAAACTTTCCACCGGCAAACTCCCCCACGAAGGAACCATCATCCAGGTACAAAACCGAAACTGCTCAAAAACCCCTACCACATTTGTCCAATCAACTGGATAAGTCCGAAGCCTATACCACAGCCCTGCCACTCCCCAATCCTCACCAAGCGATGGGCCAACAAAAGCGTAGCCAAGATCAAACATTATCCAGAAAAGAGCTATCATTTTCTTCATCTATCTTCTCCTCTCAGTTTTCTCATATTATTTTATAAAGCACTCGTTAACTCAATTGTAATTTTTTTCCCTTCCGGCAGCGCCCCAAAGAAAGTCTCCTCTTTTCCACTCCCTATCGTTGCCATTATCCTCACCTCCCAGAGAGAGAGACTTTTCCATGTGAAAGTTCCACTCCACTGCCAAGAATACGTCGCCATCTCCACAAGAAGCCCCTGATCTATGGTCCAGTGATCCCCACAAACCTTAGTAAAACCAAACGAAACAAGCCATGGGCTATAGGTATCTAAAGAGAGATTGCCTGCCGCTAAGAGAAGATAGGTTTCTGGAATATCACCTGCCGCCTGATAAAGAGAATTCCCCTCCCTCTCCTTCGCATATCGCACTCCCTGCCAGTAAGTAGAGCGTTCTTCCTCTCCCCAACTTCGCTGCCGGTAGTACACCTCAGCCCTTCCCGTTATATCCCAAGGAAGTTCCACACGCACACCCACAAGTCCCTCAAAAAACATTCGATAAAAAGAGGCTTCTTTCTCTTCAAATCGATACTCAGCAGGAGTAATATTTGTTATCTCATTTGCCATTCCATAGATATTGGTAACTTCCTTCCCATCAAAAAAAGGAACCACAAGGGTTTTCCCATTCTTGTATGCCGCTTCGCCATATAACGTCCATCTATCCCACGAAAAAGCAGAAGAAAGCGCATACTTTGAGACCCATTTTCCACCTTCAGCTGGCACCTCCCAGAGAGAAAGCCCCTTCATCACCCATCCCCCCACAAGCAGGGAAAAAGCCCCTCCAAACATCCAGTTGGTTGTCCCATTTTGAAAACAATCATACCACTGGTTTGTGGCTTTTTCATCAAAACGTGAAGGAACCCCATAGAGGAAGACTCGAAACCCACCCCATTTGCCTTCTAAACGCCCATGATATAGACCCTCACCATATCGCTTATATGCCTCATAGTCAGCCCAGAGAAGTACAGGCTTAAAGAAAAAACCTTCACTCATATCCCATTTCTTTTTACCTACTATCATAAGATATCGAAAGTAATAAAACCCCTCCGCAAAAAGTTCTTCAGGAAAAAGCCGAAAATCTCTCTTGCCCTCCTTCCATTCATGTTCATAAAGCGTATCCTTGTCTGTTTGCCAACGAAAGCGCCACTTAGTCTCCAGCTTCAATCCAGGACTTCCCATACTTGTTGATAAAACAATCCCTTCTTCAAGGCGAAAGGGGGCAATATACAACCCATCAGAAGAAAAAAAAGGAGAAGAAGGACTCTTTTCCCCTAGGGTAATCACCGCCTCATAAGACATGCCTCCATACACAAGACAAGGCAAGAGACATGCGATACCGATTATTCCTTTGCCCATCGAAACCCCCGAATAACCCACGGAAGAACGACCACGACATACACCAAAAGTATGAGGATACCCCTTCCCAGTACCATCACATCTCCTCCCTCCCCAAAGAAAAACCGAAGTCCCTCAAGAAAGTGTGTAATCGGAAAGATATAAGCCAACCATTGCAGAGCTTTTGGCATCTGTTCTAAGGGAAAATAGAGTCCCCCCAAAAACATCATAGGATAAGCCACTAAATTCAAAAGATTCACTCCCCCCTGATAGCTTTTTGCCAGACCTCCCACAAAAAGTGCCACGGCAACCATGGCAAAAAAACCAAATGCCACATACAGAATCATACCTATCCAATACCATAAAGAGGCTGGCAAAACCACTCGATACAGCAAAACCCCTACCGCACAAAGCAAAAATATTTGTGCTATTACTACCACAAATTGAGAAAAACCCTCAGCTATAACATACACCGAGCGAGGCACTGGGAGAAGTTCCAATTGCTTGAGAATCCCATACTCTCTATACACCAGCATCTTCGTAGCAACAGAAAAGAAACTCACCGAAATCACCACAAGGGCGACAAGTCCCGGCAAAAGAAAATCCACATATGATCCTTCTACTCTTCCACTTACCTCAGTAGTTACATAGGTAATCTTGCCCTCTACTCCTTTTCTGCGAATTACTTCCTCATAAAGAAAAGAGTCAAGAATAGAAAACGCTATTGCGTTCATCTCTTTCTGACGAGCATTATAGTAAACCTCAAAAAAGGGTGATGTATCATGAGATACATCACGAGAAAAATCCTCTGGAATCACAAATCCCATCGTTACCTGATTGTTTCCCACCCGTTTCTTTACTTCTTCCTCAGAATCTACTTCTTCTACCACAAAAATCCCACTTCTTGTCAGTATCTCAATCATCTTTTGAGAAATCTCATTCCGATCTTGATTATACACACTCACACGAAAAACAGGTTTTTCATACCGAGAAAATACACTCCCAAAAATCACAAGAAGAAGAAGAGGAAATACCACTACCCAAAATATAGCAAGTGGTTCACGAAAAAAGAGTCGTATCTGAAGAAAAAACCAGTTTTTAAAAGACCTGATAGTATTTTTTTTACTTCCCATGAACTCCCCCTGCTGCTATTCCCACTACCACATCCTCAAGAGAACCAGAATCAAACTCAAGGTCATACACACGTATATTTCCTTCTTTCAAAAGCCCCCCCAACTCTTGAAGAAACACTTCCCGGGATGGTATCTGAAATACCCCTTCCGTCTCATGCTGTTTTTTGACAGCCATCACACAGGCAAGAGAACTCACTCTCTCAAGCATCTGTTCATGTTCTACCACAACACGGACAAAAAGTGTACTTCCATACTGCTTCACTATATCAGATGGACTTCCCATTGCCACAAGCTTTCCCTCAACAAGCACCCCCACTCTATCGCAGAGGACTTCCACCTCTTCCATATAATGAGAGGTAAGAAAAAGTGTCAACCCCAATTCCTGCCTCAATTTTCGCAACAAGTCCCAAAAGACCCGCCGTGAATGTGGATCCAAACCCGTCGTGGGCTCATCAAGAAAAATTAACTTAGGTCTTCCTGCTAAGGCTATAGCCAATCGAAGCCGTTGTTTCTGCCCTCCACTGAGATGTTCATAAAACATTCGCCTCTCTTCCGAAAGCCCAACCATCTTCACCAGTTCATCTACAGAAAAACTCTTCTCATAGGAAGCACACACAAGGGCAAGAAGTTCCCCTACCCTGAGACGAGAAAAGGGCACCTGCTCCTGAATCTGTGCCCCAAAAAAGCCCTTCACTTCCTTCTTTCGGGAAGATATCCCAAAGAGAAAAGCCTCCCCCTCATCGGGAACACGAAGCCCCTCAATACATTCAATAAGTGTCGTCTTTCCTGCTCCATTTGGTCCAACAAGACCAAAAAATTCCCCTTCTTTTATCTGAAGACTAATAGAAAAAACCCCTCTACCCGAGGGATAACGACGTGTGAGACCCTTTACCTCAATGGCATCCATGCCACACTCCCATCACATACCAAAAGCCCCAGGATGGAAACACCACCCACAACCAAAAAACTACTTAATCGGCGAACTCCATGAGCATGAACAGCAGCATGAACAGCAGCAGCTACCACTGGCAGGAGCCAGTGTTGTCGTTGTTGTTGAGAGAGATACTACCTCCATCTTCATATCCCTCACCTCCTTTTCTTTTTTTACCTTAACCCAACACCTTTTACCTTTTTTCTTAATCACACTCCACCCCGGGGCATTTTCTTTTTTCGGCTTTATTGTATCACGTTTTTTTCTTTCTGTCAAGTAGTCAAAAAAATTTTTTTCAACAAAATAGGCCTATTCATAGTGAATAGGCCTATTCTTTCTTTCCCTAGCAGGGCAAAAAAGTACCATCCCCTCATGTCCCCCTTCTGGCGTTCTTTTCTCCCATCATCGCCCCCACAAGTGAGAACACACTTGCCCCCAATACTCCATACACAGCCAAGATCCTATCCGGTTTCAACCACGAGAAAAGACCTGTAAGAGATAAAATCCCTCCCAAAGTTCCTATTCCCATAGCCACCCACAACCATTCCCGTCGGATTTTTCTCCTCTCCATAAAAAGAAGGGCTACCGTTGTTGCCGGGACCACCGCAGGGACATAGAGGCTGTACACATTGAGAAGCATCTGCAAAAGAGGGGTATTCAGAAGCGCCAACACAATAGCAAAAATCCCAATACCCACTATTGCTACCTGTATTCCCATGACACTCTTCTTTCTAAAAACATCTTGGTTCCATATCGTGGCTGAAGAGAGAAGGGTCGTATCCGCGGAAGAAACAAGGGCTGAAAGAATCCCAAAGGCCACAACCACCTGGCCAGCCATACCTGCTTTCTCCCCCACTAAACGGAGAAGTGCGACACCCTCTCCTGGAGCTATCCGAAAAGCCATAATCCCTACCCAGGCAATCCCAAGGGCAAGTGGCACGAGCCCCACCGCTGCCCATGCCACAGCCCGCTGGGCTGTTTTCCCATCACGCGCACAAAACGCACGAGAAAACATATCCGGACCAACAAAATAGGCTCCTCCTGTCAACACAAGATAGATGAGAAAATCCTTCCAGCCAAATGTCTCATTCAAAAACATAAAAGGCACCTCATAGGATCGTTTGTCTCCAAGACCAAGTACAAGCGGAAATCCTATAGCGACAAGGATAAGTAAAAACTGCCACCTATCTGTCGCCATTACCGACATCTGCCCACCAACAAGCGTATAGAGTATCATGACCACAGCACTCACCACAATGAGAATCCTGCTATCCACGTCTGGCCAGAACATTCCCATCACATCACCCATGGCTTTGAACTGTGCCGCTACAATGCCAATCCACGAAAGGGCTATCACCAGAGCCACAAATCGTGCAGCAGCTTTTCCCACAAGGTTTTCCACCAATTGGGGAAGGGTATTCACCCCCCTTTCTCTCACCCGCAAAGTCAACAACCAGGCCTGAAGCCCAAGCCCAATCGCCCCCACACCAAGCCACCAGAAAATCGGCCAGCCAATCTTTCCAGCACTATTGGTCATACCCACGAAAGCAGTAGCTCCAATGGCAGTGGCCAGAAGAGAAAACCATACAAGATTTCCCGACTGGCTTCGTCCTGCTACCACATAGTCCTCATAACTATGGATGTATTTCCGTTTTCTCCAGGCAAGCCACAGAAAAACCGCCCAGTAAAGAACAAACACAACCTTTACCCAAACCATATTCCTGCCTCCGAAAAGTAAACTACAAAATTATAAGGTTAACAGAAAGAAAAGTCAAGCCCCTGTCTTTTGAAAAACTTCCATACTCTTTCTTTCCCGGCTAAACTCTCATCCTGAAGGGCGAAAAAGCCCTCTGATTTTCTTGCATTTTTTTTTCACTTGCTCTACAATTAAAAAAGAGGGTTTTCTATTCAAAAATCCCTATAAGGAGTATCCATGGCCGAGAAGAAGACCGTGGGGGATATGCTCAGTGAGGCCAGACGAGAAAAGGGGCTCTCTCTGGACGAAATTGCCCGTGAAACCAATATCTCTCGGGCGTACTTAGAAGCATTTGAGAAAAACGATTTTTCCGTTTTTCCAGCCGAAGCCTATGTCATAGGTTTTCTCAAGACCTATGCTGAGATACTCGATCTCGACGCAACAGTCCTCATCAGTGCCTACAAACATCAGGTACAGCTTGACCAGGAAGTCCCCCTTGAGGAACTGGTGGGCAAGCGTCTTCCCTGGTATACCCAGATTTCTCCCGCTCTCTGGCGCCAGATTCTCATGATTGTGGTGGGTTTTCTTCTTTTCTTAGGCCTTGTGCTCATTTTTCTCCAAATTGCAAGTTCCTCTCCTGCAAACCAGCCCACCGGAAAAAAAAACCTCTCCCATTTCTCGGAAGCTAACCTTTCTCTCCTGAGTACTCAAAAATTCAAAATAGGACAGGATTTTTTTATCACCAATGCCAAAAACAAAATCATCCACGTTATCTTTGAAAAGCAAAACCTCGACAAATCCCTCCTTGTTCAGATCAACGGTCGAAAATACAATCTCAAGCAGCAGGAGGTTTTTGCTTTAGATACCGATGGGGACTCTCAGAATGACTTTGTCCTTGAGATTCTGTCCGCAAAACCCCAGGCTATTAGAGTAAGCGCTTCTCTTTTGCAGGCAGATCAAACATTGGCTTTCAAGAGTATTTTAGGCATTAATTCGCAGTTTGTTGAAGGCCAGATCGCTCAGGAAAACCTCCTCTATACAGCCAATGAGATGACAGATATCCCTATCAAACTTCAGGGAATAGATAGCGGCTTCTGTCAGGTTGTCGTTGATAATGGTGAACCCGAGGTTATTCAGATTGAGCGCGGAATAATAAAAGAACTCAAGTTCAAGCAATACCTTATCCTCTCCCTCGGAAATGCTGCTGCGGTGAAGCTTCTGATCAACAATCGAGAAGAGAACGGCGGTGGCTGGGGAGAAGTGAACAAAAGTATCATCTACTGGAAAAAAGAGCGAAATCGCTACAATCTTGTCCGCACCTTCCTGCGGTAGGAGGAAAAGCTCTTTGAAGAAAGTCTTTCTCGATGCCTTAGGATGCCCAAAAGCCCTCGTTGATGCCGAAAGAATGGCCTACTTTTTAGTAAGCCATGAATATACTTTTGTTTCAAACCCCGAGGAAGCGGATATCATCATTGTCAATACCTGTGGTTTTATTGACAAAGCCAAAGAAGAATCCATCGAAACTATCCTTTCTTACGCCCATCTCAAAAAACACCATCCCTCTCTCAAGATAGTGGCCACAGGATGCCTCACAGAACGCTACAAAGAACAACTCCTCTCCCTTCTTCCTGAGATAGATCATGCTACCGGTGTCAAGGACCCTTTCCTTGTTCTCAAGGCAATCGAAAGTGCTGGCTATGTGGATAGCCCCACCTATACAGATACCCGGTGGAAAAAAGAACGTTCTCTGTTATTTTCAGGCCTTGCCTATGCCTACCTCAAAATCTCAGAGGGATGCAACCGCCGCTGTGGATTTTGTGTGATCCCATCCATACGTGGCCCCCAGAGAAGCCGTCCTCTCGAAGACATTGTGGAAGAAGCCCGTTTTCTTCGTGAACAGGGGATAGAAGAACTCATTCTCATCGCCGAAGATAGCACAAGCTACGGAGTGGATCTGTACGGCAAGCCTTCTCTGACGCTTCTTCTGCCTCAGCTGGCAAACATAGGCTTTTCCTGGATTCGTCTCATGTACCTCTATCCAGAACCAGAGGTACTCTCCATCGTCAAGACCATGAAAGAATACCCCTCTCTTGTTCCCTATATCGATATCCCTCTCCAGCATGCGAGTAGCCGAATTCTGACCAGCATGCGAAGAGGCGGAAACCCACAGAAGCTTCTCTCCTATATCGAAAAGATCCGAAACATTTATCCTGAGATAGCCTTAAGGTCTGCCTTTATTGTCGGTTATCCCGGGGAAACTGATGAGGATATAGAAATATTAGCTCGGTTTCTTCAGGATGCCCAGATGGAGAGAGTGGGTTTTTTTGCCTATTCTGACGAAGAGGGAAGTTTTTCATCTACTCTTCCTTCAAAAGTCTCAAAAAAGACTATCAAAGAGAGGATATCCTACCTTGCCACTCTCCAGAAAAGTATCTCTGAAAAGCGTCTTTCCCGTCTTGTGGGAAGAACCATCACCTGTATCGATGATGGACAAGAAAAACTCTTGCGTGGGAAACCCTACCGACTCCTTCGTACCCCCTACGATGCCCCTGAGATAGATGGCGTCGTGTATGTTCCATGGAAAGATTCCTTTGAAGGAAAGATTTTTCACCAGGTCCGTATAGAGGCCGTCCACAAATCCTATGACCTCAAGGGGGTTATGGTATGACACAGAAAGAACTCTTTACCATTCCCAATCTTCTCACCTACCTTCGTATTTTGCTCATCCCTTTTATTGTGGCTTTGATTTTTTTCAACACGTGGGAAAGCCTCACGATAGCCTTTGTGCTTTATGGACTTTCTGCTCTAACTGACACCTTTGATGGTATTATTGCGCGAAAACTCAACCAGTCCACTGAATGGGGGGCCTACCTTGATCCCCTGGCCGATAAATTCCTTGTATGGGCGGTGTATGGGGTTTTTTGTTTTCTTCCTTTTCTCCATATTCCCTGGTACGTGGTCTTGCCTATTTTTCTCAGGGATCTCTTTGTCACCTGGCTTCGGGGATATGCCAAAAAACATGGGCTCTCTTTCAAGACCTCTTTCATAGCCAAGGCAAAAACCACCTTTCAGATGGTGGGTATCACCCTGATCATGGCCTTTATGTGGATACTCAAGACCTTTGCTCGCTGGGTATACAAAGCCCCCCTTGAATACCACGAAGTGATTGGCCGTCTTCGTCTGCCCGAATGGATTCAGTACCTTCCTCTTCTCTTGACAATCCTCATTGCTCTCTTTACCCTTTATACAGGTTGGGACTATTACAAAAAAATGTCTTCAGGAGGCAAAAAATGAGCAAAATGAAAAACCTTTCTCATGGTATTATTGATTTTTTGGTAACGGGTTTCTATACGGGATATTTTCCATTCATGCCGGGAACCTTTGGAAGCCTGGTTGGGGTCTTCCTTTTCATTGTGCTTGCTCCCCTCGGTTTCTGGTTCTATGGTATCTGGCTTCTTCTCTTGCTTTTAGCTATTCCCATTACCACTTATGCGGAAAAACACCTCTATCAGGCCAAAGATCCTGGCGTTATTGTAATCGATGAAATACTTGGCATGATGGCCACCCTCTTCACCTTTCCCTTTCACGGGGACCTTGAGAGCTGGCGGTATGTGATTATGGGGTTTCTTCTTTTCAGACTCTTTGACATCACGAAACCCACCCCTATCGCTTCTCTGCAAAAGATTCATGGGGGCTTTGGCGTGATGATCGATGACCTTTTTGCCGCTCTGTACGCCAATATTCTTTTGCAGATTGTGCGGTTTGCCCCCTCGGTACTTCCTCTCTAAATATGCGAAAACGATTTTCTACTCTGAGAAAGGAGATTATCCACCTCCTTGAAAAGGAGAGTGCTTATCCCCTCTGTGTTCAGGACATTCACGACCATTTCCCCGATGTTCACAAAACCTCTATCTATCGGGCTCTTGAGTACCTCCAGAAAGAAGGCCTGGTAGAAAGCTTTGTTCTCCCCTGTTCGAAAAGTGGCACTCAAACCTACTTCCTTTCAACTCACCATCATAGTCACTTTTTTCATTGTGAAGCCTGCCATCGCTTTTTCCCTCTTCAGAAATGCCCCCTCCCTGAAGAGGTCTTCCAAAAACCTTATCTTGTTAGTCAACATGTTTTCTATCTGGTTGGCATCTGCCCGGATTGTCTTGCCCATAACAATCAAAACTCAGTCGGTGATAAGGAGAAAGGCCATACTGAACAATAGCCTCTCGATGTTTTTTCGTAGGGTATCCTCTATTCTCATTCCAGCCATAATAGGGATACTCCTCATGAAGTTTGTCCATGATCCTGTCTCTTTCTACTTTGGCAATAATAGAGGCCGCCGCAATGAAAAATGAGCGTTGATCCCCTTTCACAATGGAGAAAACAGGACATTCAAGGGAAAGAGGCATAGCATCTACCAGAACAGCCTCATAGTGATGCCCTGCCTTTTGAAGGGCCTGAACCATAGCTACCTGCGTCGCCCTGTAGATATTGAGCCGATCGATCTCTCTGTTGTCAACTATCCCCACTCCGATAGCTAACGCACCTTCAGAGATTTTCTCAAAAAGCACAAAGCGCTGACGGGGTGTCAGCGCTTTGGAATCATACACATCAGGAAGGTGTGGCAGATGGCCTACATCAAAAATCACAGCAGCCGCTACCACAGGGCCAGCCAGTGGTCCACGACCAGCCTCATCTATACCAGCAATATAACGATACCCTTTCGCCTGCAGATCTCTCTCATGAACGAAAAGATCCACATCACGAGGGCAGCGTCCCATAGGTTATACCTTCTCCTCGAGAACAGCCGAACGACCAAATCGACCACGAAGATAGGTAAGTTTAGCCCGACGAACACGCCCACGGCGTACCACTTCCACCTTGGCAATATAAGGAGAATGGAAGGGGAAAACCCTCTCTATGGCCACGCCATAACTCACACGACGAACGGTGAAACTCCGTCTGGGCCCAGCATTCTGGAACATCATCACCACCCCTTCATAGGGCTGAATACGTTCCTTGTCTCCTTCTTTGATCTTGACATGGACTCGCACCGTATCCCCTACATTGAACACAGGGAACTTATCAGTATTGTTTTGCTCTGCAAGAAGGGCTTTCTCTACCTCATCAAGACGGTTCTTCTTGGGAAGAGCAGCCAACTTGGCGGCTATAGCCTCTTCTCTTGCCTTCCTCGCTTCAGCACGCTTCTGCTTCAATTCGAGTTTATTCGCTTTCGTGTTCTCTGCCATCTTTCCACTCCTTTACCGTTTTTTGTATCACATTCAAAAACTTTCGCATCATTTCGTTTCTCTTGCGAAGTCGCCGTAGCGTTCCCGCTTCTGGCAATGGCGGCATATACTCAGCAAAGAGGTCCGGACGCCTTCGGTAGGTCTTGGCCACCGCATTCTCATAACGCCACGCGGAAACCCTCTGATGGTTGCCACTCTTCAGCACCTCTGGAATACCTATGCCTTCAAACTCCGCTGGCTCGGTATAATGGTCGTACTCCAAAAGGCCCGATTCAAAACTCTCTCCCTCAACAGCCTCGGTTTCCAGTACCTCTCCTACGAACCGTGTCACCGCCTCAATCACACAGAGGGCGGGGAGTTCTCCTCCCATCAGGACAAAATCCCCAATGGAAATTTCTCTATCCACATACCGGTGGACAAAACGAGTATCCACTCCCTCATACCTTGCTGAGACCAACACTAACTGGGGAACACGAGCCAACTCCCTCGCTATCCCGGCTGTGAACCTCTCCCCCTGAGGAGAAAGAAGCACCACCTGTCCTTCTGGACCTTTGATGCGTCTCACCGCCTCAGAAAGAGGTTCTGGTCGAAACAGCATCCCCTTTCCATGCCCTACAATAGGGGCATCTACTCGCCCACCCTTCAGGGGCGAAAACTCCCGAAGCTGATGGACACAAACAGAGATTCTTTTTTCCTCTATGGCCCGCCGAAGGATTCCCTTCTGGAGGTATGGCTCCACCACCTCGGGAAATATGGTCACTACATCAAAACGCATCTACAAAAGTTCGGAAAGATGCTCTGCCTCAATCTGTTTTGCGGCTACATCCACCCGCACAAAATAGCGCGGCTCGTACGGCACAGCAAGGCTCTTTCCGCCTGTCATTTTTATCACAAAAAGCGTCTTCTGCCCTACTTCAAAGAAGTTTTCCACCACACCAAAAACACTTCCCTGGTACCTCACCTCACAACCAAGGATGTCTTTGATATAGTACTCTCCCTCCGGCAAGGGAGGAAAATCCTCTTCTCGGACATAGATGGCCTTCCCAACTAAGGACTCCACCGCTGTCCTATCATCCATACCTGTCACCTTGGCAACGTAGGCCTTCTGGTACTCCCGGATTTCCACAAAAGAAACCTCTCTATACCCACCGGGGACCTTTCGGTCTTCGATAAAAAAGCGCTCAAAAGCACCAAGGTCGTTTATCTCATCCACATACCACTGGACCTTGATATGCCCTTTGAGTCCATACGGTTTGGTGAAACGTCCTATCAAAACCAGTGGTGTATATGCCACCTGTTATGCCCTCTTGGCCTTCTTGGCGAGATTTTTTACCACATCGGTGGGAATAGCCCCTTTGCGAATCCACTCTTCATACCGGGCGAGATCAAGAGAGGTCTTTCCCTCCTCTGTGGGATGATAATATCCAAGACTTTCAATATATGCCCCGTCTCTTGGTGCACGACTGTCCACAACCACGATACGATAATAGGGCTGTTTAGCCTTTCCCATGCGTGTCAAACGAATATGAACTGCCAAAGGTAGCCTCCTCGCAATTTTGTCTATGTATTATAAGGGAAATCAAAAAGGATGTCAAGAAAAAGAGAGGGAACTCGCTCTAGATATTGGAGGTTCATTACAGTTGATAAATAAGAAAACAAATCCCCCCTATACTCTCCACCCCAAAACTTGAAAAAATCCCCCTTTTTCTCCACAATATGAGTATCTTTTTTACACGAGGAAAGTATGGACCCTATTCTTCAACCACTTAACGACAAGCAAAGAGAAGCGGTAACAGCAACCGATGGACCGTATCTCATCTTGGCCGGACCCGGCTCCGGAAAAACCCGGGTTATCACCCATCGCTTTGCCTATCTTCTCAAAACAAAACATATTGAACCCAAGAGTATTTTAGCGGTTACCTTTACCAACAAGGCCGCCAATGAGATGAAAGAGCGAATAGAAAAGCTCACTCACCTCAGCGGTTCCGGCCTCTGGATACGAACATTCCACTCCATGGGATACCGTATTCTCAGGGAATACGCTCACCTTCTTGGATACGAAAAGCAATGGGAAGCCATCGACGACGATGACGCTCTCAAAATTATCCGCAAAATACTCAAAGAGATTCCCAACTACTCAGAGTTTTCCAAACTTCACAAACCAGAAACCCTCCTTTCCCTCATTTCCAAAGCCAAAGAAGAACTCAAACCCATAAGCGAAGTAGCCGGCAAGCGTGTCCGTTCTTATGAAGAAAAAGATTTTTTAGAGGATATATACGACCGTTATGAAGCCAAGCTAAAAGAAACCCAACTCATGGACTATAGCGATCTGTTAGTCAACACCTATCTCATTCTCAGAGACTTCCCTGAAGTGCTTGCGTATTATCAAAATCTCTGGCAATATATCATGGTGGATGAATTCCAGGACACCAATCGCTTGCAGTATGATATTGTCTCTCTTCTTGCCCAAAAGCACAAAAATATCCTGATCGTGGGAGACGACGACCAGTCCATCTACGGCTGGCGGGGAGCACGTGTCACCAACATGCGCCTCTTTGAAGAACAATTCCACGCCACAATCATCAAACTGGAACAGAACTACCGTTCTACAGGGACAATCATCAAGGCGGCCAACAGCATTGCCCAGGCCATAGACGACCGAATGGGCAAGACCCTCTGGACTGAAAATGAAGATGGTCCTCCTATCGTGATTATGTATGGAGCGGAGGAACGCTCCCTCTATGAAGAGGTGGTAGAAAAGATCAAAAGTCTCAAACGTTCCGGGTATGCCTACCGGGATATGGCCATCTTCTACCGGATCAATGCCCAGTCTGGAACCATTGAAGACCTTCTTATCAAGCATGAGATCCCCTACCACATCGTGGGAAGCCTTCGCTTCTTTGAAAGAAAGGAAGTGAAGGATGTGCTTGCCTATTTAGCCTTTTTGGCCAATCCTCTCAATGTCCTTGCCTTTGAAAGACTCATCGATGTCCCCTCGCGGGGAATAGGTGAAGCCACGGTAGAGAAACTTCTTGCCTACGCTCAGGAAAACCGTTGTGACCTTTTGAGTGCTATGAAGCAAGCTTCTCTCATCCCGGGAATAGGAGCAAAAGCCAAGATCCTTCAGGAGCTTGCCTCCGGGCTTTCCGAACTCAGAGAACAGATTGATGTGGTACTCCCTTCAACATTTCTTCGTATCCTGCTTAACCTCATTCCCCTTGAAGAGTACTGGAAAAAACAGGACGAAACAGAACGCTGGGAAAATATCCAGGCTCTTGTTGATGCGGCAAGAGTGTTTGAAGACGCCAACCCAGGAAGTACGGTTGTGGATTTTCTCAACTACGCCATTCTCAATAGTACTGAAGAAAACATCAAAGACACCGATCACGTCACCCTGATGACCATTCACAATGCCAAGGGTCTTGAGTTTCGAGTGGTTTTTGTACTTGGAGTGGTTGACGGGCTCATTCCCCTCAGTCGAAGCGCTGAAACCCCCTGGGGAGAAAACGAAGAAAAACGCCTCTTTTACGTGGCTGTCACCCGGGCCAAAGAAAGGCTTTTCCTCTGTGTCCCATCAAAAAGATATGCCTTTGGCGAAACTGTTGGCGTGGTAGCCTCTCCCTATCTCGAGTATATTCCAAAGGAATGTGTGAAAGAAGAAAAACCAACCTCATCGTACAGCCGTATGACCCAAAACAACGCGTCCGCAGGATGGGAGAAAAGAAATTTTTCTTCCTCTACTGAGAGGACATCTTCGTCTGTAAAAAAAACACCTTCTTCTGCCGGCAAACCAGCCACCTTTGAGGATCTTAAGCCAGGGGTGAAAATACGCCACCGACTCCTTGGAGAAGGAGAGGTGGTTAAAATTATAGGAAACCGGGTCATGATCCGCTTTGAAAGTGGTGCCGTTCAGCTTTTAGATGGAAACTTTCTCTCCAGTGTGGAAGTGTTATGAAAACGCTCAGCAGAAAAGAGATTGTTGGATATACGGGACTGATGACCATGGCCACCTTCCTCACGGGGGGGATGAATTTTGTCTTCAATATGGTAGTGGGAAGACTCATTGGACCTGCCGAGTATGGAATTCTCAGTCCCCTCATGGGCTCGCTCTTTTCCATCCTCTCTGTTCCTGTGATGGGTCTCCAGCTCTTTATGAACCAATCATTAGGGGAAATGTTTTCCCATCATCCACAAGGACTTCGGTCTTTTATCCGGTTTCTTTTCATCAATCTCATGAAACTGTTGGTCAGCATAGAGATGCTTCTCTGGCTTTCCCTGCCTCTTTGGCAAAGGTGGCTTCATCTTCCTGACCAGACCCTTCTGGTTCTTCTTTTTCTCACCGTATTTGCCAACTATATCCAGATTTTTCTCTACACGCTTCTCCAGTTTCACCATGAGTTTGGAGTTCTTTTCTGGATGACATTGATAGCCACGCTTCTCAAACTTGTCCTTGGCATAGGGTTGGGATGGTGGTTACGTACAGCCTTTGGGGTGATGTTTGCCTATCTGGTTCCCCTTCTTCTCTCTTCGGGGGTATTTGCCCTCTCTCTCTGGCCGTGGTACCGAAGTCTCGCAGGTGAGCGTTTCAGACCACCAGACCACTTCTGGCGTATGTTAGTGGTGAGTATGCTCTCCGGTGGGGCTTATGTGGTGCTGTCTTCGTTTGATATTTTGCTGGTTCGATCTTTTTTTCAGGACCAGAAGGTGGTGGGTTCCTACGCGATGGCTGGCCTCATTGCCCGGGCCTCATTTTTTGTGGCGTCGGCCTTTACGACGGTTTTTTTGCCGGTCATGGCCAAACAAAAAGAAAAATCCCAAAGCCTCACCTTCTGGGGACTTGTTATTTTGTTTGGTATCTTAGTGGGATATACTGGCATGGTCTGGATTTTCCGGCTTTTTATTTCCCATACCCTGTTAGGGGGGAGTTATCCAGGACTTGAGCGTTCTCTCGTCCTCTATACCTTTTGTTTTATTCCCTATGCCCTTATTTCCTTTCTTGTGAGTTTTTATACGGTCCGCAAAAGCCTTTTTTACAGTCTGAGTATCCTTGCTGGGGTTATTCTGCAAGGTATTCTCTTCTCTTTCTGGCATGAGAGTATCTCCCAGGCTCTTGCTATTGTGGGTGGAGTGGGCTATGGTCTTTTTGGACTCTTCGTAGGAGAAATACTCTTGAGAGGACAAGAAAAATGAAGCGTCTATGGAAAATTGGAGGGATATTTCTTCTCTCTGGACTTTACGGTCTTTCCCTTGGAGGGGAAGGGTGCCTCTTTTTTCCTGAGGGTGGACTCCCTTCTTTAGAGTTTTCTCTCTCCCAGGAGGTACGACTCCCCCATGGTTTTTTTGTAGAGGGGGGTGGTATCTACTATCGGCTCTTTGGCATTGGAGTAGAAGGGGGAAATACCGTCTGGGGAATGTTTTCTGGAGATATGATAGGAATCACCACTTCTGCTGGATGGCAATACCAGAAAGGAAAATGGCAAAGCTCTTTTTCCCTCCATGGTGGATGGGGATATCTTTTTGCCTTAGAACTCCGGGAACAGGTGGCAAGAGAGTACATCCGTACTCTCGAAGGCGGTGAACCTCTCGTGGTCTCTACAAGCACAAAAGATGGACATCTCTTGGGATGGGGGGTCTCTACCGATGTCCGCTATCAATGGAAACGAGTAAGCCTTGGTATTCTAGCTGGATGGATGGATTTTGAAAAAGACAAAACAATCACGCTCCACTGGTCTGAATTTCTTTCCGGAGCCTTAGAGCCAAAAGAAAAAACATGGGAAACACGCCTTGTCCTTCGCGGTATGCGGATAGGCCTTTCTCTTCGTATTCTGTTATGAAGCGTATCTCAAAATCCACCGCTAAGGATCTTCGCTCTTACCCTGTTTCAGCTCACGACACCCTTTGCTGAAATAAGGTCATAGCCTTTCTCTTTGCTGTATCTTTCCCCACTGTCTTCTTGTTCACCTCTCAAGAAGAGCATGCAGGGTGATCCCACTATAGGCCAAACGAAAACCAGCTTCCTCCACCACCTGAATAGTATCATTCTGCTCAGCATCTATCCATATCTCCACTAAGCTTGCCGGAAAACGGGCACTCACATCCCGCAAAAGGGTGATAAGCGTCTCTCTCTCCGCCTGGGGCAAAAGAAGAAGATCAAGAATCTTGTACACCGGTTTTGGGGTTTGAAGGGTTTTTTCCGCAAGGCTATCCTGCTGAACGGTGAGAAGCGCCACAGGGGTATCATTGGGACAATACCCAAGACAAAAGATCTTGCCCTGAGCTATTTGGTTTTTCCATTTGTCCACAAGATAAGTCCGGAGAGCCTCACGATTCAGGATTTTGTCTTTCAAGAGAGACAAGGGACGGGAGAAGTAGGGAACAAAAGGAGAAATCTCCTGAAGACTCAGTGGCCTCACCAAAGGAGAAAGAGAAAACTCCCTATCATAATAAAACCGAAAGATATGCCACACTAACCGTGGAAAAAATCCCTGCGAGGTATATACCTGCAAAGCAGGAATATTGTAGAGATCTGTCCCCACCGTCACCAATTCTATCTGGAGGTTTCTCAGATGATGAAGGGCCTTCTTCACCAGAGTTTTCCCAATGCCTTTTCCCTGATGTTCTGGTTTCACCACCAACAAAAGAATATTCCCAATACGCTTACCCGCATACTCAGAGATCGGTGAGAGGGGGTGAAAGGCAATAAATCCCACAATCTCCCCGTCTCTGGCCACATAGGTCACCGTTGAAGGGGAACGGAGCATCTCCCTTCCAAAAGCCGGTTCAAATCCCCCGGCAATCCCTTCTAACCGATCGTCAAACTGAAAAGGCGAGGTGGTGAACCATCGACACATCTCGACGAGGAAAGGTATCTCGTCCGGACGGGCTAACCGTATCTCCATTCTATATTAGCTTGTGTTTTTTCTTGAGTTTTCTCAGTCGCTTTTCTATAGCAAGAAAACTCTCCACCAGGTCGGCATGCAATTCGGCATTGTACACAGGTTCTGTGGCCAAAATCCGTAGGGAAGCCGAAAGATACTCAAGCGATTTATACAAGAGTCGAATCTCGGCGGGGGTATAACCCTCTTCTACACTTGAAACAGGCATATCCAGCCCTGTCTCTGTGGAAACCGTTGCAGGAGAAAAGGTAGCATTATCAGTCCTTTTGGTGATATACAGTTTTTGCAGTTCGGGAAAACGGGCAAAGGCCTTCTGAAGCTCAAGGGAAGTGATATCAATATGGGTGTCATTATCTTCAATGCGGACCTCTTCCCCTTCGATAACCATCATAAGAAGATCCTCTTGTTTGATAAAGGAACGGGTGGCAATGTCGTAGAGTTTGCGATTAGAGTACTTGCGTATCAGATGAAACATCCGCTTTTGCCTCTGAACACCAGATACTGCCATGCGCCACCTTCTGATTTAACGAACACTGATCTTGAAGGTCTTGGTAATCTCATCTAACCTCTCCTCAGTGATAGCCTCAACACGGATTTTTTTGAGTTCAGAGAGGAAAATACTATCAATCAGGGGATCACCTGAGGAGCGGACAATATCCACCCGTACAGCAAGCCCCTGGCTATCAAAAACAATCTTGGCCGTCACCGTATAACCCATGAGGGGATTGGCAACCTTTTCTCTGATCTTTGAGGCAATATCGGGAAAGAAAATCGTCTTACGGGGGCGAGACTTCCAGTTGGCATCACCAAGGGGGTCTGTACCCGTTCCCTGTTGACCGGTAGCTGAGGTGGCGGCTGTTCCCGTGCTCTTTTTCCCGCTACTTTGCAGGGCTTTTTCAATACTTTTGGCAAGAATATCATCCTCTGTCTCCTCTTGCTGTGAAGAAGGAGAAGACGAGACCTCCTCAGAAGCAGAAGGAGTCGCTGACTTTACCGGCTTTGACGTGGTGGTGGTTTTTTTTGTTTTTTCTTTGGCCTGCTGGATAACCTTTTCTGCTTCCTGTTTGGAGGTAGTTGTGGTTTTGGGCTTTGTCTCCTGCCTTGGGGTGGCCTTTTCCTTTTGAGGGGGAGGGGCTGGTGTTGCCTGGGCTCCTTCTGCCATAGCCGCAGGGGCATCAATGGTCACAATAATAGGCACCGGCTCCTCTTTGAAAGGCGAATGGGTAAGAAAAAGGCTCAAAATCAAGAGAAGGAGAAGATGAAGAAAGAGTGAGATAAAAAAACTCTGCCGAAACGAAAGCGGTTCTGAGAGTGCCGGTTTCATTTCTATTCCTCTTTGTAAATAGTGGCCAAACTCAAACGTTTCACACCTGCCTGTCGCACGGCGTCCATCACCTCAATGAGAAGTCCATAATCCACCCGCTTGTCCCCCTGCACCGTCACCACAAGCTCGCTGTCTTCCTTGGCATACTGAGCCACAAAACTGCGAAGATTTTCTTTTTGCACGGGCTGATTGTTGACGGTGATCTTCCCATCTCGATAAAGCACCACCGTGACCTCTCGTACAGGTTGGGCATCTGACGTCTTGCTTGTTGGAAGATCCACATTGATGGCTGAACTTTTGATAAAAGTAGAGGTTAACATAAAAAAGGTCAAAAGCTGGAAAACAATATCAATCACCGGGGTCATGTTAATTTCACTGATCAGGCGAGAATTCCTTCGAAATCTCATAGACTCTCCTTGGCTTGACAGGTATGTATCTCAAATCGTTTCAAAAACCCCTCAGGGGTCACATAGTTACTCTCTCCAATGAGTTTTCCTCCACAGTAATACCGGATATAAGGGATGAGAAAATTCCCCCACCGGTTTTCTTTCAGGGCAAGAAAATCATAAAACTCCTCTCCCCTGTTGTAAAGGTAGAGGTACACATCTATATCCAGTCCTGCGGGACGCCCCTCTGAAGCCCACGTCTCTAACCAGCGCTCAAGAGCCCTCCAGTCAGGACACCAATCCTGACTCATCACCACCGCCGAAGGCCCTCTGGTAATGTCCTCAGAAAATTCCCCATAACGCAGAGCATAGCGTGCCTCTTCTATGGGAAGAGCTTTTACACGAAACATAGAGGCTCCTTTTTGATTTTTTACACCACCTCACTTCCCTTCTACGTATTTATTATAGACAGAAGAGGAAAAACTGTCAACTTTAGGGACACAAAGGCTATTACCCTGTTTCAGCAAAAATGGGAAGATACTTGAAACAAGGATAGAGCCCCTTTTTTCTAAAAATTGTGACAAATGCCTATTGACAAAAAGCTCTTGGGAAAAATACAATGTCTTCGACATAAAAAACGATTGAGGGAAAGCCTATGAAAACAAAAACCCTTGTGTGGTATCTCGTGCTCCCCTCCCTTCTCTGGTCAAAAGACACCCTCTCCTCTGAGGTAAGAAAACTCCTCAAAGTCAGCAATTACCAGCAAGCAAGAGAAATGGTACAAATAGCTATTCAGAAAGAACCGGACATCTCTTCTCATTATATTCTTCTTTGCCAGATCTACCAGGAGGAAGGGCGATACTCCAACGCCTACCGGGTTATAAGTGAAGCCTACAGCTATTTTCCTGAAAATCCCTGGGTAGCCAAAGAGTTGGCCGATGTGTATCGCCAGATGGGAGAGTACAAAAAAGCCCTTGCCCTTTATCGTCAAGGACTTCCCGTCGTAGAAGAAAAATACCACGACCTCTGGTATTATGGCATGGGGGTCTGTTATTTTGAATTAGAAGACTATGAGAAGGCTATCCTCTTCTTGGAAAAAGCCACAAGAGGAAAAATCTCTTTCTGGTCTCTGTATTACTTAGGGCGATCGTATCGGGCAAAAGGATTTCTCAAAAAAGCCCTATGGGCCTTTGAAAGGTCAGAACTTCAACTTTTTCTTCAGCCTGAATGGGCAAAAAACCTTCTCTACTACGAATGGGGCATAGCCTTGGTGGAATTCGGAATAGCGGTAAAGCAAACCAACACGACGGCCGCGAGAGCCATCTTTACCTCCCTTTTAGAGGACAAGAGATTCTCAGATAGACGGGTGAAAGAACGGGCTGAATTCTGGGTGAAACGATTATGAAAAACATGATAAAACTACTTCTCTCTTTTGTATGCCCGATTTCTCTTTTTTCTCTCCGTATCAGTGAGGTGTACTATGGGGGAAATCTCTTCATTCCCGATACAGAACGCTACCTCGAACTCGAAAACGATGAGAGTCAGCCCCTTGATATGCGAAAGATCACCCTGATACTCCCCCGTTCAGATACCAGCACCATTTCCAACTCCCTTCTGCAGGGAAATTTTCTTTTGTTTGGCACAGAAGCTCAAACCAACGAATGGATCCTTCTTCCTGGACAGAGGGCGGTTATCCTCTCAGAAGACTATAACTTCGGAGGAAGACTCCTCTCGTGGGACACCAACACCCTCCTTTTCAAACCAAAATCCAAAACAGCCTGGACGTATAGCTGGAATAATCGGCTTCATCTTCTTGCCCTCCTTTATGAGGGGCAAGAGGTCTTTCGAGCAAATGATATCCCCTCTTCCATCCAGGAAAAAGGCAAAGCCCTTGTGTGGGACAATGGGTGGAGAGAAGATCTTCCAAGACCAGGACAGAACAAAAAAGTGAGGATTCTTGCCCCCTCTGTCCTTCCCACAGGAGAAAGAGTAGAGATCCGGATAGAAAGTGAGTCCCCCTTGAGTGAGTTTCTCATAGAGGAATACCCCTCCTCTTCGCAGAAAATATACCCCCTTTCTGGTTCTTCCCCTTACTCCCTCGTGCTCTCCGGAAGCCCTCATCATGCCACGACATGGATTCTCAGGGCAGGCAAGACCAGCCACAAAATACGTTTTCTTGACACAAACCTTTCCTCTCCTCTTGCCGGGAAAATACTCATCAGCGAAATCATGAGTGCCCCGGCTAAAGACTATTCAGGTGGAGGATGGACTGGACAGGATGGCGGAGGAACTATTAACGAAAATGATGACTGGATAGAGGTGGCCAATACCACTGAACAGTTTATTTCTTTCTCCAACTGGTACATAGAACACACCACCTCACAGGCAAAATCCTACCGCTCTCTCAAACTTCGTTTTGATAACACAACAGGCCCAACGACAAACTCTTTTCTCTCTCCTCGGGCTCTTGGCATTCTCAGTGTTGAAAATGGCATAGCCAACAAAGCCGAGGTTATCCTCTATGATGGACACCCCCTCTGGGCAAGACGTGTCGCCATTCTCTCCTACGGGGAAGACAACATCCCCGCCGCCAGTAGCCAGGAGGGAGAGGTAAGCCTCCAGCGTGTCCCGCATAACGCCCCCAACGATATCGCTGAGTGGAGAATCTTTTGTCCAACCTATGGAAAAATAAACGGGAGTGGCCCCTATCTCGTGAAAAGATGGAATGCCACCAATAACTCGCTTTTAGAAATAGTGATGAGTGATCCAGAAAAAGAGGATGGGTCCCTTTCCCTCGTGGCCAAAAGTGAAATCGATGAAAAGACCATTTTGCTTTCAGGTTATCAAGGATGCTTTCAAGGATACCTTTTGATAACAAGAACACCACATTCTGAAGCCTTGTCTGTAAAAAACGGAGGAAAAAACACCCTTCTCTACACCAATCAACAGGGGACATACAGCTGGGATTTTGTCTGGAAAGAAGAGGGTTGGAACTATCCGGCGGGTGGAGAGTCTCTTGCCCAACTCGTAGTCTATCCCAACCCGGCCCGAAGAAAATCTTTAGTTTTCCTTTCTCGCCTCATGAAAAACGCAAGGATTGTCATTTTTGACCAGCAGGGTCGTGTGATAGAAAAATTTACCTCACAAGGGGAGGAATATCTTGTATGGAACACACCAGACAAATCAGGGCTTTTCTGTGTATTGGTTATGTATGGTGGTCAATCAGTGTATCGCTGGGTTTTGGTCAAATAGAGGACCTTTCTCCGGGATGGTGGAATGGTCTCGAGACTGAAAACGTCCTGGGAAAGACATCACTTGGACTCTGGAGTGGCTATTTCACCAGAGAATGGTTTATTGGCACTTCGTTTGACTATGCCCAATGGGAGGGATTCTCTCTCGTAGAGGCCGATGATTATGGCTACCGGGAAATTGGTACCACAACCCCCCAGAAGTGGACCAGTAAAGCATGGGCAAAACTTCAGACAAAAACAATAGAATTCGCAGGAAGAGGAGAGATAAGCGAGCTTTGCATAGGTGATTACCAGACGTGGGAAACCCATTGGTACGGAGAGGGGGGAATTCGCTACCAGGATTGGACAGCAAAAATTGGCTACGGCAGCCAGGAAATCTCCATCTCCCTTCAACAGGAATTCTGGTTTCTTCGCTGTCTCTGGCAGTGGAACGTGAAGGGAGTGTATGCAGATGGTCTTGCCATCCATGGGGGGATTTTCCTGTGGAATCAAAACCGTGACCTTCGATTGGGGTGTGAGATGGTTGGCTATGAAACATACCTTCAAAGAGAAATAGCGACATTCTTTTGGCAAAAATATTTTGCGGATGTCCTCTTTTACGGAGAAATCGGCTTCAGCCTGTGGGATGCAGGAAGATTCAAAATAGGCATAGGAAAAAAGTGGTAAAAAGAAATGTGGGCGCTATAGGATTCGAACCTATGACCCCCTGCTTGTAAGGCAGGTGCTCTGAACCAACTGAGCTAAGCGCCCGACATATGAGGCATATAGTATAGCATATTTTTGAGAAAAAGTCAAATAGAGATTTCATATCAAAGAAAAACCGGTAGAAACAATGTCGTTCCACACTCATACAGAATGGTTATCTTCACAAAAACACTGAATACTTGTTCAACCATCTTTTCTCTCTCAGTTTTAGGCTCTTTTTGTTACCCATCTTCCTTTTTTCACGAAGCGCTCCCGCGCGGGGCAAAAGGGGCCTTGTCCTCGTCGTATGCTCCGCATGCGCCTCGGACGGTGTGCGGGCCGCTTTTGCGGGTAGGGAGAGAAACCCCACTTTCCAGGGAAAGCCCTTCCTCCGTGGGCGACCACGAATTGACACCCTTGCACGGGTGTTTTCTTCCCCTCTCTGGGTCAGGGGCTACGCCCCTGAAACCCCGCTTCTTCTGTTTACAGGGGTCTATTTGTCTTTTTTTCTTCAAAAAGAGATATCTCTCATAATAAAACACCCTTTTATACTGTTTTTTTTGTTTTTTATGGCTTTTTTGAGTCCTTTGCACAAATGTGCAAAGGACTCGACTCGTCCTCCTGTCTTCGGAAGCAACACGCCCACCTTGCTTCGCCGATTCCCCGCCAAAGCGGGGACCCCAGGGCTTCTATTCTATCGGGGGCTTCTCTCACCCCGCACCGCAGGCAGGGGCGGGGGGCTATGGCGATGTTTCAGCCAGAGGTAACCTTATGGGGATAGAGGGCCCAGGCCTATCACCATATTTCAGCAAAACAACAGCGCAGTTAAACGTTTAACCAGACTCTAAACAGAATAGAGCCCTGTGGCTATTACCATATTTCAGCAAAGTAGCCGTTAGGTTAAACGTTTAACCTTTTCCATGTCCCACAAAAGGCCCTATCACCATGTTTCGGCCAGGGTCGTACAGAAGTGGGCCAGCGGCTCTCACAATACTTCACCCACCCCTATAAGCTGAAACATGGTGATAGCCATATCTTGCCGCCATGTTTTCAAAACGAACTTTTCCCTATTCGCGTATCATAAAAGCAAGTTTCTGGATTGTTTCACTTCTGTGGAATGACAAGAGAAAGCGATAGCAACAGTTGAATTTGACATTTTTCCTGGTCGATACTATAATAGAGAAGGATTGAAAGGAGTCAACTATTATAAATTCACCTCCTGAGGGAAGGAGGTAAGGCGAAAGGGGTCGAAGGTAGTTTGATGAGAGAGCATGGCGTAGAGGAGGCGAAGGAGTTTGTGAGCCACGCAGAGATTGGCCTTTTTAGCAACACGGGATTGAGCAAATTTGAGGTTAAAATACTCACCGAAAGCGGGGACAAAACGTCTGACAGAGCGAGCGAGGAGAAAAAGGATACGTCTGAGGTGACGGTTCCCTCGTCGAGAGATATGGCCTGTGGTCGAGGACTGTCCGG
Source organism: Longinema margulisiae (assembly GCF_025266855.1). Classification (GTDB taxonomy): domain Bacteria; phylum Spirochaetota; class Brevinematia; order Brevinematales; family Thermospiraceae; genus Thermospira. Next base: position 470,495 of record NZ_CP053071.1, read on the forward strand.
ATTGATAAATAGCGGGGTCAAGACCTGCGTAAGCGATGAGTTTTTTGTAGTTCTCAAAACGGCTGATAGAGCCTATTTCGGCGAGGAAGGTAGCGGCACCGACAAGACCTATACCAGGGACGGAGGTAAGGATCTGTATTTCAGTGGGAAAAGCCTGAAGGGCGAGGGACTGGATGTGAGCGTCAAGTTTCTCGAGGTGCTCCTGGAGGAAAAAGAGCTGGCTTATAATGTTCTGGAGAACGGTTTCCTCGGCGGAGTCTGGAGAAGCGATGGAGGAAGAGGCGAGTTCTTTGATTTTAGTGATGGAGAGGCGGGATTTTCTGCCCCGTTTGTTTGGTGGGAAGAAGGCCTCGAGGGAACTTTCAGAGGCCTTCTGGATGGCGTTAGCGCTGGGGAAAGCCAGGAGGAGAGAAAGGAGGCTTTTGGGGTAACCTGTGGTGTACTTGAGGATTTCCGGAAAACAGTCGAAAATGGCGTCCTCGAGGAGGTTTTTTACCATAGCGATGAGGGTAACGACTTTTTCACGGTAACGGGTGAGGCTACGGAGTTCTGGACATGGATGCCGGAAGGGTTTTTCGAGGGAATGATACTGGGAGAGGAGAAAAAGAGCGATGTGATGAGCATCGATGGAGTCAGTTTTGGTTTTTCGAAGGGAGAGTCTGGAGAATGTTCGTGTCTGAAGTGGGTTAAGCACGAAAGTGCGGAAACTCTGAGAGGTCAGGAACCTGAAAAGATGGTGGTGATAACCGCCGGTGGATTCAAGACCGACGACCAGACTCTCCTTTGGGTAAACCGAGAGAAGGGCAAGGAGTTTGTCGAAGCCCTCTCTCTCCATGGGGAGGGCAGACGAGTGAAGGACCTGCCGCTGGTGGTCAAGGACACAGACGAAGAAATCCTTTTTGGCGACGTCGATACCGACGAAAAGGGTTGGGGTGTGAAGCATATGGCTTCCTCCTTATGGGATTTTGTGGTTTCTGGCAGGTCCTCCCACTCAAAACTCCATTATGACAAGGGCTTCTTGGCCCAATCAACTTATGATGAGTACGGGAGGCAGGAGACAGACTCCTTTGAGGGCTCTTCTGGCCCAGGAAATATTCGTCTTCCTGCCAGACCGGTGTTTTATTATAAAGCGAATTTTATGTAGGAGTTTTTTATGGCTTTATTACTCAATCTTTATGATGCTCTTCGAGAGACAATTGGAGAGGAAAAGGCGAGAAAAGCCATTGAGGATCTTGAATCTCATATTCAGGAGATCAAAGCCGAACAGGCGACGAAGTCTGATATAGCGATGGTATTAGAACAGATGGACAAGCGCTTTGAACAGATGGAGAAGCGATTTGAACAGATGGATAAACGATTTGAACAGATGGATAAACGATTTGAACATATTGAAAAGCGCTTTGCCTTTATGCAGTGGTTGATAGTGGCGGTGGGTGGTTTTATTTCTGGGCTGATTACCCTGGTGCAGTTTATGGGTCGATAAGCTCCTTTGGGTTGAGAAGGAGAGTAAAAGGATCAAAACCTTTGTACATCCGTGTCATGGGTTCAAAAAAGTTATAGAGAAAGAAAAGAGTATAAAAATCTTTTCTATCATGGTAAAAAATCCTTCCATTGTGAGGAAAAACGAATGCATCCTTGTAACCAGAAAAAGCGGGACAGAGGCGTAGCCCCTGACCTGAACAGAAGAAGAAAACACCTGAGGAGAATCTTCCTTTGTAGTTTATGCTCTCTCTTTTTTTAAAAGAATGGTTTTTTATCTCTTTTTTTGTGTATTGATTTACCCCAATTTTTTTGAAAAAAGTGGATGGCAGGCGGGACTTTTGCTGAAATAGGGTGAGAGCCCTATCCCTTCAACACACAACCCACCACCGAACACCCCCGAAACCTCTCCTCGAAGCTGAAATATGATAAGAGCCCCTTCCGCTACCACCCTCTCTCATAGTATCCCCCCGGTTAGTCTAAGGCCTACGAATCTGACGGGGAGGTGTTCAGTTTCCTGGTTCCTATGTGGAACGACATTCCTATGTGGAACGACACTTCTTTTACTTGATTTATTTTGCTTTCTTGCCTATAATATGCAAAAGGAAAAAGAGAGGTTGTGATGGTTGAGATAACTATTATGGGTGCGGCAGGAAGAATGGGGCGCACTCTTATTCAGGTTATCAGTCAGGATCCCGATTGTCGTCTCACCGGGGCTTTGGAATCTGCGTCCTGTTCTCTTTTAGGTCAGGATGCTGGCACAGTAGCAGGCGTAGGAAACCTGAATGTTCGTCTCTCTTCTGATCCTTCAGACATTACATCCTGCGATGTCTTCATTGATTTCACCACACCGGAGGCACTCAAGTCCCACCTTGAGATAGCCGTAGCCAAAGGCAAAGCTTTTGTGGTGGGTACCACAGGACTCCAACAAGAACACTTTTCTCTTTTGGAGAAAGCAAGCCAGACCATACCCGTTCTGTGGGCTCCCAACTTCAGTGTCGGCATCACTCTGATGGCCTCCCTTGTCCGTCTTGCTGCCAAGGTTCTCTCGACGGGTTTTGATGTGGAGATCATTGAGGCTCATCACCGACTGAAAAAAGACGCTCCCAGTGGAACAGCCATCAAACTCCTGGAGGTTCTCAAAGAAGTATATCAGACTTCTGATGTGGTTTATGGCCGATCTGGTATCACAGGAGAACGTCCTCAAAGTCAGATCGGAGTGCATGCGATCCGTGGAGGAGATATTGTTGGTGATCATACCGTCAGTTTTTGCGGCATAGGAGAACGACTCGAGATCACCCATCGCGCCTCCTCCCGAGAAACCTTTGCCCGTGGAGCCGTGAGAGCCGCCAAGTTTCTTGCCGGCAAGCCAGCGGGGCGATATACAATTGAAGAGGTATTGGGATTGTAAGGGGAAGTTCATGGAAAAAAAGTTTTATTTCGACGACATAGGCCTCACCTTTGATGATGTGCTGATCGTTCCCAACTACTCTGAGGTTGTACCTGCTCATGTTTCTACCACCACCTCACTTACAAAGGATATTCGTCTTCATATCCCTATCATGTCTGCTGCCATGGATACGGTCACGGATGCGAACATGGCTATTGCCATCGCCCAATTAGGGGGTATTGGGGTTATTCATAGAAACCTCACCCCGGCCAAACAAGCAGAAGAGGTCCGGAAGGTCAAACGCTTTGAAAATATTATCATCGAAAATCCCATCACGATTGGGCATCATGAGACCATCGAAAGGGTCCGTACCCTTATGCGACAGGAGAAGATTTCCGGTATTCCTGTTGTCGATGGAGAGAATAAACTCAGAGGCATTATCACCAAACGAGACCTTGAGTTTTACGATGAAAAGGCCAAGAACATCCCTGTAAGTGAGGTCATGACCCCACGAGAAAAGCTCGTGGTTTACGAAGCCGAAAAAACTCAGGACGTTGACCTCAAAAAAGCGGGGGAGATCATGCGCAAAAACCGGGTGGAAAAACTCCCCTTAGTCAACAGGGCTAATTCTCTTTTGGGACTCATCACCCTCAAGGATATCACCCGTATCATTGAACACACCTACGCCACCAAAGACGAAAGCGGAAGACTCCGCGTGGGGGCGGCTGTAGGTACAGGAGAGGCCGAACTGGAACGAGTGGCCAAACTCATCGAAGCCGGGGTAGATGTCATTGTAGTTGATACAGCCCATGGCCACTCCCAGAAGGTGATCGAGATGGTCAAAAAGGTCCATTCGCTTTATCCTTCCCAGGCTCTCATTGCAGGAAACATTGCCACAGCAGAGGCTGCCAAAGCCCTCATCGATGCCGGGGCTCACGCCGTCAAGGTAGGCATTGGTCCAGGTTCTATTTGTACCACCCGTGTTGTCGCAGGGGTTGGGGTTCCCCAGATCAGTGCCATTTTAGATGTGGCAAAAGTCACCAAACCCGCTGGTATCCCTCTCATTGCTGATGGAGGAATCAAATTCTCCGGGGACATAGCCAAGGCCATTGCGGCAGGGGCTGATGTTGTGATGATCGGGAATCTCCTTGCCGGAACCACAGAAAGTCCAGGAGAGTTTGTCATCTACAAGGGAAGACGTTATAAATCCTACCGTGGAATGGGTTCTTTAGGGGCTATGATTGAGGGATCAAAGTCTCGCTATTTTCAGGATGAGTACGAACCAGAGAAACTTGTGCCCGAAGGAATTGAAGGAAGGGTGCCATACAAGGGTGATGTCAAGGATGTGGTTTATCAGCTCATTGGAGGGCTGAGGTCGGCGATGGGGTATTGTGGATGTGCCACTATTCCTGAGTTCCAAACCAAAACCCGCTTTGTCCGCATCTCAAGTGCATCTCTACGAGAATCCCACCCCCACGATGTCATTATTACCAAAGAGGCACCCAACTATATGGTAGAGGAAAAAGAGGAATAACGGTATACATGGGGGGCATGGTGCGGAGGATGGTATGTCAACCTATTTTTTCACCTTAGACGAGTTACTAAAGGAAATCAGAAATGGCAAAAGTTATCTTCTGATTGAACCTATCTACGATAGCCGACTCAATACCCTCGTAGGAACCGAAAAGGTACTCACAGAAAAGGACATCTATCGTGTCCAGGAACGCTGTCCAGAACTCAAAACCAAAAAGATCCAGGTAAAGGAAGCCTTTCTTCATTACATCGACGAGAATAAACGCATCCAGTGGGCTGCTTATGCCGTTTCTTTTCTCTCTACCAATCCTATCATCTCCGGTCTCCCCCACCAGAAAAAAGACTTCATCAGCAAGTACCTCAAAGCCACCATTATGGATGAGGACTACCTTGTCTGGAAACTCTCCCAGATGAAAAACTTCTCAAAAAAGCTCTTTGAACAATCTCTTCTCTTTAGTGGGGTAGCCCTTGCTCTCTATCATAGCCATTCGATTGCTTCTCTTCAGGGAATGGTCAATGCCGCCCAGGTACACAAGATCATCCAGGGGGCTCTCCTTCTGGATGTGGGACTTCTCAAGTACAATGTTCAGTTAGTCGATGCCAAAAGGGCTTCACTTTCTCCCGATCAGCAAAGGCTCATGGATGACCATGCCCATGATTCTGCCCAGCTCATCCTCTCGGAAAAAAACCGTCACCAGATTGAGGATGATGTGATTGAGGCCATTGCCAACCACGAAGAGTACATTGATGGCACCGGGAAACCTGCAAAAAAAACCGGCTCCGAACTCAGTGAACTCAGCCGCCTTCTTTCGGTTGTCAACTATTTCACGCTTCTTGTTCGAGGAGAACTCACCCTGACACCGAAAAGTTATAGAGAATATTTCATCAAGTGCAAAGCAGAAAAAATGCACTTCGACCATCGTTTTCAGGAACTCATTGAACCCACCTTCAAACACCTTTTGACCTTATGAAAAAGGAGTGGCCTATTCAGAAGGAAAGAGAAGCCTTTCTCAAAACAAAGGGCATCAATCATCTCTACGAGTTTCAAGAGAAAGCTCTCGCTCACTGGGATGAAGGAAGGGATATGCTCATTGCCGTTCCTACAGGAAGGGGAAAGTCTCTCTGCTACCAGCTTCCTCCCATAGGTTCCCCTGGTCTCACCATCGTCATCTCTCCTCTCATCGCTCTCATGCAGGATCAGGTCCAGAAACTTCAACAGAGTCATATCAAAGCTGAGTATCTCTGCAGCCTGCAACCACAAGAAGAACAGTCTCGCATTCTATCCTCTCTCTCGCAGCTCTCCTTTCTGTATATCACGCCCGAGAGGACTCGTTCCACTGCCTTTTTGGTGGCCCTTCAGGACATTTCTCTCCAGGCGATTGTCATTGATGAGGCTCATTGTGTCTCCCTCTGGGGAAAAACCTTTCGCCCCTCGTATCGCCAGCTGAAATCCTTTCTCAAGAGATACCCTCATGCCCTTCGAATGGCTCTCAGCGCCACTATCACCCCTGTGGTCAAAAAGGATATCATCTTCTATCTCGGGCTTCGTTCTCCTGTGATCATCGAAGAACCTCCCCTGCGAAAAGACATCTCTCTCCACCTCCAGGCGAAAGAGAATCTCTTCCCCATGGTAAAAAACATTCTTTCCACAAGCCCCTGTGGTATTGTGTATGTCCAATCTCGCTATACCTGCGAAGCGCTGTATTTTCTTCTGTCGCCGCATTTCTCCGTAGATAGGTATCATGCTGGCCTTGAAAAGACAAGGCGAGAACAGGCTCAAAAGCGTTTTCTCTCAGGAGAAGTTTCCTGGATGATTGCCACTTCCGCTTTCGGGATGGGGATTGACAAACCCGATATCAGAACCATTGTCCACCTCCAGCCTCCTCCTTCCATTGAGGACTACCTCCAGCAGATTGGCCGTGCAGGAAGAGATGGCAAGGGAGCCCATGCCTATCTTCTGTTTTCTCCTTCTCGTTTGGGAGAGGTAAACAAACGACACCAGATGTCTTTCTCGCTGGTTCTTTTCTCCTTGCTCAAAGGACGTTTTGAGAGAGTGATCCGCCTGATGTATGAAAATCGCCTCTGGCAGGCTATGCGAAACTGGATAGGTGAGGGACTCTCTCTTTCGTTTTTAGAAGCGTATTTTGCCGGCAAAAAGAATAATCCTTTCTCGTATGGTCTCCCTTTTTCGACCTTTGTCTCCCTCCTGCAGGGAACAAACAACTGGCTTTTTCTCCCCCTCTATGGCAAAAAACGAGGTACATCTCAGGCCACCTTTACCCGCTGGCTCTGGTATAACCTCACCACCCATCGTCTCAGGATTCGCTTCGCTCACCACTTCCTATGGATGTATCCTGGAGGAAAGTATGAGTGATAATCTCTTTGAGACCCCTTTCTCCTTCTGGATATGGGCTATTGTGTATGATATCTTAGCCGGACTTCTTTTCTGGTTACCAAGGACTCTCCGTCAACAGATAGTGAAACCTCTCCGCCATGTCTTAGAAGAGGCTATCATTCTTGCCTATCTCACAGATGGAAGCGATATAGGATTTTTTGAGAGCTTTATTCTTGGGGCAGACAGAACAAGAGAAATGGTAGATGATGTGTACAAGATCCTCCAGGTTCATCAGCGTGCCAATCTCAAAGAAAGGCTCTGTACTCATCTCCCGGACAACCGCCTCCACGAAGAGAGTCAGGACATCCTCTGCGGTTTTGTTCAGGACAAAAAGCGCCATGTGGTGGACATTCTGAGAAACAGGGGGCAGATTATTCCCTATCTTCACAAGCGGTTAGCCGTGAGACGCCCCGTTCTTCATGCCCTTTTGTGGTTTGGATATTCGATCTTAGGACGATAGATGAAAACACTGGAATTATTAGCCCCCGCCAAAGACCTCGAGACCGCCAAAGCTGCCATAAGGGCTGGTGCTGATGCTATTTATATGGGGGGACCAGCCTATAGTGCCAGATCTCAAGCCCACAACCCCATCGAAGACATCACCGCCGCCATTGAATACGCGCACACCTTTTCGGCTCGTGTGTATGTTACCCTCAATACCCTTCTCTTTGATGAGGAATTGCCCATTGTGGAGAAAATGATTCATGAACTCTATCAGAGAGGAATAGATGCCCTGATCATCCAGGACATGGGGATTCTCTCCCTTGATCTTCCTCCTCTCCCTCTCTTTGCCAGTACCCAGTGTCATATTACTACCCCGGAAAAAGCCCGTTTTCTCGAAAATTTAGGCTTTCAAAGGCTTATCTTAGAACGCGCTCTCTCCCTCCCAGAAATAAAGTCCATTCGAGAGGCAACTTCCATTGAATTAGAGGCATTTGTTCATGGGGCCATCTGTATCAGTTATAGTGGGCAATGTTATCTGAGTTACGCATTGGGGGGACGAAGTGGCAATAGAGGAGAGTGTGCCCAGCCATGCCGTCTCTCTTATCAACTCTTAGATAGATACCACAACCCTATAGGCCGTCCTAAATACTGGCTCTCCCCAAAAGACCTCTGTCTTATCAATGACCTCGAAAACCTCATAGAAGCTGGTGTTACTTCTTTCAAAATCGAAGGAAGACTCAAAGACAGTACCTACGTCACCAACGTTGTTTCCGCCTACAGGGAAGCCCTTGATGAGATTATCACCAAAAACGGCTACACAAAGGCCTCTTTGGGCAGTATTTCTCGCTCGTTTGTTCCAAACCTCTCCAAATCTTTCAACCGTGGCATGACCTCTTACTGGCTTCACGGAAGAGAAAAGAAAACTGGAAGTGTCCTCTCCCTTTACACCCAGAAATCCATCGGAGAATTCATCGGCATTGTCACCTTTGCCAACCATCAATTCTTTCTTTTAGATAGAGAACATCACCTCGCCGCCGGTGACGGCATCTGTTACTTTGACAAAAATAAACATCTCCAGGGAACCCGTATCAATACCGTAAAAGACGGCAAGGTCTTCCCTGACGTAGCAGCTTTTATTCGAAAGGGATATCCCATATACCGCAATCACGATGAAAACTTCTCTCACCTTCTCCATACTCATCCCCCTGAGAGAACTATACCCCTCTCCATCACCGTCGAAGAAACACCAGAAGGTCTCCGTCTCTTAGCCACAGATCCAGCAGGCATCACCGCTTGCCTTGAGATCACCACAGCAAAAACCCTGGCTGAAAACCCGGAGTTAGCCACGGAGAGCCTCACAAGACAGCTCACACGACTTGGCAATACCCCCTATAGGGCTTCTTCTATTGAAATCCAATGGCAAAAACCGCTCTTTTTCCCTGTGGCTCAGATCAATCAGTGGAGAAGAGATCTGATAGACAAACTCCACGCTACACGACTCTCCCACTACCAGCGTCGTCTCTCTCCCCATCACCTTCCAGAAAAACTCTCTCAAGCCTTTTCTCCCCCTTTTGTTGACTACCGGCTCAACGTCCTGAACGCCAAAGCCTTTTCTCTTTATACCTCCTATAGTATTCAGCCCTCAGAAAGAGGGGCAGAAAGCGGACTTGATTTGACAGGCAAAGTGGTCATGACAACAAAAACCTGCTTACGGCTTGAGCTTGGCCTCTGTGAACAATTTTCCCCTTATCACGACGATCCCCCAGAAATCCCCCCTCACACAAAACCCCTTGAACCCCTCTATCTCAGTACCTCACAGACCCTTCTCCGACTTGAATTTGACTGTAAGGCATGCGAAATGCGAGTCATCCTGATCTCTCACAAAAAACGATAATGCTCTTTCAAAAGCCTCATGGTCTTCTGATACACCTCATCAAGAGACGATGAGGATGTTATAGGAGCATACGCCATCGCTTCCAATGTGTGAAAAATCGTTTCCAACTCTTTTCCCTCCTCTTCTGTGAAACCCTTTTTCCGAAGAAGCTCAAGAAGTGTCTTTCTATCCACATGACGGGGAAGTTTTTCCCTATCAAGGAGAAAAGAGAAAAGAGCCCGATAGAGTTCCTGAGCAAAGCGCTTTCCATTTCCCTGCTTAAGCGCTTCAGAAGCAAGGGAAAAATAACTCTCCATCTGAGTAAGAGATCGAACATAGCCGGCATACACCCTATCCTCTCCTAATCTCTTCTCATGCTGGTGCCAGAGCACAAAGATCCACGGAGAAACCACTATAACCACGACCATCAGCCAGAAAAACCAGGAAAGGCCTATATACCCTATGTTCCGTGTGGATTTCAGCACCAAGGGAGAAAAACTCTCTTGAGGCTGGATCCCAGCAACTACCTGAACCCGCTTCCCCGGAAGCACAAGACGCCTTTTCTGTCCCCCCTCATCCAAGTAAGACAACTCACGAGAAGGAATCTCATACACCCCTTCTTTCAAAAAGGTGATCTGATACGAAAGTGTCTGTATAAATTCAGGTCCCCTCTTCCAGTTTGTAAGTCCATGAGAAACCTTGACAGGGGCAAAAGAAACATTGGAAAGAGACATCCCATGAAAAATATCAGAAAACATGTTGAGATTCCCGTTTCCTCGCAAGACCACACGATACTCCACACTCGTCCCCTGGGTCACCACAGAAGGAAAGGAGAAAATCTCTGCCTCCAATCTCCCTCGATACAGGAAAACAGGCATCCGCCTGATATCAAGGGCAATATTTTCGGTAGGCACACTTATCTGGCCCACAGGAGACACCGCAATAAGCTGTGGGGGAGCAATGGCAAGAAGTCCCGGTTCCACTCCAAAGAGCACCCACCGATGAATCGCCTTCGCCCAGTACCCACCCCTTTTTTCCACCCCCGAAGAAAGAAATGACTTTCCATCGTAGAGAAGACAGTTGTCCGCTACAATGCCTCTCACTTCCTGCAGGGGGTAAAAAAGAGCCTCCTTCTGATCGGACATGAGATATCCCGTGAGAATGACTGTCTCATTCTGAAAGGCTGCCACCTTGTCAGGCACGAGTTCGTACCAGATTCTTGGCAGGACGTATTCCATCTGTCTCTGAGCAGGAGCCGACGTTCTTTTTTTCTTCACTACCATGAGAACCATCGGTTCTGTGCGATACACCTGATTTTTCTTATCCCGAATCTCAAACGAAGGAATAGTAAACTTTCCTTCCCGGGAAGGAAGAATGGCATAACTATACTGAAAACTTTTGCTTGCGGTCATTTTGCCATTGATCACCTGAAGAGAAGAAAATTGCGATACTCCCTGATACTGAAACGTAAGTCCATCCACCCTGGGAAGAACCGGCTCTTCTATCGCTTCTGTATGAGATATAACAAGTGTAGCCACCTCCTCAAGCCCAATCTCGTGTGGTTCAAGCGATACCTCAAAAGCCCATCCAGAAACCACAAAAACCATCAGCCAGAAGAGTCGTCGCACCCTTTTCTCCTTACAATAGCGTATATCCTCTCTCCAAGGCTTTGATATTGAGATCCACTACCTTTTGCCCTTTGGAAATAAACTTGTGTGTCAGAGCCTCCACAAGCCATTCCTTTTTGAGCCAGCCTTTGTGAAGGGCAGCGTAGGTACCAAGAACCACGGTATTCAGCACCCTGATATTGCCTATCTCCTTCAAGGTCACTTCTTCAAAAGGAAGAGCCACAACCTCTGCAGCCACATCTATCACCTTGACCCCTTTATCGGCAAGGATAGTCCCCCCTCCTCGAACAAGAGAAGCAAACTTCTCAAAGGCCTGCTGACTGAGAGCAATAAGCGTATCGGCAACAGAAATCACCGGAGAATAAATCTCCTGATCGGCGATCACCACATGACAGTTGGCTGCCCCTCCCCTCATTTCTGCCCCATAGGAAGGATAGTAAGTTACCTCAAGTCCAGCATGCATCGCCGCTTCCGCAAGCAAAAACCCCGCAGAAAGCACCCCTTGTCCCCCAAAACCAGAAATAATCACCTGTTCTTTCATAATGTCCTCTCATCTTTGAATGTTCCAAGGGGAAAAGTCTCCACCATCTTCTCAAGAATAAAGGTATTGGCCTCACGCGGTGACATCTCCCAGTTGGTATTACAGTTGGAAAGAATCTCTACAAAGGTGTATCCTTCTCCTTTCATCTGAAGTTCAAAGGCCTTTTTGATAGCCATTTTGGTCTGGACAACACCCTTGAAATCTGCCACAGTAGTACGAACAGAATAACGAACAGCCGGAAATGCGGCCAACATCTCCGCCATCCGAATAGGAAAACCCATAGTAGAAGGATCTCGTCCGTTTGGTGTGGTTGGAGTTTTCTGACCAACAAGCGTTGTGGGAGCCATCTGTCCACCTGTCATCCCGTAGTTCGCATTGTTGACAAAAATCACGGTGATATTCTCCCCTCTATTGGCCGCATGAATCGTTTCTCCCATGCCAATAGAAGCAAGATCTCCATCTCCCTGGTAACTGATCACAAGCCTATCAGGCCATACCCGTTTGATGCCCGTTGCCACTGCGGCTGCACGTCCATGAGCCGCTTCACTCACATCAAAATCCCAGTAGTCATACGCAAGCACCGCACAACCAACCGGGGCAACCCCTATAGCCTTGTCCCGAAGTCCAAGCTCATCAATAGCCTCACAGATCACACGATGAATTACCCCATGCCCACATCCAGGACAATAATGCATGGGTACATCTTTCATGCTTTTTGGTTTATCAAAGATTACTTTGGTTGCCATGGTTGAAGTCCTCCCCTGATCATTGATACTACCCCCTCATAAATCTTGGCGTCAGTAAACATTCTACCACCTAATTCACCACGAAAATAAATAGGAACGGTGTCTCCTACCGCCAGTGCCACATCCTCTACCATCTGTCCAGCACTCATTTCACAGACAAAAACCCCCTTGACCTGTGCCGAAAGCGTCTGAAGTATCCGATAGGGAAATGGCCAAAGTGTAATCGGTCGGATAAGTCCCACCCGAAGTCCCTGTTGACGGGCCATACGAACCGCCCCCTTGGCCATACGACCAGTACTTCCATAGGCGACAATGAGATAGTCTGCATCCGCCGTCAAGAATTCCTCGTAGCGGACCTCCTGCAGACGAATGGCATCATAGGTAGCCTGAAGCAGGTCGTTATTTCTTGGCACTCCCTCATCATCCAACCAGAGAGAACGTACCACATTGGGCTCTCTTCCTGCGGCACCCGTCAGGGCCCAGGGTTTCTCCACCTGCGGTGTCACAAAATCCCTCACCTCTACCGGCTCTACCATCTGTCCTACAATCCCATCTGCCAAGATAAGTGCCGGAACCCTATAACGATCAGAAAACTCAAAAGCAAGCATGGTGAGATCCATCATCTCCTGAGCTGAAGCCGGCGCCAAAACAAAAACATGGTAATCCCCATGTCCTCCCCCCTTTGTTGCCTGAAAATAATCAGCCTGAGAGGCCGCAATATTCCCAAGACCAGGACCTCCTCTCTGAACATTGGCAAGCACACAGGGAAGCCTTGCTCCGGCTAAATACGAAACACCCTCCTGCATGAGACTATAGCCGGGAGAAGAGGTGGTGGTCATCACACGTGCCCCCGCAGCCGCGGCCCCATACACCATATTGATCGAAGCCGTCTCACTTTCCGCCTGTACAAACACTCCACCAACCTCCGGCATTCGCTTAGCAAAATATGCCGGCACCTCATTCTGGGGGGTTATGGGATACCCGAAATAGTATCGACATCCTGCTCTGATAGCCCCTTCAGCCATGGCTTCATTGCCCTTCATAAGAAGCTTTGTCATCCTACACCTCCATCTCAATACGGATAGCCACATCCGGACATACTGTAGCACACCGACGACACCCTGTACAGAGTGAAGAATCCTTCACCTCAATAGCCAAAAGCCCACGACTGTTGAGTTCACTTCCCTGGACAAGAATTTTGACAGGACACTCATCAATACAGAGATTGCACCCTTTACAACGGTCTTTTATCACCGTCACTCGAAATTTTGTTGCCATAACACGCACCTTCCCATATCCATACCTGAGGTATTTTTTTTAGATTTTATTATAATATTCAGCAGGGAAAAAAGCAAGTTTTGGAAATGCCTTGCATATTTGTACAAAATCACAATCTATTTTTGTTTGATTTCTGGAGAAAATGTCCTTTTTTCCCGATTCTCGTCTTTTACTTTTCTGCTTTTTGGGTTTATTACAGGGATTTTCCTCTTTATGCCCTCTATTCATGGGCTCTTTTACGGATATAAGAGATTTATTAGACAAAAAAAATTTTTTGAGTTATAATGGTATATAAAATAATAGAAAGGAGAAGTTTTATGGAAAACAACAGTGCCAATAGTAAACAGACAAACCCACAGAAAGAGAATGCAGAGAAGTCAATTTTGCAGTACTTTTTAGATGTTTGGAATTCTAAGCCGTCAACAAATAATTGATTACGTTTCCAACAGGAGACCTGAAAGAGAGAGAAAAGGATAAAGAAGTTACCCCTGGCTCAAAAGATTTTTGTCAACTGTAGTATACAGGGAACATTTTAGATAAACAAGTTTTTTCTGGGGAAAGTACCCTTTTTAGGCCATAAAACAGGGCAATAAGTACGTACCATCCCTATGTTTTATATCACATCCTGCCAGTAGACACCATCGATAGCCTCATCACGATTATAGTAGTAATGCAAACGCACAGCAAGAACATTGGTTGCCCCTTCTCTTTTCCATACCCCTACATCCATTCTCTGGTTTATGGTTCGCATCACCCGTTCTGCCCTTGAGGTTGTTCCTGGCAAACCATCTTCACTGTCACAGGCGAACATGTCTTTTTGAGCACGAAGAAGATAATAAAAACAATGTTTGCGCCCTTTTTCGTGAAATAAGTCAAGAAGATTCTGAATATGCTGTCTGCGCTCGCTTTGATAACCAAGTCTTGTTTGCCAGTCATTTTTGTACCCCAAGAAACAGGCTTTCCCTGTTTCAGCGACAATATTTGTCCACTCAGAAGAACGATATCTCACTCTATCAAGACGAAGAAAATACTTCAATTGATAACTTACATGCCACAAACATCGTTGAAAAACGATACCGGGATGTTTGCCCTGGTTAATCCCTGTATCTCCATCGACAACAAGAAAAAACCGAGAAAAAGAGTGTTTTTCTTGAATGGGCTTAAGAAGTTTGTCCCAACCTGCATGGTAATTATCCACAAGAAGGCCTGCTATTCTTGTATTTTTTCCTGTCAATGGGGAGGCTTGTTGCCTCTCCTGCAAAAGAATTTTAGCTTCTTCTCCTTTTTTCTTGCCCTGAACAGGAATACCCGTCCCATCGGCTTCTCCACAGGGTTTTTCTTTTTCTGAGATACTGAAATGTATCTTTCTCCCAATATTTTGAAGGTTTTTCCAGAGGGTGCTAAGACCTATTTTATACCCTGTGAAGGAAAGAATACGAGCGGCCACTCGATAGGTGGTAAGAGCCCCGGCTAAAGCCACTCTGTAGATATCTTTCAGGATTTGCCTTTTTCGCTTTTCTACACCAAGAAGAGATCTTGTGAGAAAAAGTTTTCTTCCACACTTTTTGCATTGAATTTGGAGCTGAGGAAGAGTGATCTTTCCAAAGGGCATCAGAACAAAAACAGTGTTTTTTCCATGCTTTGTTTTCCATATGAAGTGATGTTTTTCTCCGCATGTACAGGTGATACGACCTTCTTTTATTTCTTTTTCTGCCACTTCTACAGAAATCTGATGAACAAATGACTCAAACACTCCTTTGATGGCCTGGAGAAAAACCACCACTAACGTCTCAAGTTTTGTGTCAGGGTAGTCGATAGTCAAAGTGAAGGTGAATTCTTTACGCATGGGTTCCTCCTTGTGTCCTATTATCGGCCAGGGAGGAACTTTTTTTTGCTTTTCCTCATCTTCCCACTGCAGGTCTCCTGAAAAAAACGTTACCAAACTTTTGTGAAAAGTATAATATGGCAATTTTTAGTTGTGCCGAAAACATCGATTTAAGTTTTTTGGGAGTATTACAAGGCAAGTGTATTGATGAAAAACTGATAAACGAAGTATTCTCCATTAAATTACAGTTAGAAAAAGATAAAAACCAAAGACCAGAATGTGGTTGTGTAGCAAGTATAGATATTGGAGCTTACAATACATGTCCCTATCAATGTCGATATTGCTACGCAAATGCCGACAAAATCCAAGTAAAAAAAAATTTTGCACAACATAATATCAATTCTCCTCTTTTGATTGGCTTTCCTACTTCCGAAGATAGTATAATTGAAAGAAAAGTCCTCAGTTGTAAAATCGCACAAAAATCTCTTTTTGACACTGAATAAACTCGAGACAAAATCCCTTGCATTCTCCCCCTTTTCTCCTTATAATAACCCCACAAGGAGGATGTCATGAATATCGCACTTTTTCTCGATTGTTTCACCCCGATGAAGAACGGGGTTATCACCTCTGCCCTGCAACTCAAAGAAGGCCTTGAAAAAAAGGGACACCACGTCTGTATTGTCTCGGTACTGGTCAAGGGCTATGAGAACAAAGACCCGGATGTACTTCTCATCCCCCAGATCGAGCTTGATTTTGGATCCAAACAGGGGTTTGGGGCTGCCCTGGTAAATCACAAAAAAGTCCTCAATTTTCTCAAAGAACACAAGGTCGAACTCATCCACTCCCATACCGAGTTTATGATAGGGCTTGCTGCCAAAAAAGCAGCCAAAAAGTTAGGTATCCCCCGCATCTCCACCACCCATACGATGTGGGAGATGTACCACAACTACTCTCCCCTCCTTGGTATCAAACCCCTCTGGCGCACCTATTTTCGGTATTATATGAAGGGAACAAGTGTGATTGTGGCCCCTTCAGTCAAGGCCAAAAAGTATGACAACCTCGTTGTTCCCGAGATTCCCGTTCAGATCATTCCCAACGGGATTGATATGGCCAAATTCAAACAAAAACCCATGACAAAAGAGGAGCTTCATGATCTCAGGGCAAGATATCACCTCACCCCCGAGGACAAGATCCTTATCTTTGTAGGTCGTATCGGTCCCGAGAAGCGTGTCGCTGAACTCTACCAGGCTATGGTTCCTGTGATGAAAAAACACCCCCATGTCAAAATGGTGTTTGTGGGAGATGGTCCTGCCCACGAGGAACTTCAGCAAAAGGCAAACCAAATGGGTCTTGCAAATCAAACTGTTTTCACAGGATTTGTTGACTGGAAAGAGGTGTACAGGCTTTATTCTATTGCCAATCTTTTTGTGACAGCCTCTCTCTCTGAAGTTCATCCCATGACCCTCATTGAGGCCGCCATCTGCGGCGTTCCTTCCATTGCCAGAAGGGATGATAGCTATTTAGACCTCATTGAAGAGGGCAAAAATGGCTACATGGCCAATACGGACGAAGAGATGACAGAACTGGTAGAAAACCTTCTCCTCGACGAGAAAAAACTCAAAGCCTTTTCTGAGGAGGCTCTCCGTATTTCCCAGAAATTCAGTGCAGAAAATCATGTTGCCCGCATGGAGAAACTCTACAAAAAGGTCCTTGAACTCTACCCCGACAGGCTCAACGACCTCTGGGACGAAAACCTCCTTGACAGGTAGGTGACGAGTCTGTTTTCCCGGTATGTCCAAAAAGAAGAAGTCACCCTCCCCTGCTCAGAAGGAGAATCCTTCTTCGGTTTACAACCTTGCCCTATTTGGACGTCCGGGAAGTGGAAAATCAACCCTGGTAAATGTCATCCGTTCCTTAGACAGATATGAAATTGTCCATGATATTGTCTCTTTTGTCCCTGAGCCAAAGAAGAAGTATATTTTTGAAGGCACAACCCTTGAGGAATTGAACGCCGCCAAACAAAAAGGGTTCAAAACTGTTTTTGTTCACCCAAGTTTTGAAGAGCGGCAAGAAACCGATTTTCTCCTGAAAAATCCCCATCAAAGAGAAGTCCTTTTTTCCCTTCAAAAACAGTGCGAGTATTTCTTTGAAAATAGACGCTTCAGTTCCTCCGAGGAAAGAACCAAAATCATTAAACGCTTCTTGGGAGATGTTGTGGAAACCTCCTTTTTCATAGAAAAAACCTATGCCTCTCCTCAAAAAAGCAACAAAAAACGTGAAGTCACCAGGTTCTTTTTTGCCACCTTTCACGCCATCATTCAGTTCAAAAGAAGGCTTTCGCTTCTCACCCAGAAGATCAATGACAAACAGTATCACTCCCAGACGGCCTCAAATTGTCTCTATTTTTACACAAGATATAAAGATGGTGGAACCTATCGAATGTTCAAGGAAGCCTTTCGCAAAGCAAGAAAAATAGACCCTTCGCAGGGTTACTATCGATACCAGAGCCGACGCCATGACTACAAGGAAACAAGCGAATATTTTAGCGATGGGCTTTTTGTTTTTGTAGTACAGAATGATATCATTGTCACCGCCGAGCTTGTTCCAGCCGACGAGACACTAAAAGCTATCAATAAGCAGACAAGCGCCTCCCTACGAAAATGAAAGAAGTCTCTCCCTTGTCCTATGAGACACCCCTCTCCTCAGTTAGTAATACACCTCCACTAAAAAAAGAGCATGGGGAGGAGCTGTGAGAATATGTCGCTTCTCTCTTGGAGAAGTCGTGAGCTTTCGAACATCATCAAGGGTAATTTCATGAAGCCCCACCTGGATAAGCGTCCCGGTAAGCATCCGTACCATCTTGTGAAGAAAACTATCCCCCTTGAAATGAAGAAAAATCTTTGAACCCTGTTGTTCTATCGTGATGCTATCCAATCGTTTGTAGGCCGACTTGTCCTTGGAAAGGGCTGTGGTAAAAGCACGAAAATCCCTTGTGCCTGTAAGAAGAGAAATGGCCTCTTCCATAGCCTTCAGGTCAAGTTTCTGACGAACATGGTAATAGTAACGCCTTTCAAAGATATTTTTCTTCTCATCATTCCAGATCTGGTAGCGGTAGTGCTTTCCTATCGCTAAATGACGGGCATGAAAACGCGGTTCGGCTTCACGAATAGAGACAAGCTGGATATCATCGGGAAGATACTGTCTGAGATAGGCTTCCATCTCGGCAAGAGAAAGGGTACTCCGGGTGAAAAAGTTTGCCGATTGCCCAAGGGCGTGAACCCCTGCATCAGTTCTGCTGGCACCGATGAGATCGATCTCTTCCCCAGTCATCTGGTTAAGCACATGTTCAATTCTTCCCTGTACGGTACTTTGCCCCGCTTGTCTCTGCCAGCCGTGGTATTTACCACCATCATATTCAAGAATAAGATGAATATTGCGCACCATGGTTTTCTCCTATTTTCCTATACAAAAACGAGAAAAAATACGATCTAAAATAGCCTCATGGGAGGTCTTTCCCACAATCTCCTCAAGAGATTGCTTCGCCTTGTAGAGATGATGAACAATGTACTCTTCAGACGTCCCTGCGATGGTTTCGCGCTTTGCCTCTTCGAGAGCGTCGAGAGCCTGAGAAAGAAGAGCCTCCTGACGCTGGTTGGTGAGAAGAACATCCGCCTGAGGATTGTAGCCTAAAGCATAATAAAACGAGGCAAGCCTCTCATGAAGGATATCAATATTCGTATGGTTTCTCACAGAAATCCAGAGCGGATCCTCTACAAAGTCGTACTCATGAGCATGATGAGGTTCTTCAACCTTGTTGATAACAAAAAGGCAGCTTTTGTCTTTCACCAGATCCAGAATGGCCTGGTCTTCCTTCTGCGGAGGACGGCTTCCATCAAAGAGAACAACGCAGAGATCCGCCATTTCAATGGCCTTCTGGCTTCGACGAATACCTTCCTGCTCTACCCTGTCGGTGCTTTCATGGATCCCTGCGGTATCAATCAAACGAAAAGGAACATCCTGAATCTGAATCTCCACCTCAAGGGTATCCCTTGTCGTCCCAGGGATTTCGGTCACAATAGCCCTATCTTCACGAGCTAAGAGATTGAAAAGGCTTGATTTCCCCACATTGGGGGCCCCAACAAGGGCAACCCTGAGACCAAGGCTTAAGATCTGTCCCGCCCGTGCCGTTTTGAGAAGGTTGACAAGAGAAGAACGTATTTCCTCTATCTGTCCAAGAACCCTTTCGTACGAGAGAAAGGTTTCCTCTATATCGCTGTGGTCAATGGCGGCTTCCAGGAGAGCCATGAGTTCAAGAAGAGAAGAATGAATACGGGTAATCACCCCGGAGAGTTTTCCCTGAAGTTGAGAAAGGGCGGCACTCTTGGCAAGCCTCGTATGAGCACGGATGAGATCATTCACCGCCTCTGCCTGGCTCAGATCCATTTTCCCATTGAGGTAAGCTCGCTCGGTGAATTCCCCGGGCTTGGCCATAAAAGCCCCGGCTTTGACAAAAATCCTCTGGGCCTCCAAAAGAATCCAGGGGTTTCCGTGAAGCATCACCTCGACCATATCCTCGCCCGTATAAGACGAAGGAGAAGCATACTTGATCCACACGGCCTCATCAAGTATTTCGCCGTCCATATCCACAAGATACCCTACCGTAGCCCGACGGGGGGAGAGACTTTCCCAGCGACTTTTTCCCCGATAGAGTTTTCCAGCAAGCGAATGGGCATCCTTCCCGCTTATTCGTATCACCCCTATGGCCGACTCCCCTAAAGGGGTGGCCAAAGCCACAATGGTGGGTCTGTGATTAAAGCTGGATGTGTCGGTCAAGGTTAATAATCTCCTGCTCAATGATGGTGTAGATATTCTGGATGGTCCAGTAAAGCACAAGCCCTGAGGGCATATTCCAGAAGAGGAAAAGGAACACCAGAGGAAGAAGATACATATTGAGTTCCTGTCCCTTCATTGCAGGGTTTTTGGCTGTCTGGAGCTTCGTCTGGAGAAGCTGAATAGCCGTCATAATCAGGGGCAAAAGATTGAACTGATGGGGAAGAAGAGGAATATTCATCGTGAAAAGGGTATCCGGCTGGGTGAGATCCTTTATCCAGAGGAAGGTAGCTCCTTTGAGTTCCACGGAATGGGAAAGCACCCGATAAAGGGCAAAAAACACCGGAATCTGGAGAAGCAGCGGCAAACACCCGCCAAGCGGGTTGATTTTCTCTTTTCGGTAGAGTTCCATGATCTTCTGCTGAAGGACCTGCTGATTGTCCTTGTACTTCTCCTGAATATTCTTGAGCTTTGGCTGAAGAAGTTGCTGCTTCTTCACAGAAACCGCCGCCTGAATAGAAAGGGGAGAGAGAAGAAGCTTCACAATCAAAGCGATGAGAATAATCACAATTCCCTTGTTGGCGATCCATCCCCCTAACACATTGAGAAGCCATACCATGGCCCATTCTATAGGCTTCATAAACCAGGCAAAAACCGTGGGCCACCTAAAAAGCTGCCCATAGGTCGGATTCACCTGTCTGAGGAGGGATTCCTTGCGAGGACCACAATAATACTGGATGGTAAAGTTGGTGGCCTCTCCACTTCCTAAAAGAAGCACAGGAAGATACAGGGTAATAGATGTCTTTTCTACGGTTTTGTGACGACTTTCTACCTCATAGGAAGCGGCAATCCCACCGCTTTTAGGTTCTGCAATAAAGACAAAATAATTATCCGCCAAAGAAACCCACTGAAAATTACTGAGAAAAGCGGCATTTTGAGGAGCACTAAAAAGCCCCTTCTTGAGAAGAGAAACAAATTTTTTGCCAACGAGGGCTCCATAGGTTTGCATATTGCCTGTTCCAGCCTCATTGGTACTCATAATATCCGGTCTCCACCGAAGAAGAAAGGATCTCCCCTGATGGTCAATCTTTACCGCTTCTTTGCTTCTATTGGAGATAACCACCTGCTGAACAAAGGCATAGTTAGAAAGAATCTCATAAGAAACCCGTACCTCTAAGGGAGTGGTATTCCAGACAAGAAGCCCCATCCATTCGGCTTTTGTTTCTGTAGCCGCCACAAGAGAAAAGGGCAAGACATTCGTCGTCTCCTTTTCCCACTGAAGTGAACCATACCCTGCCCCCACCGGGGAAAGAAGAGATACAGATCCTTCTGACTGGTTCCATGGACCATCCACCGAAAGGTGTGAGACTCCCCCACCCTCCCCACTGAGTTCAATGGTAGCCAAAGAGGTTTTCAAAAGAACATTGGTAGGAGAGGCCTTTGAAAGAACCGTGATTTTCAGAGAAGTAGCTTCAGTAAGCGCATTGGTAGCGATTTCGCCTGAAGGAGCCGAAGAGGAAGGCTTTTTGGCCATCTGATTGAAAAGATAGAGATAAAAACCAAAAAAGACAACCATCAAAAGCACAGAGGTAAAAAAGCGTTTTTCAAAATCACGATCCATGGGAGGCCTCCTTTGAATTCGGTGGAGAGAGAAAAGCATCCTTGCCGAGAGCGGGACTCGAACCCGCACGGGTATTTCTACCCTAGGGATTTTAAGTCCCTTATGTCTACCAATTCCATCATCTCGGCAAAGGGAATGAGGGGATGGCCGGAATCGAACCGGCTCAATAGCGATTTTGCAGACCGCTGCCTTCCCACTTGGCTACATCCCCTTGTATGAGATATATATTATATCACGTTTGGAGGAAGATGTCAAATTTTTGGCAAGAGTGCCTCAAACCCCTTACCACCCAAAAAAGAAAAAGGGGCTACCCTTAAGATAGCCCCTTTCAGGAGGTTTGGTGTTTGGGTTTTTACCATTTCCTTCCCATTTTGTTGCCACGACCAGCACGAACGGGAGCATTCTGGAGTTGCTGTCTCTGTTCAGGCGTGAGGACCTTGATCATCTCCAGTTCAGCCTCAAAACGGCGCTGGGCAATCTTCTGCTGCACAGCCTGCAGTCTGGCATGGAGATCTTTTGCCTTCTTCTCATCAACGGTGGCTGCTGTCATCACCTTGTGAAGATCATAACGAATCTGATCAGCCTCCGCATCAAGAGAAGCGATATCCTTGCGCAGGTTCTGCTGAATGGTGAAAATCTTGTCCCGCTGGTCCTGTGTGAGGTTGGTGATAAATCCTATCCCTCGCACCCCATAACCGGCTTGAGGATCACCAGGCCCAGCGCCTCTTCCCATTCCAGGTCCCATCTGCCCGAACAGAAGGGAACTCCCAACAACACTCATGGCTACGGCCAACATGACTCTTTTCATACTCTCCTCCTTGCGGTGAGTTTTGTGTTTTCACCTTAATAAGGCCCCAAAAAGAAAAAAAGTTGCAAAAAAAGGCTTATTCTCGCAGTACGGGGAAGGAGATATTGTCATGGGGGAAAGAGGCTATTCCCATGTTTCAGCAAACCCTGCTTTGCTGAAACAGAGACATAGCACAAAGAAGCCCCTCTCCCAAAGAGAGGGGCAATTCTCATAGTGAGACGAATTTTTTCAAGGAAACAAAAAAGCCCCTGGAGAAAACTCCAGAGGCTTAGAGAGCTCACTTTTTAGCTGGTGGTTTTGCACCTGGCTGTTGAGGACCAGGTTTATTTCCACCCTGAGGGGCTGGAGGATTGGCTGGTCCAGGCTGCTGGGGCTTTGGACCAGAGCGTTTCATCCACTCCTTTCGCTGTTCAGCGGTGAGCACTTTGGCAATCTGCAGATCAGCCTGCAGACGAAGCCTTGCCATTTCCCGCTGCATGGTCTCAAGCCTCTCCTGAAGCTGGAGAACCTTCTGTTCATCGATAGGATCAGCCGCAAGAGCCTCTCGAAGCTGGATTCTCAGCTGATTCATCTGCTGGATCCTCTCTCTGTTCTGGGCCTGGAAGTTTGTTTCAATAGCCTCAATCCTCTGCCTCTGTTCTAAAGAAAGGCTGATTTCGGCCCGCAACACAGGGACAAACAGTGGTTCATCCGCTGGGAGAGGCGCGTCCTGTCCAAACAGGCTTCCACTCACTAAAAGAGCCAGCACAACGAGACTTATTCTTGACATAGAGACCTCCTTTTTGTGGTTTTCTCTATTCCTTTATACGACGACAACCCCGAGAAAGTGAAATAATATCAAAAACAATTTATCCTTCCTTCTCCACGAGGTACTTCCAGTATTTTTTGGGCATCATCTGTCGCTGCTGACGTGGGTTCTTCCGTTCAGGGATGGCAATACTCTGGTAGAAACTTTTCCAGAGGGTCTGGATCTCTTTCTCCTTTTCGCTTTCAAGATGAGGAAGCGTGTCCTGAAGGACAAAACCACTCGCCCAGTGGATCTCTTTATCAAAGAGAACCGCCACATCCCTTCCCACATCATGGAGAATCCAGCGTTCATGGGGAAGACGACGGCGAAAATGTGTCCAGAGATAGGGAAGAATATGATAGGTTGGTTCAATAGGACCGTAGAGCCACCCCCCAATCTCCCGAAAGCGAACCAGCCCCTGAAAACGGTGGATCTCAAAAAAGTAGGCCCGTCGTATCTTCATGACTTTGTGGATAACCTCATGATGGAGAGCACGACGAATCGTGTTCCCCTTTTCCTTCAAAAGAAGAGCATAACGAAGGGATAAGCGTTCCCTTTCAAGGTCCTCAGAAAAGAAAAGCGCCATAAAATCCGCAATAACCTCTTCGCCATAGGACATGCGCATAGCGTGAAGCCATTTTTCCACCCTTTCTGGATCCGGGGATACCTTTTCTGTGGCAAAGAGAGAATCGCCTTCGCCTGTAAACTCTTCCTCTCTTTCGAGAGCCATCACTAAGGCGGTAAAAAAAGACTCAAATCCTCCATCATGAACGATCATAGAAGACTACTTCTGGTGAAACACGTGTTCTTCCGAAGGGAAAAGCCCCATCTCCACTTCTTCTTTGTACTGGACAACGGCACTGAAAATAGTATTATAAAGGTTGGCGTAGGTTTTGTTGTGTTTGTACTGGTGATCTGGTTCATACCCAAGCATATCCGTAATCACCAGCACCTGCCCATCGGTGTAGCGTCCTGCCCCAATCCCTATCGTGGGGATAGAGACCATGTCTGTGATGAGCCTCGAGGCTTCTTCGGTTGTTCCCTCGAGGACAAGGCTGAAAATCCCCGCCTTTTCTAAGGCTTTGGCATCCTCACTCAGGCTTTCGATATCAGCTTCGGTACGTCCCGCCACCTGATACCCACTTTTGAGCACCTGCTGGGGCCGAAGACCAATGTGGCCCATCACAGGGATACCGAGAGAGACCATCTTCTCCACAAGAGGGGCTATGTCTTTTCCGCCTTCAAGCTTCACCGCATCTGCCCCGGCCTCCTTGAGAAAACGACCGGCATTGCAGATAGCCTGTTCTTCTGAAACGCCGTAGGAGAGAAAGGGCATATCAGCTACCACCATGGTCTTGGGGGCACCTCGTTTCACAGCAGCCACATGAGCTACCATGATATCCATCGTCACAGGAAGCGTGGTGGGATATCCAAGGATGGTAGTCCCCATTGAATCTCCAACTAAAATGATATCAATGGCCGCCGCTTCGAGAATCCGGGCCGTGAGATAATCATACGCAGTAAGCATGGAGATTTTTCGCCTGCCCTTGAGATTTCGGATACGAGATGCGGTCACCATAGAAACCTCCTCCTCCCCCACAGTATACCACTGAAACAAAAATCTGTCAAGAAAGTCCCCGCCAAAAACCTACACCCCTCCCACCTTGACATTGGTGACAAGAAGATGCGGTCCCCCTGTGGATACAGGAAGCCCACTCTGCCCTCCTTTGCCACACCCGCCAAGCCCTCCATGATGTTCCAGATCGTTGCCAACGGCCCGAATATTTTCAAGGGTGTGGAAGACATTCCCCGTAAGAACCACATCCCGCAGAAGTTCGGCTATTCGGCCGTTCCGGATACGGTAGGCATGGGCCGCAGAGAAGGTAAACATCTCCAGGTTGGTCATCCCCCCTAAATAATCACAGGCATAGATGCCATCCTGAATACCCTCAATCATGGCCTCAAAAGGGGTGTCATGGGGTTCGATATAGGTATTGGTCATACGAACAATCGGCTGATAACGGGGAGAAATGGCGCGGGCATTCCCTGTGGGGGCCTGTTTCATCTTCCAGGCTGTTTCACGGGAGTGAAGACGACCGGTGAGAACACCATGCTTGAGAAGGTAGGTTTTTTGCCCGGGTACTCCCTCATCATCATAGGGGGTATAACCAGCGAGTCCCGGGATACTGCCATCATCCACGATCGAAAGAATCTCAGGACCAAAACGTCTGCCCTCTCTCATTACTTCAAGCATATCTGGATTTTCTGCCAGGAAATCCGCCTCTGAAAGGTGCCCAAAAGCCTCGTGGGCAAACACCCCCGCAAGCCTTGGATCAAGAACTACCGTATAGATCCCGGCCTCAACCGGTGGGGCTTTCAGAAGATCAAGAGCCCGTTTCTTGATGGTTTCTGCCTTTGTTTCAAGACCAAGAACCAGTTCCATACCCCCATACTGACCCACGGATTCTGATGCCTTCTGCAAAAGGGTACCATCCCGTGCCGTCACCGACATAGAAAGGCCGGTAAAGGTCTTCTGTATCTGGATCCGACTCCCTTCGCTATTGAGAAACAGAGATTCGGTGGTGGTATCCCTGTAAGTCACAGCCTGCCTCGAGATAGAAGGGTGAGTGAGTATATCGTGGTAGCTTTGAACAAGCGCGATCTTTTGTTCAAGGGGATAGGCGTTTGGATCAACCTGTTTTTCCGTTACAAGAGCCTGAACCGTCGGGGGAAGAGAGACTATCTTGAAAGACTCCTTTTGAAACTGTGC
Source organism: Longinema margulisiae (assembly GCF_025266855.1). GTDB lineage: Bacteria > Spirochaetota > Brevinematia > Brevinematales > Thermospiraceae > Thermospira. Next base: position 496,443 of record NZ_CP053071.1, read on the forward strand.
GGCAAGCCTAGCACTTGCCAGAGCCTCTCTTGCATAACGGGGATAGTCGTCCCCATTGAAACTCACAAACCCCCACCCTCCTTTGTAAAGCACCCGGATATTTCCCGACTGAGTGGTGCTTCTCTGAAGGTGTTCGATAACCCCATTGGCGTAGAGAAGCGACGTGGTATGGTTTTTTTGCAGGTGCACCTCATAATAATCGGCACTTTCAAGCAGGGAAGAAAACGCACTTATCTCTCTCATGCTCCGTCCTCGATAAGAAATGAATTTTTATAAAAAAACAAAGGGACTACTCCTCAGAATAGTCCCCAACGTATCAGAGAAATCCTATTTCGTTTTGGTAATGAGGCTCTCCAGATGTTTCACCTCCTCTGTGAGAGCATTGATTTTGGATGAAACAATGTGAAAACCCTCGATGATCTCTTTACTCAGCTGACCCATGAAGGTTTCGATCTTTTCCATGTGCTCACGTGTGGTCACAACACGGCCTTCAACCTTGTCAAGTTCAGATTTGATAGCGTTGACCTTTTCCATGATTTCGGTCATGCTTTTGTCCATCGTTTTCCTCCTCTTTGATGATGTCATATCATACCGAAAAAACAGGAAAAAAGCAAGACTTTGAAAAAAATTTTTGCTTTTTTTTCCGTTTGTGGGTATGATATACGTATAAAAGAAAGAAGGAGGTGGGTATGAAAAGAAGTTTTCTTTTTAGCCTTCTGATGATCAGTGCCTTTCTTCTGAGTGGGTGTTTTCTCTTTGAAGAGGAAAAACAACCGGATGTAGCGGCTATTCGCACAAACACCTATACAATCCCTACGGGGCACTCTCTTTATTTCGTTGTGCATAACCTGACCACATCTACGAAAAATGTCGCCGTATGGGGGGATAACCTCTCCCTGCCCTCAACAACCACAAAGTCCCTCTTTGGAGAGATAGGTGATCTTTCTCCCTCTGTCTATCCCATCATGGGGCTTCCTTCCTCTTTTCCGCAGGTGATACCAACAGGAAACTGGCGTACTCAGAGCCCCTCAACCACAAAGGGGATATTCACATGGGGAACTTCCACACCCATTGACTATGGCTACAATCCCTCCAACTGGGTCATCGGTACCACAAAACTGAACTTCTGGGTAGTGAACATGGTGGCTAATAAGTATAGTAATATCACCGCGACCCTGCGGGCGATCGGTACCAACATGACCACGGGAGCCTCACCAACTTCTGTGGCAGGGGGTGTGGCGTACATCTTTGTAGACGACAACGATTGGGGGACAAGAGTCACTCCTGCGATGATCACCAACCTTGCCACCAATTTCAATGGAGCTGGCGGAATCTACGCAAAACTCACCAACGTCCTTGGGGGATATGAGGATGGGGGTGGCCCCGATGGAGACGGGGGAGTGGATAACAATCGCAATATCTACATCCTTCTCCACGATATCCAGGACGGCTTCAGTGGAAGTGGTGGTTTTGTAGGTGGGTATTACGCGCCAATCAACGACTTTCCTACCAATTATCAACCCCCTGATACTTATTATAGTTCTGCCAAGCAGATGTTTGTGATAGACGCCTACCCTACCCTCTCCTTGTATCCGGGTTTTGCGGTGAGCACCCTCATTCATGAGGCCCAGCATATGATCAATTTTGGGCAAAAGTATTTCGTTGGTGGGGTTCAGGAAGAAACCTGGCTCAATGAGGCCTGCTCCATGATCGTTGAGGATATTTTAGATGAGTTTGTTCCTGCAAGTGACAGAGTTTATATGAATGGGAGCCGACTATCTTTCTTTGTCAGTGAGCCTGAGAGGGGACTTTTCCGATGGAATGATGCCGATGTCCTCTATGACTACGGCAAGTCGTATGCGTATCTTGCCTTTTTAGCCCGAAATACAACCCCACGGATTGTGAAAGAGATCGTCTCCGGCGCTGGAAGAAACAAGGTGGGTGGAGCTGCTGTCGAGGCCGCCCTTTCAGCTGTCGGGGCAGGCAAAACTTTTGCTGAAAGTGTGAGACTCTGGCGAAAGGCAAGTATTTACAATACCACTACTCTTTCCTCTTCATGGACAGGCTACCGGACAAATGCAGCGGTCACAGGGTATGAACTTCGAGCCTTAGATCTCTCTACCTACACTAATGATCGATCATCAACAGGACCTGTGTTTTATTATTTCCGTTCGAGTTCAAAGACATTCACCTTCTATCCTTATTCTACGTTTATTTTCAAGGGAGTACCCACAAGTGGCAATACGGTCACGGTGTATATCTCTGACGACCCACAGATAGAGGTAGAGGTTATTATCACCAATTTGTAGTTTCTATTCCCGAAGTCCTGAACATCAGGACTTCGGGATATTTTTTTGACTTGGGTGGCTTTTCTCAATTCACAAAAACAAGACACGATGGTACGTGATAAAAAACTTTCTCAGAAGGAGGTTATCTATGAGGAAAGAATGGGGCTTTTGCAAGAAAGTGAGTATGGTGTATGCATTTTTTCTTGTACTCGGGGGATGCGCGGTGTCCAAGGGAACAACCGGGGGAACTTCTCCTTCTCCCACACCACCAACGCCTTTTGTATGGCAGGAGTGTGAAATAGAGGGTGAAGCCAGCGAAAATAGCTGGGTATCCATCGCTTCCTCAGCTGATGGAATGAAGCTGGTGGCCTGTATAGGAGAGGGGTCCAGAGGATACCTCTATACCTCTTCTGATGGCGGGGTAAACTGGCAGGAACGAAAACAGGCCGGTTTCAAAAGCTGGAAAAGGGTAGCCTCTTCTGCTGATGGGATGAAAGTAGTAGCCCTGAGTTATGAGGAGGGAGATTTTGGTGGTTATCTTTACACCTCAACCGACAGCGGAAGTACCTGGACAAAACAAACAGGAGCAGGTGAGAGGTGGTGGGAGGCAGTGGACATCTCCAGTGATGGCACAAAAATAGTAGCCTGTGTAGGTGATGCTCCAATGTATACCTCACTTGATGGGGGAGAAAGCTGGTATGACGGAAATGTTTCAGCCTCCTGGGATGATGTAGCCATGGCGGGTGATGGGAGTGTTATGGTGGGAGTGATCAGTGGGGATTATCTCTATCGCTCTATCAATGCTGGGACCAATTGGGTACCTCTTACCACGTTAGGGAAAAAGGACTGGACAGCCATCGATATTTCTGGTGATGGGAATAAAATCATAGCCAGTGTGTACAATGGCTCTGTGTGGATTTCTCTTGACAGGGGTGTAAGCTGGACAGAGTGTACCACCGCTGGAACAAGAGAGTGGCAGGACGTCTGTGTCTCTTCAGATGGAAGCACGTTTGTGGCAGTGGATGGAAGTGGGGTGTATGTATCAACGGACAATGGCTCCACGTGGGCAGCCAGGACCGGGACAGGAAGTCTCACCTTCCCCCAGATAGCCCTCTCTTCTGATGGTATGCGAATAGCCCTCTGTTCAAGGAATCGGTTTTTGCAGACGTCTTCTGATCGGGGAAACAACTGGGTAGAAAGGAAAAAGGCCGGTCCACGCTGGTGGGGGGATGTCACTCTTTCTTCTGGTGGAGAATATATGGTAGCCGTAGTGGATGACGGCTTTGTGTACACTTCTCCCAATAGAGGGACGGGATGGTTTGAGGGTGGACATAGAGAGACCTGGAAAGCGGTCGTCTCCTCAGATGATGGAACCCGAATGGTGGCCATCAATAGTACCGGCGTGCTTTTGTCTCTTGACAGAGGAACAAACTGGACTGTGATCAATAGTGGTGCTCTCGGAGGGTTTCCCCTTCTCTCTATGTCTAGCGATGGAAAGTTTCTGGTGGCCGGGGTCTATGGAGCCCCTCTGTATCGCTCCATCGATGGAGGAACCAACTGGACACCCCTTTTAGATTTAGGAGCAGAGCCGTGGGAAGCGCTCGCCATCTCAGGAAATGGCACAAAAATCGTGGCCGCTGTCCAGAACCATTATCTGAGGATTTCCTCTGATGGGGGAATAACCTGGAAGACCAACACCTCCGCTGGGAGCCGACTGTGGACATCAGTAGCCTCCTCGGACAATGGCCAGAAACTCCTTGCCTCGGTAACCAACGGGTATCTCTATCTCTCTTCTGATGGAGGGGAGAACTGGACAGCCCTCTCCTCGATGGGGGTAAAAGGCTGGAGAAGCGTGAGTATCTCAGGAGATGGGCAGGTGATGGTAGCCGCTGTTTCCGGTGGCCCTCTCTATGTCTCCTTTGATGGGGGAAACACTTGGCAGGAACAGACATCGACAGGCAACCATGAGTGGAAAAGGGTAATTCTCTCCCGGGATGGAAAAACTGTCGTCGCCCTCATGGCCAATGAAAGAAACCTTTTTGTAGGGCGACGATGAAAGAAGTTGAAAAAAAGGTGGTAGAATGCTATACTTTATAGAGAATAGAGAGGGTCTTCTCAAAAAGGCTCTCAGCATAAGAGAGGAGTTTTTATGAAACGGTTGGTTATGATTGGATTAGGAGTCGTGATGGCCTTTGGGATAGGGTATAGCGACCTCTCCAAACGTCCTCAAACCAATATCACAGGGCTTCTCATGGCTGTGGGCAATGAACCTTTTGTCTCCTTTGCCATCAAGGTAGATGAAACCAATACGCTTCTCATTCATCCTGCCTTTCAACAGAAGGTGAAAAAGCTCTCTCAGATCACCTATGAATGGAAAGGCTATATCTACACGGGACAGGAGCTTTTAGACGCCTCTACGTCAGCTTCCATGAAAAAAGCCAATGCCCTTGTACTCTCTAACCAGGTGTATTTTGTTCCCATGAAATGGAAAAAGGTCAAGAGCAGGTAGGATAAAATGAAAAGGTGGCTTGCCATCAGTGGGCTTCTTCTGGTTTTTGTGGGGTGTGGACCATCACAGAAGCCGGAGGTTCCTTCTGGAGAGAGATCAGGGGATGTGTACCGTTTCAGCGACCGTCCCTATGATGCTGTCAAGGGAGTGGATAGAGAATTGTACAATTATCTTTTCAATATCATCCGTAACAAGCTTATCTACTATGTACTTGAGAGTTATCCCCAGGCCTCTGAGCCTTTTGGGGTGGTCCTTGAACTGGATATTTCAGGGACTGGACGGGGTTTAGGGGAAAGAAGGCAGGCCCCTGCCATTCGCGGATGGTTTCTCTTCGAGAGGGATGCTGTCCCTGTCGAAGAGAGTTTTCTTGTGGCTTACAGGGCCCAAAACCTTCCTGAAATGTACAGGGACTTAGCCAAAGCTACCTTCTGGGTGGAGAAACAGGATAGCGAGTCATACCGGGTGTTTGTAAGGTACTGGAACAAAACCGTTATCAGGGAATTTCTTCATCTTGTGAAACGAAGTGGAGGAAGCTATACCATTGTACACACAGAGGCTTTGTAAACCATGGAAGCGAATACTCTCTGGCAGAGGAGAGGAATGAGCCTTCTCTTTTTTCTTGTGGTGGGTTTCATGTATGGTGGAACTCTCTATGAGGAGAGACAGGGAGGACAAAAAAGAATCTTTCGTCTTGAAGAGGAAAAAACTTCCCAAGGAATACGGGTAGTGGCAACGAGTACAGAGGAAACCCATGTCTTCTGGTTGGACGAACACTACACGACCCAGAAATGGTTTTTTACCAACAAGAATACCCAGTTTGTCATTGAACGAGAAGGAAATATGCTGGTCAGAAAAGAGCGTGGTATGGTGGTGACAAACTACACGATTGATGATGCCCCCTGGTATCAGTTTGTCGAGGTGAGCTTTCGACCATGGATTTTGTCAGGAGAAAAGAATAGAGGCATCTTCTGGATTATCCAGCCAGGGGTGATGGCCCTCCATCGAATGGTAGCAAAAAAAGAAGGAGAAGAAACTCTCGAGAGAGGGGGACAAAGAATTCCTGCCGTGAAGGTACGTATGACACTTCCGGGCGCTGCATCAGCATTCTGGGGAGCATGGTACTGGTTTGATAAAAGTGGCGTCTTCCTTCGCTACGAAGGAATCCGTATCGTTGGTCAACCAAAAACTTTTGTCGAGAGACTATCCCCCTGATCAGGCAGAAAAGACAATATCAATAGAAGGAAATCCTATCACAAAACCAGAAACCACTTCGTCTTCCTCCTGATAGGGAGTAAAGATTTCTCCTGCAGTACCGTAAAGACTTCGGTTGGATTCGATGATAAAGGCCGACTGAATATATCCCATCCCCGCGGAGTATTTTCCCTCTTCTATGTGGTACATTTGCTTCTGAACAATGCGAAGCTGCCCATGAACCGTAGCATAATAAGGGAAAAACGAGGTGTGCGTTCCGGAGCCTATGAGAAGAAAATAGGGAGAGAGCATCCAGTACTCATCAAAATCCTCCTCAAAGGCAAGTGGCCAGAGTTTTTCTCTTTCTATGGGATCATATTCATAGGACAAGAAAGCAAGAATTTCATCTTTACAATCAGGATAGGTTTTCATCTCAAATTCCTGCCGTAAATCAAAGCGGGCAATACGCCGGCCAAGTTCTATTTTTTTTGCAATGATCTCCTGTTTTGATTTTTCCAGTACTCCCTTATTCTTGACATGAATATGAAGCTCATTATTCTCCGCGGTCATGGTAATCACCACCTGAAGATCTGGATCAATATAGAGAAGTGGACTCCCATCTGGGAGAACAGCCTTTTCCTGAAGAATTCGTCCCATAATATCCATGGAGAGCGGACTCTCACTATCAGGAATAAGCCCTACCTCAGCCGCAAGGTGCAGAACATTCTGTTTCTCAGCGTTTTTGATAAACTCCCGAAGAAGGGGATCTACCTTGATAGAGAGGTCAGGAATATAGGCATTGAGCATCTCGTGGAGCCTTTCAAAAACAAAAGCCTCCTGGGAAGAAAAGAATCGAAACTCACAGGAGAGCCTTTTTTTGCCTATCTCTGTGATGGTGGGAATCCAGTCCGAAGACGTGGGAGTCGCCGCAGAAAAATGGAATTCTCTCTCCTGAAACTTCACAACAAGAGGAAAGCTCTCCCACTTTCCGGATGGACGTTCCGAGAGGATGGTAACCTTGGTTTTCATACAAACTCTCCTTGTTTATGGGTAGAAAAATCGAATGCTTGTGATCGTTCCCACCACAGGGGTGGTAAAATGATACGGAAAATGAGGAAACTGGGCATGCCGCCACCGCAGTCTATCCCCCGTTCCCTTTTCCCAGCTATCATAAAACATGGTATAGCCCGTCCAGCGGGAATTGTCCATTTCAAGGACAATGGTCTTGAGCCAGGAAAGATCCCCATACCCCTGATTGGTACGATTGTCCCAGGTGAGGCATCGTATCTCATGAGGGATAAACTCATGCCAGGTATTGCTGATAGTGCTAATACGCCAGGAGAGAATATCAATCCTGGCAACATCATAGAGAGAAAAGATAAGTATCTGCAAAGAATTTTGCGAGGTATTGGTAAGCACTATCTTCGGAGAACCGGCAAGCTTCCAGAGTCCTTCGTACCTATTGGTCACCCCATAGAGAGAAACTTCCACCCTGAAAAGGTGCATCTCAGGGAAGGTGTTGGTCGGGATATCCCATCTTGTGAGTTCTTTCTCAGGCCATTTTACGTCGTTTATCTCAGGAGAAGGCACAACAGGTTCAACAGGCATCTTGGGCCCGGAAATTTCGGCAAGAAGAAAAAAGACCAACAGGATTTTCATCATGACTCCTTTCTTGTTTCATTGTAATGCCAGAAGAAAAAAAAATCAACTGATAAGATTTTTCTCAAAGAGAAAAAAATATGCCCCTTGTCGTTCCACATATGAAACTGAATACCTATTTCCACATTTCTTAATGAACAGGGAAATAACACGAGAAAGCTCTGTTCTTTCACTCCCTTTTTTTTCTGTACCCCACTTCGACTTCGCTCAGTATCCACCGGGCCGCTTTTGCGGTCGTGTGTCTTTTGCCGCAAGGGGAAAGTCCTTCCGAAGTGAGGGTGCGTATCAGTTGAAAGTTGAAAGTTTGTAAAGTTTATAAAGTTAGTCGCAGGACTCAGGAGGACGAGTTGTGGTTGCCGAAGTCCCGAGGACGAGGCAATGTCGCCCACGGAGGAAGAACTTCCCCTGGAAGGAGAGGATGTGTTTCTCCGTGCCCGCAAAAGCGGCCCATTGTCCGTCCGAGGCGCATGCGTAGCATGCGACGAGGACAACACCCCTTTTGCCCGTACGGGAGTGCTTTGTGAAAGAAGAAAAATGGGTAACAAAAATAGCCCAAAACTGAAAAAGAAAAGATGGTAGAACAAGTATTCATTTTTTGTGTGAAGATAACCATTCTGTATAAATGTGGAACGACAAAGAAAAGGAATATACCCTCCTACATAAAATTCCCTTTATAATAAACCACCCATCTGGCAGGAAGACGAATATTTCCTGGGCCAGAAGAGCCCTTAGAGGAGTCTGTCTCCTGCCTCCCGTACTCATCATAAGTTGATTGGGCCAAGAAGCCCTTGTCATAATGGAGTTTTGAGTGGGAGGACCTGCCAGAAACCACAAAATCCCATAAGGAGGAAGCCATATGCTTCACACCCCAACCCTTTTCGTCGGTATCGACGTCGCCAAAAAGGATTTCTTCGTCTGTGTCCTTGACCACCAGCGGCAGGTCCTTCACTCGTCTGCCCTCCCCATGGAGAGAGAGGGCTTCGACAAACTCCTTGCCCTTCTCTCGGTTTACCCAAAGGAGAGTCTGGTCGTCGGTCTTGAATCCACCGGCGGTTATCACCACCATCTTTTCAGGTTCCTGACCTCTCAGAGTTTCCGCACTTTCGTGCTTAACCCACTTCAGACACGAACATTCTCCAGACTCTCCCTTCGAAAAACCAAAACTGACTCCATCGATGCTCATCACATCGCTCTTTTTCTCCTCTCCCAGTATCATTCCCTCGAAAAACCCTTCCGGCATCCATGTCCAGAACTCCGTAGCCTCACCCGTTACCGTGAAAAAGTCGTTACCCTCATCGCTATGGTAAAAAACCTCCTCGAGGACGCCATTTTCGACTGTTTTCCGGAAATCCTCAAGTACACCACAGGTTACCCCAAAAGCCTCCTTTCTCTCCTCCTGGCTTTCCCCAGCGCTAACGCCATCCAGAAGGCCTCTGAAAGTTCCCTCGAGGCCTTCTTCCCACCAAACAAACGGGGCAGAAAATCCCGCCTCTCCATCACTAAAATCAAAGAACTCGCCTCTTCCTCCATCGCTTCTCCCAACTTCGCCGAGGAAACCGTTCTCCAGAACATTATAAGCCAGCTCTTTTTCCTCCAGGAGCACCTCGAGAAACTTGACGCTCACATCCAGTCCCTCGCCCTTCAGGCTTTTCCCACTGAAATACAGATCCTTACCTCCGTCCCTGGTATAGGTCTTGTCGGTGCCGCTACCTTCCTCGCCGAAATAGGCTCTATCAGCCGTTTTGAGAACTACAAAAAACTCATCGCTTACGCAGGTCTTGACCCCGCTATTTATCAATCCGGACAGTCCTCGACCACAGGCCATATCTCTCGACGAGGGAACCGTCACCTCAGACGTATCCTTTTTCTCCTCGCTCGCTCTGTCAGACGTTTTGTCCCCGCTTTCGGTGAGTATTTTAACCTCAAATTTGCTCAATCCCGTGTTGCTAAAAAGGCCAATCTCTGCGTGGCTCACAAACTCCTTCGCCTCCTCTACGCCATGCTCTCTCATCAAACTACCTTCGACCCCTTTCGCCTTACCTCCTTCCCTCAGGAGGTGAATTTATAATAGTTGACTCCCCTGTTTTTTGCTATCAAGAAAACTTTATGCTATAATAACAGCGAAGGAGTGGTAGATGTCAGATCCAGCCATCATTGTTGAGGGTGTCAGCAAGTCTTATGGGAGTTTTCAGGCCCTGAAACAGGTCTCTTTTACGGTTGAAAAGGGGGAGTGCTACGCTCTTCTTGGACCCAACGGGGCAGGGAAAACAACCATGATGAAAATTCTCTATGGAAGGGTCTCTCACCTTCCCTCAGAAGGCACCATCCAGGTTTTCGGGTTGGATCCTCATCGTCATTCACTGGATATCAGGGCTATCACCGGTATCGTTCCTCAGGATGATAACCTTGACTATGAATTGACCGTCGAAGAAAACCTTTTGATTTACAGTCGCTATTATGGCCTTGAGAAACACCTTGCCAGATCGAGAATAGACGATCTTTTGGATTTTATGGAGATTGCCGACAAGCGAAAGGCCAATATCCGGGAACTCTCAGGAGGTATGAGACGACGATTGATTATTGCCCGGGCTCTTCTTCATTCGCCCCAGCTACTTATTTTAGACGAACCTACCACAGGACTTGACCCCCAGGTGAGACACCATATCTGGGACAAACTTCGTGTTCTGCTTAGAGAAGGGGTAACCATCCTTCTCACCACTCACTATATGGATGAGGCGTTTCAGATAGCGGATAGGCTCCTCATTCTCCATGAGGGCCAGAAAATCACCGAAGGAAAACCTTCTGAACTCATCAAGGCCCACATTGAACCTTATGTGTATGAACTCCCCAATGAAAAGGCTACTCTCTGTACCCCAAAGGGGTATGTGAGAATAGAAAAATCAGGAGAGATGATCCGTTATTACGCCCATGATATCAGTGTTCTTCAACACCTTGCTGAATGTTTTCCGCCAGGGACTGGTTTCATCCGTCAGGCAAACTTAGAAGATGTTTTTTTGAAACTCACAGGGAGAGAACTCCATGAATAAGACGCACCATCCCTTTCAACGCATCCTCAGTGTATGGTATCGACATTTCCGTGTTTACACCAGCCATCTCCTCAGCAATGGTTTTCCCCCATTTTTTGAACCTTTGATCTTCTTGGCGGGGATTGGGCTTGGCCTTGGTCAGGTTATCCGGGAGATGGACGGCATCCCCTATTTGGATTTTTTGGCCAGCGGGCTATGTATCTCCACAGCGATGATGACAGCGGCTTATGAATGTACCTTTGGCAGTTTCATCAGGTTAGAGTACGAAAAGATCTACGATGGCATCCTTGCCGCTCCCATTGCCCTTGCTGAGATGGTAATCGGGGAGATCCTCTGGGCTGGAAGCAAGGGGTTTTTCTTTTCCTTTGCCGTGGTAAGCGTGGTTTCTCTTTTTGGACTTCTCCGAACCCCATGGGTAGTGGCTATTCCTTTTGTAGGTTTTCTCACAGGAGTTTTCTTTGCTTCGCTTAGCCTTTTTATCACCTCATTTGTCAAAAACATTGACCATTTCAGTTTCTATATGACAGGATTTCTCTCGCCCATGTTCTTTTTTTCAGGTATTGTTTTTCCAACCTCTTCACTTCCAGGGTGGCTCATACCGATGACTGAAGTACTTCCCCTCACTCACGCGGTGAGACTTGCCAGGGGTATCCTCTTCCAGAGGCCTCAACTGCTCGTGTGGGATAGTCTTTTTCTGGTTGGAGGGATTCTTCTTTTCACCATGCTGAGTATTCGGGGAATAGAAAAACGAATGATTCAATAACAAGGAGAATATATGAAATGGGTATGGTATTTTGTTTTGCTGTTTCTTGCTATCGAAAATCTCTTTGGTATCACCATTGGACGCATTTTTATCCGCGGGAATAGTGAAACCGACCCACAAACGATCCTTTTCTTTTTCCAAGAATATAAAGAGGGCAAAGAGTTTACCAAAAATGAACTTGACACAGTTCTCAGTAACTGGGTACGCCGTTTGGAGAGAACCGGATGGTTTCGCAATATCCGGGCGACGACAGAAGAAACAAACGAAAATCAAGTGGACGTCTCACTGGAACTCACCGAACGATTTTTCTATACGGCTCAACTCTTCGACCATGCCATCGGGTTTGGAAAGCAAAACCTCTGGGGAAAAGGAAAAGAAATCTTCTTTGAGGTCGGTCCTCTTCAAAAAAAGATCACCCTCACCGATCATATGTATCACTTCTGGCCTCTTTTCTATCAGGTGTCCATAGGAACTACCGAAGAATCTCTTGTAGAATATAGCGAGGATTTCTACAGGACCATCCCGACCCTGCGACAAAAGGGAGAGGCCATTATAGGCTGGTACCTCCGTCCTGATCATACCCTCAAGGGGGGCTTTTCTGGTCAGATTATCATGCAAACAAACCAGATGCCTTTAGAAACCGTCTCTTCTCTCTCCCTCGGATACCTCATCGATACCCGGCGTGGCTATCCGGCTTTCTCCTCAGGATGGCACTGGGAGAATACCATCCGTCTCTTTGTCCCCATGTATGCCATTTCGTGGGAAAGCACCGCTTCCACCCATACCCCCATAGGAAAAACCTGGCAGATAGGGGCAAAATGGCATCACGGTCTTAGCTACGGCTCTCTTCCAGCCTCGGGAAAATATCTTCTTCGCACGATCAACGGTCTCCATACCCTTTCGCAGGAAAGAGGACTTTTAGGAGACAACTGCTGGGATGCTCACGGAGAGATCCGGTGGAAGTTCTGGGATGTTATCCCCTTTCTCATCTTTGATATCCAGCTTGAGGCAGTGGGTTTTCTTGAGGCAGGAGAAGCCTGGACGATGTGGGAAGAATTCGGCAAACACATCTTTGTCGTGTATGGGGCCGGACTCCGCATCTACGTTGATCGTTTTGCCATCAGAACAGAGGCCGGTATTGACCAGAGAGGAGAAACTTCTGTTTTGAGTTCATTTGAACTTCCTTTTTAGCGAGGTGAAAACGTAATACTATAATAAAGGGAACTCCAAAAAAAGGGGGCTCTATGGAACCAGTCCACTCTGAAATCTCTGCCCTATTTCTTTTCCAGGCCCTGTTTCATCCTCTTCCTTTAGGCATTCTTGTGGTGAACAAAGAGAGTGAGGTTTCCTATGCCAATCCTTTTGTTTATACCATCCTCGGACTGGAAAACGAGGCCCCTCTTCCTCCGCTTTCGAGTATGATTCCCTCCTTAGATCAGTCGAATCCCATTTCTTCAGCCACTCCTTCGTTCTCACGAGTGGATCTCATCACCCCCATCAAGAGCCGAATCCCCATCACCCTCATCACCTATCCTCTCACTCTCCCTTATTTGGAGTTTGAAGGGTATGTTATTGCCTTTTTAGATCAGATGAGCACCTTTCAGATACAAACCCTTTTTGAAGAAGTCAATGCCCTCACCTCCACTCTCAACGAAGAGAGACACACCTTTGAACACCTCTTGAGTCGCCTTCAGAGTGGTATCATCTGGGGAAATACAGCCCACATCTGGTATGCCAACTCTCGAGCCAAAGGCCTGCTTGGACCACTTCTCTCTCCCCTGGCAGGAATTACAGACCTCTTTGCCGATAGCCAGAAACTCCTTCACTACTTAGAACGCAAGGTCTCCCTCTCCAACCTCGAAATGGAACTTGCCCTTCCAAGTCGAACCCTCCCATGCCTTGTCAATATCTCCTACCTCCCTACCAAAGAAGAACCTGGCTGGCTGATTGAGATCCTGGATATCGAAGAAAAGAAAAAGATCGAAAACTCCATCATGGATATGGCCCAGCTTTTCATCAGGGAAAGAAATGAGCTTCGAGAAAACCAGCGAATGATTTCACGAGAGCTTCATCTCGCCCGTGAAATCCAGTTTTCTCTTTTGCCCCACAAGGAATTCCCCTCTATCGCCTACCTCTATCAGCCCATGGAGGAAATCGGAGGGGATTTTCTGGATCTTTTCGAGCTGGATAACCATCATACAGGGATATTTATCAGTGATGTTTGCGGTCATGGGATTGCGGCTTCCCTTCTCACGGTGATGCTCAAACAAAAATTAGGGGAACTCCGGGCCTTTGCCTTTCATCCTGATCATTTTCTAACCGCACTAAACAAAGCCCTTTTTCATCAACTTCGAGGGTATTTTCTGACGGCCATCTATGCTGTCTATGACCATCAGTCTCACCTCCTCTCCATCGCCAACGCAGGTCACCCCCATCCCTTTCTCTACACCAGACGACACTTTGCCACCATAGCTACCACTCGCTCCCAGCCCATTGGAGCCTTTCTCTCCACTGCCTATGAGGTCTCCTCCCTCACCGTCCGTCCTGGGGATAGAATCCTCTTCTATACCGATGGTCTTTTGGAAACCGAGAACCCCAACGGAGAAAGTTTTGAAGAACGAAGGCTTGTGGACTACTTAGAACACAATGCCTCAAAACCAGCCTATGACTTTTTGCAGGGTATTCTTGATGAACTGCGAGATTTCCACGGGGAGAGAAATCTTGAAGATGATATTGCCCTCATTTGTTTAGATATTCCCTAGAGACCCACCAACGGCTATCACCCTGTTTCAGCAAAAGCCCATCTTTGCTGAAACATCGCCATAGCAAACATTCCCCTTTCTCCCAACCCCCTCTCCAATCCCCCTTAGACCACAATATCTACCAGAAGCCCCTTTCCCTCCTCCATCTGAGCCTGAGAAACCTGCTGAAGGCTTGAGGATATCTCATGACGCGTCTGCATGATCTCATAAAGCATGGTATCAAGCCGCCCCATAACCGAAAGAGCCTGCATCCGTTCTATCATCTTTTTCCCCTCTGTTTCCGATAGAATTTTTATCGGAACAAAAGAAAAAAAATAAAGAGCCGATTCTCAGATGATCCCTTTTTTCCCTTCTAAAAACCGAGACCTTTGCACGAATGTACAAAGGTCTCAAGAAAGTAATAAAAAAACAAAAAGTAGTATAAAAATGTTCCTTTCCATAATAAACAAGCCCATTTTTTTGGATAAAAAAGACAAATAAGCCCTTGTAAACAGAAAAAGCGGGGGAGAGGGGCGTAGCCCCTGACCCAGCAAGGGCAAAAAAGCACCTGTGCAAGGGTCTCAAGCCTTTATTTTTCCTCTTCTTCTCTGAGAAGACAAGATAACCGATAGGAGGCGATAGTCACAAGATGGCACACCATCTCCAGTTCTGCAGAGGTAAAGATCGCGGCATTTTCCTTTTCGGTGAGATTGATCACCCCCAAAGCCTCATGCTGATAGGTGACAATCGGCACAATCAAAAAAGAATGAGAGGCATATCCTAACTTGTTGGGACGGGCTATCTCAGGATGCGTCTCTATCTCCGTCACAAAAAGCCTCTTTTGTTTCTGAAACATACGAAAGGCAAGATCATCAAAAGAAAGTTTTTGACCAACCTTGGCCTCAGGAAGCCCCATGGACTTCACAAGGGTAAGCTCCTCCCCCCTTTTGAGAAAAAGAGAAACCCTCCTTGCCCCACACAGCACAAAGCACCCCTCTATCACAGCCGTAGCCCATTCCGCTGGGGTCATAGCCCGAAGGGGTCTCAGAAAAAGCTCGAGGCGACGAGTCTCCTGTTCATCTATATGGGGATTCTGTACCTGAAAATCCTTTCTATCCAGAAGAAGCGAAAGCCGTTTCACCTCTTTGGCTAAATCTGAGGTCACATTTCCCGAAGACTTCTCAAAAGCCCAGATCCAGACCACCACAATCCCCGAGGCCACAAGAAAGAATGTAAACAGCCACAGTTCCACTATGAAATGCACATAGGCTATGGTTTCGTTTTTGGGTAAGCCCTGGTACACCAACGAAAGCCTGTACACCCAGAGAGCCACCATCACCACGACCACCACACTCAGAAGAAAATCAAAGACCTTTTTCATCTCTTGCTCCTTTTGCTTAATTGAGCAGGAAGGTAGTCACATCCTCACAATGAAAATACTGTATTTTCGTATTGGTTTCTAACCAGCGTACAGCCTCTGTGGAAAGGGGAGAAGTAGAGACCATGACAATTCTCTCCACACCAAATTCCTTCGACGAAGAAAGAAGATTGGTGAGATAGATAGACCCTATAGGTTCTGTCCAGCGACGAAGACAAAAGAGTACACGTGAACGCTTGTCTGTTTTTTCCTCACAGAGAAGATCAAAACCCTTGCCTTCTCCATAGGCATTGGAATCCACCTTGACCACCTGACTCAGGATACGAAACCCCATATCAGAGGCTAGTTCTCTTGCCACCATCGTAAAAGACGGAAAATCCACAGAAAGAAGCGATCCGCAGGGATTGTCAGGTTGTATCCCAAGAGTCTCATATTTCCCCTGTTTCTGCGTCGTTTTCTGCCCACCTGTATCACTTTTCTTTTTGATAATATCCTTTGGTACAAGATATTTTTCAAGGATGGGAACAGGATCAAACGTTACAGAAATCCTTGGTCTGAAGTTCATCCAGAGTTCTTCTTTGGTGAGAAAGCTCGAGAGCCACTGCTGATAGACCGTCTCAATTTTCACCAGGGCATCCTTTGCCTCATTCTCCAACCGAGCATAGTCCAAGGTCTGTCTGATGGAAACACCTGTATAGGTTTCTTTTTCCTGTTCTTTTTTCCATTTGTCCAGCGTAGAGAGAAGCTTGTAGAGATAACTCTGACTCTGCTTGGACTCCATGGTGGTGCCACCATCAGAGTTGGCATCGGCAATCTCCTTTTGAAAATTCATCCGAAGTTCATCAAGAGCATTGTCATAATACCCTTGTTTTGTCCTGAGCATAATAAGAGCCATGGAGAGTTCCCTTTGCCTGCTCCCGCTATCATCAGAAGACAAATCTATCATATTCTTGAGTTGATCGAAGAGCTGTTTGGCCACATCGTAGTTTTTAGCGTGAAGGTAACAGACAAAAAGAAGTTTCACCCCAAAATACATCATCCCTATCGCTGGCGACAGGTTACTATTCAGGGCAACCTCCATCACCTCACGTGACCTTTGATACGCTCCCGTTTTGAAATAGGCATAACTCAAAAGAAACAAAAACTCAAGGTCTCTGCCTAAAGGTTTTTCAAGCGCTTCTAACATAGGGAGGGCCTGTTCCACCCTATCAGTCATCAAAAGACAAAAGGCATACTGCTTGAGAAAAGGAGGCTCATCCTTGAGAAAAACCGCCCCCTTCTCATAAAAGCTCAACGCCCGAAAGAATGCCTTCTGGGAAAAGAGAATTTCCGCAATCTCTCGAATCACATCCTTGGCCGATGGGATGATCTGATACGCCTGCAAAAGATAGTCTAAAGCATCATTATCCCGTCCAAGCCGACGGTAGAGCATTCCCACCCGACGGTAGAGTTCAAACATGGTGAAAAGCTTTGATTCCTTGCCAATCTCAATAAGCTTGACATAGTACCCGATAGCCTCAGGCAAAAGCCCTTTTTCCTCATTGATATTGCCCAAATGCCAGAGAGCATCGATATTGTCAGGATCCTGACGAAGAGATTCCATAAAGATAGAAAGGGCTGTGTCAAGATCACCACTCTCCACAGCCCTCTGTGCCTTCTTGGTTTTGCCCTCCTGCATGGTGGCATAGAGAAAATAGGCGGTTAGCCCCGCTAAAGCAATTGCCACCAAAAACCATCCCATGAGATACCTCGAGTGGGACTACAGGTTTTTCAACCGACTATCCAATTCCTGTTCTGGAAGGCCAGCCTCTTTGGCCATAAAGGCATATTCCTTGGCCTTGTCCTTCTGCCCCAACTCAAGATACGCGAGAGCCACCTGTTCATAGATGCGGGCATCTCTCTTGGCATCAAGAGCCATGAGATAGAGATTGATTCTTGTTTGAGTATTTCCTGCCCTCTGAGCCTCTGCCACAAAAGAAGCGAAGGTTTTCTCAGCATCGTAGGTGAGATTCACCTTGAAATGTTGAGCAAGAAGACTTCTTGCCTCTGCGGCAGCCTCACCCATCGGATAGAGTCTATTGGCATAGATAAAACAATTCTTGGCTTTGGAGTACTTCTTCACCTGGAGATAAGCCTTGCCTGTCTGAAGCCAATCCTGTGCAAGCGTTTTGCGGGCATCGGGAGAATACATCGAATAATCCTGACCAAAGACAAGCGAAAATGCCAACATCCCAAAGATAACCATCCACTGCCATCGACTTATTTTCATACGTTCCCTCCTCGTCAAACTGTGCTTTTCCACTATGATTATAACAGAAGAAAGAAAGAAAATCAAGGCTTTGAAAAAGATTTTGTTGACTTTTTCTTCTGCTGAAAGTATAATATTTTAGAAAAAACAGGAGGCCCCTATGAAACAATGGCCGAAAGTATGTGTTTTTCTCTTCGCTACTTTCTCTTTTGTGTTTGGGAGTGAACTTTCTCTCAAGGTACTCTCCTATATCGGCAAATTGGAGTATGCCACCATAGAATTTGGTCCATGGAAGCCCCTCGATGTTGATGACACCGTTCCTGAAAAAGGGTTTCTCAGGCTGAGTTCTGCCTCTGATAGCGCTGAACTTCTCAGAAGTGATGGGGTGGTTATCCGGCTGATAGGCAAGACGACGGTTTCTGTGGAAAGCCTCTTTCAGGCACAAAAACCCAAACAGGGGCTTGCCGGGCTTTTCAGAAAAAAGCGTCCTCTCATTGAAATCAAAAATGAAGTAGCTGTAGCGGCCGTTCGAGGAAGCATGCAGGGCACCACTCCTCCTCAACCAGAATCAACCAACAAACAGACGCCCCCTGTTCTTGGCTTTTCCATAGGTATAGGTGGTCTTTTTGCTTATGATAGACAAGGGCTTCTCGTCAAAGGAGGATATTCCAATGATCTCGGGAACATCAACCTTCTTCTGCCCCTCGTATGGAACACCAATGGTCTCATAGACAACCAGTGGAAGACGTTAGACGGCTGGCTTGCTCTTTTGGACACGTTCTCCATAGGAAGAGAAACAGAGTTTTTCTTCGCCCACTACGGAGAAAAAGAACTCTCCTTAGGCGAAGGATTTCTCTTTGAGAGAAACATTCGTCATTATCACCGAAGTCGGTACTCAGAAAACATCCTCCTTGCCCAGATAAACTTTGGGGATGTGGGAGTTCGTGGGTTTGTAGATAGACCAGCCGATCCAGACCTCTGGGCCATCGAAGCCTTCATCAGACCCTTCTGGGGCACGGAAGGCCCAATGGAATCGTTTGTGATCAAGGGATTTGTGCTCAATGAGCGGGATAGTCGTTCTCTCTTTTTCCCTGGAGAGTTTCAGACAACCAATGGAGAGGTGGCCTATCTTACAGGGTACGGGCTTTCTACTCGGGTGCCCGTTATTGATACAAAACCCTGGTCTCTTGCCCTCTTTGGAGAGATTTCAGGCCTCAACGAAAAGACGGGGATCATGGGAGGGCTTTCCTTTGGTCATCAGAGGATAGCCTCACTGGACTTCTCCATAGGAAGGGGAGAGGCTGGGTATATCCCGTGGTATTTTGATAGTGCTAGTCGTTACCTGAGAGCTTTCTCTAGCGCTAGAGTAGCCCAAGCAACTAACGAAACCATCGCCTGGAGTATCGGGGGCACCATAGGAACAGAAGACTTGATTTGTGGGACATGGAATCTCAAAAACTCTAAAGAAGAGTGGAAACTTCAAATGGGAATAACTACAGGGGGAAACGTTTCCTTTGTGTCTGTGTACGCAGGCACAGAGACAGCGTGGAACCAAACCTCTTCCGCCTTCAGCCCAGAGAATACCCTCTCTCTCGTGAGAGTGGGCCTCGCTGTTGGCAGGTTCTCCCTCACCACGGAGTACACCCAGGCCCTCTCAGAGTGGGAGAAAGGCACCGTCTCTTTTGTGGTGGAAGTGGGGTTTTAGGTCAAAAGACATCATCCTTTCCAGAAACTTCGTCTTCCTCCTGATGGAGAGCATCCCCGCCTGTCAGAATTTCCTCTATATTCCCCAGCCTCACCACCTGCCAATCCTGTGGCAGTGGTCCGAGGTCGGTTTGCCGGAAGTTGGTTTCTTCGTAAAACTCAAAACTCATCTTTCCTCTACCTCCCAGTGTCCGCCTTTGTCTGGACCGATGCGTTTGATTTTATTTTTTTCTTTTAAGATTTTCAGATGATATTTTACTCCGTCTTCAGAAATATGAGACCTTTGCACGAATGTGCGAAGGTCTCAAAAAAGTAATAAAGAAACAAAAATTAGTATCAAAATATTCCGTGCTGTAATAAATAAACCAATTTTTTTGAATAAAAAAGACAAACCGGCCCTTGTAAACAGAAAAAACGGGGTTTCAGGGGCATAGCCCCTGACCCAGAGAGGGGAAGAAAACACCCGTGCAAGGGTCTCACATCCATAATCTCTGCTTTGAGCTTATTGGAAATAGGAATACCCTTTACTTCTCCCTCATCGGTAACACCAATGAAGATTCTCCCCCCTTCCGTATTGGCAAAAGCGACCATTTCTTTTGCAATATTTTTTGCATCAAAACTTTCCTTAAACTCAAGCCTCAATCCTTCACCCTGCTGTAAGAGAAATTCAAATTCTTCTTGTTTCAATTCCCATCTCCTGAAACTAATAAACTTTTTATTTTGTCTAACTCTGCACTCTGAAACTCTTTATAATCTCCCACAACCTCTCATCTGACAATCTTTTTTCCTCTTTTGCTTCTCCTCCTTGAGAGTATACCACAAAACCTCACGCCTGTTAATCTCCCTCTCCAAACACCGCCTTGAAATCTGTGAAAGTCAAACTCCATTTCTGAAACCACCGGCCTGTGGCTGGATTCTCTGTCATCATCTCATCTTTTCCTATCTTGAGGTCGCTCTCGGCTTTTATGATCCATTTTTCTATAGTTTCTTTTCTCATATATGCTGACCTTCCCTCAGGACATAATAGGCAAGATACCCTGGATCATTCTGCCTTTCCTTGATAACGCTTGCCGGCTGAATGAGAATATCCGCTGGGATCTTGTTTTTGCTCAAACGAGTGGTTATGGAAGCCACGAGTTTTCTCTTCACGGGAAATTCTATATCCCTATCAATGAAAACATAAAAATCCCAATCGCTATCCGGTGTCTCTTCTCCTCTTGCACGAGAACCAAAAAGAATAAGGTCCACCACCCTATATCCCGCTTTTTCTATTTCTTCGTTGATCACCTTCTTGACAAAGGCCAAGATGTCTTCTTTCGCCATTCTGGTTCCTCTTTCCTCATCAGCTTTTCGCATACCTTGTGTCCCTTATTATCCCCCTTTTTCCTCTATCATTATACCTTCTTCTCTTTCCCCTGTCAATCCTCTCCAAACACCGCCTTGAGATAGGCATACCGCTGGTAGAGGATCTTGAGATGCCCAAAATCATACGGCCCATACTTTACAGGGCTTGAGAGAATCACAAGAAGCCGCATCTTCTGGTCTCTGGAAAGCATCCATACTGGCGCCCGATAGTGATAAAAACTCCCCTGCTGAATACCAAAGACACCCGGTCCCCATTCGGCTGTATTGAGATAGAGTTCAAGGATGCGCTTTTTTGGAAGCACCACCTCCATCTCAAGGGCAATGAGAAGCTCAAGATACTTGCGAAGATAGCTCTTCCCTGGCCAGAGAAAAAGAGTTCTGGCAAGCTGCTGGGTGATGGTACTCCCCCCATAAAAGGGCTTGCGAAGCTTCATATTTCGCTCAAATGCCCGTTTCATGGCCTCCCATTCCACCCCATGATGACGATAAAACCCATCATCCTCGAGGGCGATCACCATCGTTCTGATATCCCCCGGTATCTCCTTGAGAGGAAGATACACCATAGGATACACCCGTTGCCGGCTCACCCACTGCCGATAGAGCATAATTCCCGTTATCGGAGGGTTCACAAAACGCACCACCACAAGAAGAAAAAACACCACCCCTAAAAAAAGCACATGGAGAATCACTAACCACCTGATCACCCCTCCTATGAAAACCCACCAGGCTGATGAATCCCGCTCGCTCATGATTTTGCCTCACTCCAGTTTTTCCCGATACCTATATCCACCTTGAGAGGCACACGAAGAGAAAGGGCATTCTCCATCTCGTTTTTCACAAGGGATACAAGCGCCTCCTTTTCCTTTTCAGGGAACTCAAACACCAGTTCATCATGAATCTGGAGAAGAAGCCTTGCCTGAAGTCTGTCTCTCACAAGGGCATTATCCACCCGAATCATGGCAATCTTGATGAGATCGGCGGCACTTCCCTGGATTTTGCTATTGATGGCCATACGCTCAGAAGCGTCCAGCCCCCCCTTGGGGTTTCGCTTTCTCCCCTTGAGCTCGGGAAACCTTCGAAAACGCCCGGAAATGGTTCTCACCATCCCCGTCTGATAAGCCTCCTCAAGCGTACTCTCAATGAAATCCTTCACCTTCGGAAAAGAGGCAAAATACGACTCAATAAACTGTCTTGCCTCACTCACCGAGATACCAAGTTGCTGAGAAAGCCCGTACGCCTGAAGCCCGTAGATAATCCCAAAGTTCACCGACTTTGCTTTGCGTCTCATCTCTTCTGTCACCGAAGCTTCATCACACCCAAAAAGCAGTGCCGCCGTATGGGTATGCACATCCTGCTCCCGGTGGAAGGCTTCCATCATCGCCTCATCCCCGGAGAAATGAGCTAAGATCCGCAGTTCCACCTGGGAATAGTCCGCACTGAGAAGAAGCCAGTCCTTTTGGGGGACAAAAGCCTGTCTGATAGCCCTGCCCCACTCATCCCTCACGGGAATATTCTGCAGATTGGGATCGCTTGAGGATAGCCTCCCTGTGGCTGTAATGGTCTGATTGAAATGGGTATGTACCCGACCCGTTACCGGATTCACCAGTTCAGGCAGAGCTTCAACATAGGTAGAAAGCAACTTGGCAAAGGTACGATACTCCACAATGGCCGCTGGCAGAGGATGAACTTGAGATAGGGCCGTCAACACCTCTTCATCGGTAGAGAGTTTTCCCTTTTCGGTTTTTTTGACAGGGGGAAGCCCGAGTTCCTCAAAAAGCACCTTTGAGAGTTGCTGGGAGGATTGAATATTAAAGGAATGCCCGGCTAAGTGATAGATGGTCTTTTCAAGTTCACTCATCTTCTCACGAAAGAGCTTAGAGAGAGCTTCAAAGTGTTCTCTATCCACCCGTATCCCCTGATACTCCATTTTGGCCAGAACAGGAATAAGAGGAATCTCGATATCATACAACACATGAGAAAGGCCATTTTTCTCTATCTCTGGTTTCAAAATCCGGTAGAGTCTCAGAGCCGCATCCACATCACTTCCCGCATAAAAAACAAGCCTCTCCGGGGTAACCTGAAGAATATCCTCTCCCTTCGTTTCAAAAAGATCAGCATACTCCATCTTCTCCATCCCGAGATACTCCCGAGAGAGGCTTTCAAGGTTGAAGTGGGTTCGAGTAGAAGAGAGAAGATAGGCGGCCATCATGGTATCAAAGGCTATACCCCGTAGTTCTATCCCCTTGTGCCAGAACATCTCATACTCAAACTTGAGATTCTGCCCGATCTTGGCAAGAGAAGCATCCTCAAGAAGAGGCTTCAAAAAGGCGAGTATCTCCGTCTCGTCCCACGGTTGACCCATGGCATAAGCCCCAGGCACCACAAAAGCCTCTCCCTCCTCAAGACAAAAGGCGATGGTGGCAATTTTTGCTGTGTAGGGATCAAGGGAGGTGGTTTCTATATCGAGAGACACCTCTTTTTTGCTCTTGATTTTCTGAACCAGTGTATCCAGTCCCTCTCGAGTGGTTATCGCTGTATAGGTGCCTGTCAACCGGGAAGAAACAAAGAGAGAGGAAGCGTCCTCCCCCTTGAGTTCTGTGAGAAGAGAAGGAAGTTGATATTCCACAAGGAGCCTTTCAGCCTCCTGGGTCAAACGAAGAGAAGAAAGGGCGAGAAAATCCTCCTTCAAAGGAACGTCTCTCTTTACCGTGGCTAATGTCTTGGAGAGAAAAGCCTCCTTTCGACTGGCTTCAAGTTTGGTTCGCATAGCCGGGGTCAGCTGATCTAAATTCTCATAGATCGCCTCCAGCGTCCCAAAGCGTCTGAGAAGCTCCACAGCCCCCTTCTCTCCTATGCCCTTGACCCCAGGGATGTTATCCGAGGTATCTCCCACAATGGCCAAATAATCCGGTATCTGTTCTGGATATACCCCCACCTCTTCAAGAACCTTCACCCTATCCACAAGGTGTATCCCCTCTATCCCCTTTTGAGGACGAAGGGCATAGATCCTATCCCCCACTAACTGGAGAAGATCCTTATCAGAGGAAACAAGATATACCTGGTGGGTTTGGCGGTATTTTTCTGCCAGCGTGGCGAGAATATCATCCGCCTCATAGTTTTCCTCTTCAATGACCCTTATCCCTAAGGCTTCCAGAACCTCAATCACCCAGGGAATCTGGGCTTTGAGATCAGGAGGGGTCTGCTGACGCTGGGCTTTGTATTCAGGATAGAGTTCAGAACGAAAGGTCTTTCTGGAGACATCAAAGGCCACAATCATCCCCTCAGGCTGATGAAGTTTCCACGCCTGCAAAAGCATCCTGAGAGTCCCATATAACGCCGAAACGTTCTGGTTTTTTTTGTTGATCAGAGGATTACGAATAAAGGCAAAAAAAGAACGATAGACCAGCCCACTTCCATCCACGAGAAGAATAGGTTTTGCCATAGACTCTCCTTCATCGTTTATTATAACCAGAAGAAGCTTCACTTGCAAGTTTTCTCCCCAAAAAATTTGACAAACCCTTCAAAATAAGGTATAATAGTATCCCTTATCCTGGCGCCAAGGAGGAGATATGGGTATTGATATAAAGAAGCTTTTAGCCTTTGATGGCAACAAATACGAGGCCTGTGTGGCCATGATGAAGTACGCCAAGTATCTTGCTCAGAAAAACGAAAACTCCCTTGAGATCCCCGTTTCCAAGCACAGAAAAGAAAAGGTGACCGTGGTGGCCATCAATGACTTCTTGAACGGTGCCTTCACCTACGAGTTTGATCCAAACGCTTCCAAAGACGAGAAATAGTGTCAAAACCATTTGTCCTTGCTATTGTCGGTCCCACAGCTTCAGGCAAAAGTGAGATAGCCTTTGAACTTGCCCGTCAGATAGACGGGGAGATTATTTCGTGTGATTCTGTTCAGGTGTATCGGGGACTTGACATAGGTTCAGCCAAACCCCCGCAAACCTGGCGAAGTCAGATTCCTCATCACTGTATTGACCTCTATGACCCTGTTATCCGTGTGAGTGCTGGCCTTTACAAACAGGTGGCCGAAATCGCTATACAGGACATCTGGAAACGAGGCAAAATCCCCATTGTGGTAGGAGGAACAGGGCTTTATTTCAATGCCCTCTTTTATGGTCTCTTTGAAGGTCCCCCTGCCAACCAGGAAAAACGACTTTTTTACCAGAGCCTTTCCCTTGAAGAACTGCGTCAGAGAGTAGAGAATACTGATCCAGAATGGTTCAGCCAGAACGAGACCAAGGATCGACGAAGGCTTGTCCGTGTCCTTGAGGTATTCGACCTCACGGGAGAAAAACTCTCCTCTCTCCAGAAAAGAAACAAACGCCTTGATGTCACCTGGCACATCCTTGCCCCGGACTGGCCAAGAGAAACGCTTTATAACCGTATCAACGAAAGGGTTCTGCATATGATAGCCATGGGACTCATTGATGAGACCATCCACCTCCGCCGCCAGTGGGGAAAAGATGCCTATGGACTTCAGTCCCTTGGTTACAAGCAGGTGGGAGAATATCTCGATGGTCTCTATGACAGGGATACCATGATCGCTACCATCCAGCAGGAAACCCGCCGCTATGCCAAGCGCCAGCTCACCTGGTTTCGAAAAAACCGCGCCATACACTGGTTTTCCCCTGAGTCCTTTTCTTCTCTTCTCAGGGAGACCATCGCCTGGATAGAGGCTCAGCCACGAGAAGGGACGATAACCTACACCGAAGGTTCTCTCTGGCCCTGAATAGCCCGCACAAGTCGTCTCACCTCGGCCTCCCCATGGGCAAAGGAGAAAAATCCCACCCGCCGACTGACCACTCCCGAGGCAAGAAGAGCCTCAGGCTTCATATACGAGGGAAGAAGAAACATCCCTCCCTTCTGAGAAATCCACGAAGGCAAAGAAGGCCACGAGATCCCCTCTCTCTCAAGAAGGGTTTCAAACGTTCTCTGGATGGTCACAGCCGTCACCACCCGTATGGGAGAAAGAAGGGGCATCTCCCGTGTACGAGAAATCACCATCGCTCCCCCTGCTCCATTCCCCACCACACCACCCAAAAGGACAATCTCCCAACCCTCAGAAAGCGAAAGCCCCTCAGACAAACGACAAAAACACCCATTCTCCACCAAGATGGGCATACCCGACAAAGAAGAAAAGCCCGACTCAAGGTTCGCGTCAAGGGCTTCAAAAAAAACCACTTCCCCCCTTTGTTGCCCTGAAGGAAGCCTGACACTCCAGGTGCGATTCTCCCAGGTAGTAAACCCCACCCACTCCTGAAGAAACAAAAACGCCTCTCCAACACTATCAAAAAAACGAAAAGCCTTCACCCTCACGCCAGTTTTTTCCAGCCATTCCCACACCCGTTTCTCAAGACGATAATGAGCTAAAGAAAGGTCTTTCCCATAAAACACCCGGTTAAGATCATTTTTCACCCTCTGAAAGGCCTCTGGTTTATACCCCAGCAGTACCTCTCCCCCCTGAAGAAAAAAATCCACATACTTATAGTTATCGATATCATAGAGAAAAGGCCCCCTTGCCCTTCTCACCACAAAAAAAGCCCTCTCATACGCCGAAAGCCTTGAGAGAAGAGATTGAGACTGTCGAGGAGACCACCCCTCCCGAGGATAATCAGACATACCTCACCCCTAAAACGAAACCCCACAGGAAAAGGCCGGATTCAGATAAAACGGGGGAAGTGATGGATCAAACTGCGCGAATCGAACAACCGACACTTCCGGAACAAACACCACACTTCTCCACCTGATCCAGAGTCCAGTACTCACTCTCCACCGAAGATACTCCTCAGAGGAAAACTTTCGCCATCCAGTGGAGAGATACACCCTCACCGGCTTGGCAAGAGAAACATCAAACACTAAAGCCGGTTCATAGGTGGATACCCAGTTCTTCTTCTCTGGATGGTAGCCATATCCCCCTTCCACAAAGCCCCCCAGTCGAAACCAGTTATTTCTATCCCCTATGAAACAGTAGGAAATCCCTCCCAAAAGCCCAAGCCTCCAGGAACGAACCCCTACGGCCAGACGTTCCGTCACCCCATACCGAAATCCCACTTCTTCAACATCCCAGGCCGAAAATTGATCCACATACAAAAACTCATTCACTCCCACTAAGATCTGTTTCTCCCCGGGAGCAATATCCCCTACCGGTGGAATCCCCACAATAGCCCACAGTGGCCATGAAAAAAGCATCAGCCCTACAAACCACTTTCTCATCTTTCCCTCACACCCATGATATCCCGTGAGTAGAAAACCACGATTCCACCACCTCTCTATCACTGAAGTGATGCTTTTCCTTGCCAATGATTTGATAATCCTCATGCCCCTTTCCCGCAATGAGTACAATATCTCCCGGTCTGGCTAAATCAAGCGCCCGAAAGATGGCCTTCTTTCTATCCGGTTCCACCTCATAGTGTTTCGTCACCCCCCTGATGCCCCTTTCAATATCCGAAAGGATCGCAAGGGGATCCTCCGTCCTGGGATTATCCGACGTGAGTACCGTATAATCAGCAAGCCTGCCCGAGATTTCTCCCATAAGGGGCCTTTTTGTCCTGTCCCTGTCTCCCCCAGCCCCAAACACACTGATCAGCCTTCCGCCTTCAGGGAGAGTTTCCCGAAGTGTGGTCAAAACCTTCTCAAGGGCATCAGGCTTGTGAGCGTAATCTATCACCGCCGTGATCCCTCCACCAGAAACAGGCTCTACCCTCCCCCTCACCGTAATATCAGAAAACGACTGAGCAATTACCCGAAGGTGAAGTCGCCACTGGGCCAAAATAGCAAAAGCCATGGTGAAGTTGTACACATTGGTCATTCCCATCATCCGTATCTCCACAGGAATCTCCTTCACCACGAAACGACTCCCCGATGGAGCAAGTTCAATCTGATGGGCAAAGAAATCCGCCTGTTCATCCTTGGTAGAAATCGAGTACAGTTGCATCTCCGGAAAATTTAACGCATACTTCAGCACATCAAGAGCCCTTTCCATATCCTGATTGTAGATAAAAATCTTCTTTGGCTTGATAGAACGATTGAGCATATCAATCGAAGAAAGCTTTGCTCGAAAATACTCATCCATGTTTCCATGAAAATCCAGATGATCCTGTGAAAAATTGGTGAAGCACATCACATCAAAATCAATCCCCTCAAGCCTTCCTAAAGCCAAAGCATGAGAAGACACCTCCATTACCACATATTCCACCCGTTTCTCTACCATCTGAGCAAAAAAACGCTGAAGCATAAGCGCATCCGGCGTGGTATTGGGAGCAGGGTAAACCTCATCATTGATCCGATACTCAATAGTTCCAATAAGCCCAGCCGACAATCCCATCTTTCGAAGAGCCATATACGTCACAAAGGCCGTGGTACTCTTTCCCGATGTCCCGGTAATCCCACACACCACCATCTTGCGAGAAGGATAATCATAAAAACGAGCCGCAATTCGTCCCAAGTTTCGTCTGATATCAGGAATACCGATAAAAAGCGCCTCAGGATAACACTTGCTCCACTCCTCACGGCGGCTCTCTTCTACCAGAAACAACCGACATCCCCTCTCATACGCATCGGGAATATAGGGATGAGCATCCTCAATATACCCAGAAGCCGCCACAAAAAGCGTTTCAGGGGTAACCCGCCTGGAATCATTTTCAATAGAAACAACCTCCTTCATGGCACACTCTTTGTAGGTTGTCTCAAAAGCCTCCCGTCCAAGCACATCACGGAGAAGAAGATTGAGTAGCATGGTTACCCCCTCTTTTCCTTACCGGCCTTCAAAAGTGATCACCGTCTTCTTCGTAGAACCCTTGAGAGAAAGTTCTAACTTCAACATTTCTGCATTTTCCACCCAGTCAGAATTGGCATTGAATTTGAGAACTCCCTTTCCTGCAGGCAGAACAATACGACGTACCATCTTTGTCTGGTCACTCGTCACGGTAAAAAGCATAGCCACACCCTCTGCAGGAGATTCATACTGGAGAGCATAGTCATAGGTCCCACCTTGGCCAACCAAATAAAGCCCTGAAACCTGCACCTCACCCTTCTGCACCAGTTGATACTCAAGCGCCTGACCATCCACCACAGGTGCCGTCCCTTCACTTTTTGTCGGGGATGAAGAAAGACACCCGCTCACTAAAACCACACAAGAAAAAAGAAAAGCCTTTCGAAACATACCTTCCTCCTTCTCTTTTCCCCCGCCCCCTTTATTTATTATAGAAGATGAGAGAAAATAATGCAAATAGAAAGGAGGCTCTTAAGCCCCCTTGTGATTGCCCTATTCCGACCGAAAAACCCTCACCCGACCCAATTCAGAAAGATAGAGTCGTCCATAAGCATCGAAACATAGATTATGAGGATCTCGTAAAATATCATTACTATCCATATTAGTTACGTAAAGAAGAACCCCATTAGTGGTATACACATATATATGATCTGCACTTGTTGTCGAATTTGCCCAATCTACAATATATACCTTTCCATTGGTCACAAGAGCAATATCTGAACCTACCATCGTTGGATGATCCCATGAAGTTACTAAAGTACCAGAAGGCGTATATACCCTGATGTGAGGGGAAGAAAAAAGAGAAGCATATATCCTCCCCCCCTCCACACGAACATTTCTTGCTTCTGCTGGTGCTGTTGAAATATTGTAGAGGAAATTTCCATTTGTCGTAAAAACACTGATCCTTTTGTTCCCCTGGTCAACCACATAAATATTTGTGGTATCTGTGGTTATTCCTGAACACCGATCAAAAAATCCATTTCCACTTCCATAACCACCCCACTGAAAAAGAAGAGTGTAATTAGTACTATAAACAAAAACCCTATTCTGAGAATAATCAGTAACATAAAACCTTCCATCAACAAAAGTAATATAATGCATAAAACTTCCAGTGCCAAAGTTGGTTAGGAGTATTCCATTTGTAGAATAGACACGAATCGTGTTATCTAATACGCAGTATATTTTCCCATCCTGATAGAGAATTCCCCTCACTTGCTGACCAGAAATAGACCATGTGCCTTCATACACCAGTGAAGAAGCAAATGGTAAGGATGGAAAAAGCATATTCGTTCTTGTTTGAAAAAAGGCATCCCCCTTCTTGATACCTATTTTCAAAACAAGGGCATTCGTTTCCATAGAGAACACAAAAAGGGAACCCTCCACAGGAAACCACAATCCCTCATTGGTCTTCCAGAAAAGAGTGCCATCCTCAATGGTACTCACAATTACATTCGTTACATTGTAGAAGCTATTAAAGGAGGGCCACACATCCTTAGTCACTCCATAGGATATTGCCAGTGAAAATATCTCCTCTTTAACCTTTTGTTTCGGTTCTATACCCACACTACACGCTGAAATTAAACCCAACAAGAGAACAAGTCCTTTCCATTTTTTCATGGCACCCTCCT
This sequence comes from Longinema margulisiae, assembly GCF_025266855.1. Classification (GTDB taxonomy): domain Bacteria; phylum Spirochaetota; class Brevinematia; order Brevinematales; family Thermospiraceae; genus Thermospira. The sequence continues at coordinate 526,750 of NZ_CP053071.1, forward strand.
CCCTCATTTATTCTCTTTTTGAACAGAGAAAAACAATCTGGGGAGCCAAAAAAGTTTTCCATACCGGCAGAAAAGAATAAAGTGTTCCACTCCCCTCTTCTTTCTCGATAGAAAAACCAGCTTCCCTCAAAAGTTTTCTCATGGTTTTTAGCGTATAAAAATGAAGGTGATCCTCACAGAGTACGCCTGTCGGTTCGTAGTTAAAATTCCCAAACAATAACTGAAACCGGAAAGGAAATTGAGCAATGTTTGGTAGAGAGACAATGCAGATTCCGCCTGGTTTAAGAATACGATAGAGTTCTCTGGTTACTTCCTTGTCGCGTTTGCAATGTTCTATCACATCAGCCGCCACAATAATATCCATACTTCCTGATTCAAAAGGAAGGGGAAGTATATCAAGATCATATTTATAGACTTTCTTATATACTTTTTCCGCCTCCTGGGCTAAAAGGGGATCATATTCCAGTCCAATGATATTTTTATGAAAACGCGAATCCACTAACTTTCCAACCATACCATCTGCACAACCTACATCCAAAACAATCATTTCCTCCTTTAAATGCTCTCTCAGCATCTTTTGAATCAATACATGAGATCGCCTCGAATACTTGAGATTGACCTGGGCATATTTGTGTGTCACTTCATTCATAAATATTCTCCTTCACAAATTCTATTTCCACTCGCCTATTCTGAGCTCGAGAGATTTCATCTTTACCCTCTACACGTGGACGAGATTTTCCATATCCTTTCCACTTTATCCTTCGTGGATCAATGCCCTTTTCTATGAAAAACTCTGCGATGGCTTTAGCTCGTTTTTCTGAAAGTTCAAAATTATATCTCTCATTTCCCACATCATCGGTATGACCAGAAACGACAAGAGAATAGTTTGTGTTTTGAACTAAAAAAGCATAGATTTCTTCAAGAATTGGAAAACATTCTTCCGGAATGGCATACTGATTCACTGCATATCCAATATTTGTCAAGATAAGAATATTCTTTTCCTTATCAAAAACTGTCTGAGAAAAATTGGTAAACTTTTCTTCCAGTTGTTGATCTTCAATAACATTTTCTTCATTTTTACTTACTTCCGGAGTAATCACTTGAGAAAAATTGAATTTTCTGACTATTCCCATAGAAAGAGATGGTCCCCACAAATCACTATGACGATAATGGTAACCAATTGTAGATACCAATACCCATCCTGGGTTTACTTTCCATTCCACCATCAATCCGCCCTTTATTCCCAAAGAAAAAGAAGAAATTTGTTCCATGTTCGTGACTGTAGAGGAAATCACCTCCCCCAGAAGCACCACCTCTCTTGTCTCTATCTCATAACGACTCACCCAGAACCAGGATACTAAAGGAGTGAAAACCACCCCAAGATTCACCGGTGAAGAAGTAAAAAAAGTATAAGAAATCGGCACTCCCATCGAAAAAAGGGAAACAAATGATCCCTCTCCTGTTATCCATCCCCCCTCACCCAACAATCCCATCCGAAACCTGGATAACCACAGATTTTCTTCACCAAGAGGTACTTGAATTCCTATGCCTCCTACCCCTCCCGCTGCTTTTTGAAAAACCAACCCTTCGCCCTGGAAAACCACTTCCAACATCCGAAAACTACCAAAACAAAAAGAAAAGATAGTCCAAAAAAGAAATAACCCTTGATATAGTTTCATTTTTTATTTCCCCCACAATAAAAATTACCAGTACTACAAAAATCAGAGAAATTATGAGCTTATTGTAAGAGATAAAAATCTTTATGTCAAATTTCTGAAAAAACTGGCTTTTTCCTCCATCATTCTTTATACTTCTCTATAGAAAGTGCAATTTAAGGAGGGCACTATGAAGAAAAACATTTTCCTGCTTATTTCTATGGTTTGTCTTTTGTCGTCTGTGTACGGATCTCCCAGGGAGACAATGATTGCCAGAATCTTAGAAAAAGTTCCCGAAAGCATCGCTGCTCTCGATGGAGATATGAAGCGGGTGTCCGTCTATGCGATTGAATGTAATGACAAAAGTGTGGACATCAACGCTTTTCAAGATCAACTCACTTCCGTCCTTGTTGAGACAGGAAAATTTCAGGTGATCGACCGCAAAGGTCTCAAGGCTCTCCTCGAGGAGCAAAAACTCTCCCTTACTGGCCTCGTGGACACAGGTCAGATGATCCAGGCAGGAAAACTCATTGGGGTGCAGGGTTTTTTCTTTGGAAGCCTTGATGTGAGCAAAGAGAGAATCATCTTCACCCTCAAACTGGTCAATGTAGAGACAGGGGCTATTGTCCTCTCGAAAAAAATCACAGTGAAAAATACCGCCTTCTTGAGTTTAGGTATCAAAGCCGCAGGTGGGAATATCGCCGTCTCAGAACAGGGGGCAAGCACCCACGTTCTCGGTGGTGGTCCTTCTTACAGGCAGGGCTTTGAAAAGTGGGAATGGGGCTATGCAGGCCTTGACGTCGTGTTTTACAAAAATTTCCCACAGGACCAAACTCTCACTATTCTCTGTGCCTCAGTGAAGCCCAAACTCTATTTCAGACTTCCTGTTTCTCTTTTCTCCCCCTACGGTGGTCTTTCCCTTGAAATGCTTCTCTTCCAGCCAGCAAAGATGGAACCCACGGCCTTTGCTGTTGCCCCCATTGTTGGCATGGATATCAACTTCTCCGATAACTTCGTTTTCTTCGTCGAGGGAAAATGGCAACTTGAGACCCCCCTCAAAGAAGGTAGCCCCGTAAAACTCACCGCAAGCCCTGTGGTCATGGGTGGAGTGGCCTTCTATCTTCATTTTTGAGACAAAAAGCATGGGTCATTGCCTCTCCAGGCAATGACCCTAACTTCTGAAATTTTTCTTTTCTCAATATATTGACAATTATTTATTTTTCATGTACAATTTATAGAACCAAAAAAAGAGACAAGGGGATACTATGCTCACAAAGATACTCAGTTGGCTTATCCCCTCTCTTATTGGTATAGGTGTTGGTTTTTTCCTGCGATGGCTGTGGGCACAGTTTGATCTGAAATCCGCCGAGAAGAAGGTGAGCCAGATTCTTGAGGCAGCCGTGCGGGAAGCCGAGACAAAAAAGCGAGAGATGCTTCTGGAAGCAAAAGACAAGCTTCTGGAAGAACGGCGGCAGCTGGAGAAGGAGTTTCGAGACAGGAGTGCGGAGCTACAGCAAAATCAGCGCCGGCTCATGCAAAAAGAGGACCTTCTTGACAAGCGCATGGAAACGCTGGACAAGAAGGAACAGGAACTTGAGCAGGAGAGACGACTTCTCAAGCAAAAGGCTGAGGAACTGCAAGCAGCCCACGAAAAGCATCTGAAAGAACTGGAAAGAATTGCCCAGATGACGGCCGAACAGGCCAAACAGATGCTGATCGATGAAATGCTGGAAGAGGCGAAAAAGGACTCCATCTCCATGATCAAAAAGATGGAGGATGAAGCCAAAGACCAGGCTGAAAGTCGCGCCAGAGAGATTATCCTCTCGGCTATCCAGCGCAACGCTGCAGAAGTGACCGCCGAAAAAGCTATCTCTACCATCACCTTGCCAAACGATGAAATGAAGGGTCGTATCATCGGAAGAGAGGGAAGAAATATTCGATCGTTTGAAGCGATCGCGGGTGTTGATCTGATTATTGATGATACACCAGAGGTTGTGGTTATCTCTTCTTTTGACCCTTATCGGCGTGAAGTGGCCAAACGAGCTCTTGAGCAGCTCATGCAGGATGGCCGCATCCACCCGGCAAGGATCGAAGAGGTTATCCAGAAGATCACCAAAGACATGGAACAAAACATGGTTGATGCGGGTAAGCAGGCCTGCATCGATCTCAAGATTGTGCTTCCCCGTGAACTTTATCCCTACATTGGCCGGCTCAAATACCGTACCAGTTATGGGCAGAATGTCTATGACCATGCCATTGAGGTGGCCAATATTGCCGGTATGATTGCTGGAGAACTGCGTGCCAATGTCGAGTATGCCAAAATGGCCGGGCTTCTTCATGATATCGGCAAGGGTATCAAAACCCTTGGCGAAGGAGTGCATGCGACCGTAGGAGCCGATGTAGCCAGCAAATATGGTCTACCCGATGAGGTTGTCAATGCCATCGCCGCCCACCACGGAGAAGTGGAGGTGAAATACCTCACCGCTGCCATTGTGAGCGCTGCGGACGCCATTTCGGCTTCCCGTCCTGGTGCTCGACGTGAGTCGTTTGAAAACTACATCAAACGTCTCCAGTCGTTAGAAGCAGCCGCTACCTCCTTTGAAGGGGTAGAAAAAGCCTACGCTATCCAGGCCGGACGAGAGGTGCGGGTATTTGTGGCCAGCGACAAGGTGGACGACCAGAAAGCCGCTATCATGGCACGGGATATAGCCAAAAAGATCGAAAGCGAGATGAAGTATCCCGGACAGATCAAGATTACCCTCATCCGGGAAACCCGTATCATTGAATACGCTCGCTAATAACTTCGAAAACAAAAAAGGGCTACCATCGGTAGCCCTTTTTTTATTGCCCTGAAACTCTTACCGTTTCAGAGAATTCGCTGTGCCGAGCATGGAATCACTTGTCTGAATAGCCCGCGAATTGAATTCATAGGCTCTCTGAGCCACAATCATATCCACCATTTCCTGGACCGCATTCACATTGGACATCTCAAGAAATCCCTGGTGAATCTTGCCATAGCCGGCCAAGGAAGGAATACCCTCTACCGCGGGACCTGAAGCCGGACTCTCCTTCACATAGTTTTCTCCGATATTGGTGAGACCAGCGGGGTTGATAAACCGATAGAGAAGAATTCTCCCCACCTCAATATCTTCATCCCCACCCGCCACCTTCACCGTCACCAGTCCATCCTTGGAGATCGAAAGACTCTGTATCTCAAACTCATCAGGAAGAACGATAGGAGGATTGAGTCGGTACCCCTGAGAGGTCACAATCTCCCCATTACTATCTAACTTCAGTGTTCCATCACGGGTATACGCCTGTGTCCCATCCGGCAAAATCACTCCAAGAAAGCCCTCACCTTCAATAGCAATATCCAGCTTGTTTCCTGTATTCTGGAGACTCCCCTGGGTATAAAACTTCTGCGTTGCCGCTGGACGAACCCCAAGCCCCACCTGAATACCCGTCGGATACTGGGAAATCTCCGAGGAAGGAGTCCCTGCTAGACGAATCGTCTGATAGAGCAGATCCTCAAACTCAGCCCGGGTTTTTTTGAACCCCGTGGTATTGATGTTGGCAAGGTTATTGGCTATGGTATCAATATGAAACTGCTCTCCAATCATCCCGGAAGCAGCCGTCCAGAGAGAACGCATCATAGGCTTCTCCTTTTTGTGTATTTAGTGTATATATCGACAAAATAACCAGATGATTGAGTCTCCAGTTGGGAGAATTTCTAATCAAAAAAAGATTCGAGACCTTTGCACGAATGTGCAAAGGTCTCAAGAAAGTAATAAAAAAACAAAAAGTAGTATAACAATGTTCCTTTCCATAATAAACAAGCCTATTTTTTGGATAAAAAAGACAAATAAACCCTTGTAAACAGAAAAAACGGGGTTTCAGGGGCGAAGCCCCTGACCCAGACAGGGGAAGAAAACACCCGTGCAAGGGTCTCGATTCTCAAAAATTATGCCTTCTGTTTTCTATGATTTCAGTTCTTCCCAGAGAAAGACTCATCGAAAAGAGAACTGCTTTCCTCTCACAAAATCCACCATCACGTCAAAAAAAATTTCAGAAGAAAGAACAGATCCTCACTGTCCCGCCGGTATTCTCCCCAGAAGTTTCTCCGCTTCTTTTGCCTGAGTGGAAGCCGGATAACGCTCCATTACCTGCCGAAGATACCGGCGAGCGAACTCCCACTGTTCATTGGCAAAATAGGCCGCTCCAATCCCATACAGCGCATCGGGATAGAGGGTTTCCTCCTCATACCTGGTGAGTACACGGCTATAGGCCTGCACTGCCTGGATAAACTGCCTCTGGGTAGCAAGAAGCTGCCCTATCCTCAAGGCCGCCTGAGCCGCATTCGGGGAAAGCTCAAGCGCCTCTATCGCCTGGTAGGTTTCTATGGCCTCTTTGACCTTGTCGTTCCCTTCATAGAACTTCGCCAACTTTTCAAGGGCAAGAACCTTTGCCTCTTTTGTTTTGCTTTCTCTCACCATAATCTTGTAGAGTTTCTCCGGGTCTCCCCTTGCTTCCTGAACCATCTGGAGTTCCCGAAGTTGTACCCGCGCCATATCAGCATCAGGGGTTTTGGGAAATTTTCCAATCAGCGTGTTGTAGGCATTTCGTGCCTTTTCATAGTTATTGAGACTGAAGTAGATATTCCCAATCTGCAAAAGGCTATCAGGGAGATAATCCCCCGCCGGATACTTGGCCACATAGGCCTCAAACATCCGAAGGGCATCAAGTTTTTTCTCCTGCCGGAGATAGGTCCTCCCAAGCCAGTAATACGCCGCCGCCTGAAACTCACTGGGGGGCAAGGAAAGAAGCTTTTGATAGTGCTGAATGGCCTCATCGTACCTCTGACTACTGTAGGCTAGTTCCCCCATACGGAAGATAGCCTCAGCCGTGGCCGGGCTTGCCGGAAACTCAGTAAGCAGCTGTTGATAGATAGACTCAGCTGTCTCTTTCTCCCCAATTTTCAGATAACACCAGGCCATCTCCGCATACGCCGTCGGGACATTATCGGTCTTTCCTGCCTGAAGTGCCTGCTGGATATACCCCTCATAGGTACGAATAGCGTTGGCATATTGCTCCAGATTATAGTAGGCTTTGGCAACGTACAACTGGTTTTCAAGCACCGTGGTGATGTTGGTCGCCGTGGCTGATGAGGTATTGTAATTGGCAATAGCCCTGTCATAATTACCCTCTCGAAAATATGCCCACCCCAAAAGATTATAAAAAGCCGCCTTCTGGTCTGCATCAAGATAGGCAATATCCGCCCCCTCATAGAAGCGAATAAGATCCCTGAACCGTTCCTGTCTCAGATATACCCACCCTGCCTTCAGAAGGGCCTCTCCTGCATAGAAGGTCGTTCGATAACGCCTGTACACCTGTTCGAAATTGGTGAGTGCCTCCGCATACCGGCGCTGGTTATATTGAAGAGAAGCAAGACTATAGATAGCAAGAGCTGCTTTGGGGCTATTGGGAAAGGCCGCTGCCATTCGCTGGTAGGTCTCCTCCGCCCGTGGAGTAAGCCCTCGCTGAAGATAAACCCACGCAATAGCAAGATACGCACTATCAGCAAAACGACTGGTCGGATAGTTTCTCAAAAGATAGTTATAACTGACAAGGGCATCATCCCACTTTTTCATGGCCGCATAACTATTCCCCGTATACATAATAGTCTCCTCAATACGAGACGCCGTTGGGAAAAGCTTGCGGAACTGATCAAAATCCTTGACGGCTTCTTCATACCTTCCCTGTTCGATACGAGTTCTGGCCCGCCAATAGAGAGCATCAGGAAACTGAGGACTATCGCTGTACTTCTCCACAATTTCCGAAAAATACCCATCCGCTTCACCAAAATCCTTCACAAGAAAGGCAAGCTCCCCCAATTTCTGTCTGGCTAAAGGAAGGTAGCCCTTATCAAGATCGGCGAGTTTTTTATACGCCGTTTTTGCCTCATCGTACTTTCCCAAAAGCACCGCAAGGGAAGCCAGCTCCAGAGACGCCTTGAGTTGTGTTTCCTTGCTCTTAGTGAGTTTCAAAAGCTCCTCAAGGGCCGTTTTTGCCTCCTGGTAGCGACGCTGCATTTTATAGAGAAGGGCGAGCTTATAAAGCCCATCCTCCCGATAATCATTGGGATAAGACCCGATTTTCTCATACCGAACTAACGCAGAGAGATAATTGATAGCCGAAGAATAGTTCTGCATCTCGATATCAATCATCGCCCGATAGTACATTCCCTCCGCCACCAGAGCTGCAGGGGCATTGGAAAGTACCTGCATAATAAGACTTCGCGCCTCGGGATACTTCTTCTCCGCAAAGGCACACTTTCCAAGAAGCATACGGGCCTGCAGGACAACAGAAGAGTTGGGATAGGCCACCAGAAAAGATTGTATCTTTTCCCGCGCCTGGCGATAGTTCCCATCGTAGAAATAGGCAAGCCCCAAGCGATAAAAGGCCATTTCACGGAGAGTAGAGTTTGTATCATTGACCACCCTGACAAACTCCTCCACCGCCGACCCATACTTCCCCTGGATGAGATACACAGAACCAAGAAGATAATGGGCATCATCACTGTATTCCCCCCGTGGATAGTTCCTCAAGAAAAGAGTCCCCTGTTGAATGACCCTGTCCCATTGTTTCGTATGGTAATACGATTCCACAAGAAGATAGGCTATATGTTCACGATAAGGAGAATGTGGATAAAAGCTCAAGAACTGATTGAAAAGCTGCACCGCCCTTTGATAACGTTCATCCTCATAATAAGACAATGCCCGATAGTAGGCTGCATCATCAGCATACTCACCAAAGGGATCTAAAGCCAAAACCCTGTCAAAAAGTCGTATGGCAATGGTATAGGCTCTATCCTGATAGGCTGCTCTTCCTGAAAGAAAAAAACGATAGGCATCTTTCGCCTGAGCGAAAACCATCAAAGGAAAAACAAGACAACAGAACACAATGGCCATTTTCCTCATAGAGTCTCCTCTGTGAAAGTCTTTTCTCATAGTATAGTATGGCATAAAAAAAGCTTTTTTGCAAGTGGGTTAAAAGCGACCTTGACATATTCCTACTTTTTTGGTATAATATTTTCTGAAAGAGGAGGAGGTGCCTATGAGACCATACGAAGAGATCTTGGAAAACAATCGACAATGGGTAGAAGAAAAACTTACCGCCGACCCTGAATACTTCAAAAAACTCTCCCAGGGACAATCTCCGGGTTACCTTTTTGTCGGCTGTTCTGATAGCCGAATGCCCCTCAATACCTTTACCAAAACCAATCCGGGAGAGCTTTTTATTCACCGAAATATTGCCAATGTTATCAGAGAGAACGATCCAAACTTTTTAGCTGTGCTTCAGTATGCGGTGGAATCTCTCAAGATCTCCCATATCATCGTCTGTGGACACTACGACTGTGGAGGAGTCAAGGCTGTCTTCTATGGACAGGCCAAAGGCCACGTCAAGAAATGGCTTCGTCCTGTCTATCGTACCTTCCGTTCCTATGCCCCTGAACTTGCCAAGCTTTCTACCGACAAACAGCGGTATGACCGACTGGCCGAACTCAACGTTATCGAAGGCGTGAAACGGCTTTCCCGTCATCCGATCATTCAGAAAGCCATCAAACAAGGACACCCCCTCCACATCCACGGCTGGATTATCAACATCTACACAGGACGTATCCAGGATCTCAAGGTCTTCGGTTAACGTCTCCAGAGCCGACGAACAAAAAGAGGCCGGGGAAGTTGTCGCAAAAGGGGGATGTCTTCCTGCCGTAAGGAAGAAGAAAGAAACACGTGTTCCATAAAACCGTCAAGCCCCTCTACAGGACCAAAAGCCGCAAATATTCCTAAGCCCTCCACGGTAGCGGGAACAAATGGTTCCCCTACGGTATAAAGACCAGCCAGGGGAGAGATCATAGCCACATGACGCAAGGTTCTTGGAAAACTATCTGATTGGAGAAGCCAGACCCCTGTCCTTGAAGCCACAAGAACGGCTGCCCCTCCCTGAGGATTGATGTTCTCAAGATAGAGAGAGGCTTCTCCTACAATAGCAAGCGGTTCCCTCGCTGTCCCCCGAATAACCAGGGGAAGGGTAGTATAAATCGTCCCATTTTCCGGAAAATTCTCAAGAGTGTCTAAGTCAAGAACCACACACCGTTCTACCTTGTCAACAAATATTCCCTCCTCTGAAGAAGGAGGCTTCTTGTAAAGTACAAAATCCTCCACTCCACGAAGGATCTGAATCCGACTCCCCGCTGGTGGCGGAGTATCAAAAATAACACGCGTCTGTGTCCTCCTGTAGTTCCAAACACGGCTTCCATCCACATAGACCATGATGTTTCCCCTCCCCCCCGGAAGGGTATACTCACGAGAAACTCCATTGGCTATAGCCACATCCACCACGTGTCTTCTGAAAAACTCCCCAGAGGTTATCCTGATAGTCTTGTGGGTTCTCTCATACACAAAATCACTTTCCGCTATGTAGTACCTTCCCCCAACCTGAAATCCCCAGACGTCCTCATCACGAGAAATGAGACTCACATCCTTCCCTTCCAGAAGAATCTCCCCCAACCTCTCCCATGCCTCCACAGGAAGTTCCACCACCAAAGAGGATTCCCTGAGATACGGATTTTTCGAGAGACGAAGTTGGAGTACATTGTCTTCATCAACATCAAAGACATTTTCTCTTTGTGGTCCCCTGTAGTACAAAAACTCCTGCCAGTTGTTATTGGTACTCCTTTTTCCTCTGATATAAACCCCTATACGATTTTGCCAGCGAAAGAAAAGCCCAAACTGAGTTCTCCCTCGACCTAAAAGCATCTTCTCCTGATGAAGAGGATTCACTATCTCCTGAACAGGATAGGCGGCTTCTCTGGTGATTACCCAAGGATCCTTGGCCATGCGTTTTGCCCTTTCCCAGAGAGAGGAAACATCCCCCTTTCTTTGCCACAATTCGGGCAAAACCACCTTTTTTTCAAGGGGAAGTTGAACATCCTCCCCCCTTTCTCCGACGATAACCTCTTTTTGCACCTTCCAGGTATAGGTATTGGTGATCACCTCACTCCCGGGGGAAATCGCAAGATTTCCATGAATTTCCCACGGGGCATGAAGACGGATTTTCACCGGATGCAGCCAAAAAAGGGTTGTGGCAAAAAGGGGAAAGGTTATCCCCTCAAGATGAATCTCACTAGAGGAAATCCCTTTGCCGGCCTTTCCTACAAGAGTCCAGTTAGTAGATTTGACTTCCCAGACAAGTTCTCCAGACAAAAGAGAAGACAAGACAATATCTCGCTTCCCTACAGGGGGAAGTTCCCCATTCTCCCACTGGAGAAACCACTTGGCCACCTCTCCCTCAAGAAACCATCGAGACCTTATCTTCTGAACTGACCGCTGCGTCTCTAAAAACCCCGTCTCTACCATGACGGTCATCACCATACTGAGAAGAAAAAGAAGCGTCACCGCTACAAGGGCTACCACGGTAACTGAAGCGTTTATGTGAGAAGAGAAGTGCCTTTTTCTTTTATGCGGAAAAAACGAAAAACACCACAGCATCCTGCCTTCTCCCCCTTGTGGTTGCCAGGGGAAACACCTCACCTTCACCCAAGCCTTCCTACCTTTTTCAAATTTCAAAGGAATTATTTAATCCCAAGGCGCTTCATCTTCTGAGTGAGGGTGTTTCGATGAATACCAAGGAGTTCTGCCGCCCGGGAAATACGCCAGTGGGCACTATCAAGGGCTTTGATAATCTGCTGCTTTTCCATCTCATTGAGATCAAGGGACGTAATCACCACATCATCCTTTTGCACCACAGCCCGATGGGTTGGCTCCTGCACCACTTCCTTCTCAAGGATATGGGCAGGAACATCCTCAAGAGAAATGACATCATCCGTGGTCATAATAATCGCATGGTGAATAGCGTTTTCCAGTTGCCGCACATTCCCGGACCACTCATATTGAAGAAAAGCCTTGACCACCTGAGGATCTATCTGCCTGATGGTTATCCCCTCTATCTTTTGATACATGTGAAGAAAGTGATTCATGAGAAGAGGGATGTCTTCTTTCCGCTGACGAAGCGGGGGAAGAGAGAGAGATACCACATTCAAGCGATAGTAGAGATCCTCTCGAAACTTGCCTTCTTTCACATATTGCCAAAGTTTTCGATTGGTAGCAGCGATAATACGAACATCCACAGGAATGGTTTCAAGTCCACCTACACGAGAAATCGTCTTGTCCTCTATCACCCGAAGCATTTTCGCCTGAAGGGCAAGGGACATTTCACTGATCTCATCAAGAAAAATAGTCCCCTGATTGGCCAACTCAAACTTCCCGATCTTGCGTTTCTGGGCACCGGTAAAGGCCCCTTTCTCATACCCAAACAGTTCACTCTCGAGAAGCATCTCTGGAATCTCAGCACAGTTAATCTTGACAAACGGACCATAATTTCTCCCACTGAGAGAGTGAATGGCATAGGCAAAAACTTCTTTGCCCGTTCCACTTTCTCCCTCAATGAGAATATTCGCGTTACTCTTGGCCGCCTTTTCCGCCTGCAAAAAGGTTTGAATAATAGCCCTTGAATACCCAACAACGCCAAGCTTTTGCATGGTGTCAATGATTCCCGATGCCTCCCTGTCCGGCACAGGGAAAAACGGCTCAAGTCCAGGGATAATATCCATGTGTTCTCCTTCCCCACCAAAAACACGCTTATCTTTATTATATCACACTCTCAAAAAAAAGCAAGGGGGAGAAGAGATTTTTTTGTCACTTCCCATTCATAGAGAACGAGACCCTTGCACGGGTGTTTTCTTCCCCTATCTGGGTCAGGGGCTACGCCCCCTGTAAACCCCCGCCCCGCCCCTGCACCGGCTCCAGAAGGGCCCTGTCCTCGTCGCATGCTACGCATGCGCCTCGGACGGAACATGGGACGCTTTTGCGGGTAGTGAGAAATCCCACTCCCCAGGGAAAGTCCTTCCTCCGTGGGCGACCTCAACTCGTCCTCCTGACTTCGGAAGCATAGCGCCCACCTCGCTCCGCCGATTCCCCGCCAAAGCGGGGGCCCGCGGCTACGCTTCGGTGGGCTTTTCGGGCAGAGCAACAGAAGAGGTCGCCCCGGGTGCCTCCTGCACCCTCACTCCGGAAGGACTTCCCCACTCCACGACAAAGGACACACAACCGCAAAAGCGGCCAGGCGGATACTGAGCGAAGTCGAAGTGGGGTACAGAAAAAATAAGGGGGGGTAAACAAAGAACGGGCCTCCTTCTCCAGGGAGGGCCTTCTCCCACCAGGTCCGCGGGGCTCGTGTCCCCCACAGGGGCTTCTCCTACGGCGCACCGCAGGCAGGGGCGGGGTGTGGGGGACGAGTCAGCAAGAAGGGGGCTTTCTGAGACCGCAGGGCGCCCGGCTATTACCCTGTTTCAGCCAAAGGCAATGGTTAAACGTTTAATCTCTCTCTATCCACCCCCTCATGGTTATTGCTATCACCCTGTTTCAGCTAACCACCCCGCCGGTTAAACGTTTAACCCTTCTCTATACAAACTCCACACGTCTCTTGCTCTTACCATGTCTCAGCAAACCCACCTTCTGGTTAAACGTTTAACCTCCCTCCATACAAACCCAAACAATGACGACCACCTTCGTTCAGGGAGAAAAGCCTACCCCGGCTATCACCATGTTTCAGCAAACGAGCCCCCTTTGCTGAAATAAGGTCATAGCAAAATCTCCCACCACCCTTCTCCCAGAGAAAAGGGCTGGCCCTATTACTGTGTCGAGACCTTTACACATTCGTGCAAAGGTCTCAGATTTCAAAAGGCTATCTATTTTCTCATATGCAAATAATAATAGACCGGACAAACCAAATAGGGAACAACTACCATACCTATCACCCACAACATCTTAAAACACCATTTTATTTTGAAGTCCACCTTCAAAAGATGCCATAAAGTACCCCCTGCGCAAAACAACACTACTATACCAAAATATCGAAGAACCAGGTACGTCTTCCCCAAAAAAGGGAAAAAAACCAGCACAAAAATCCCAATGCCCCCAACCAGAGAATAAAGTATATCAAAAATACACTTTTTCTTGCTTTTCTCTGACTCATCCATAAACAAAAATACAAACATCGCCACAATATTAAACAAAAAAAGCAACACAATTTCCCGACTTTTCTCCGCAAAATTCTTCTTAGCATCAAAAAGAATACTAAGAAAAACCAGAAAAAAGAGAACTATGCCTAAATCAAGTATAAAATTAAGTTGAATCAATGTTTCTTCAAAACCTATTTTTCTCCCATAAAAGGAGAGTAAAAACACCCCCATACTCACTCCAAGAAAAGAGTAAAAAGTCTGAAACATCCCCCTACTTATTTCTTTTACCCACATCTTTGTCCCCTCTTGAGTTTATTTTTATATCCCGTGGATTCTTGATATACTCCTCCATCCTGTAAGATTCCACATTTTCCACCTCTTCAACCTTCACAATCTTATGCTCATAATAAAAAATTCCAAACGAAAAACCAACAAAACTTATACTCCCAATTTGCAAATCCCCTCCTGAAATAATAGAATAATCAAAAAATGGAAAAGAAAATGCTACACCTCGACTTTTCTTCCCTAAAAGAGAAGTAGGCTCACTATTCAAAGAAGAAACCCTCATTTCAGTAACCATATTGACTTCCAACTTGACAAATAACCCCCGATAAGTAGAATCCACAATAACCTTCTGGGTGCTTTGCCCTTGCTGTATTATGCCTTTTGCCATCCCCTTCCCGTAAACAAAGCCCGCAGCTGCTCCCACTCTATGGGAAAAATCTATATCTTCTGCAAGAATCCACTGAATTTCTTTGTTACCACGTTTTTGGGAGAAATTATTTTTTCCCCTTCCTCCTCCAGCAAACATTTCTCTTTCACTCATCCACTCCTTTGTCCCTAGTATCTGCGACGCTATCTTCTGCCACGGAGATTCCGCCGGTTGACTCCTCTCCCACTCTTGCCCTATCCTCTGGCTCATCGCCTTCTCCCCGGCTGTGGCCTCTCTCTTCTACACCAGGAAAATAGCCCTCACTCCTCCGGCTTCAAATAGATATCCACCATCCACCCACGAATCGGCTTCCCCTGCTTATCCTTCTCGTCCGTTTCCACATACACCCACAAGCCTTCCCTGTCCCCTACCCGAAACACCTCCTCACTTATCTCAAGCACCTTCACCCTCGCCCCCTTCTTCAGCCTCGTAAGCATCGCCGAATTCGTCGTCGGTTTAGCACGGATGTTCACATTGTCGCCGATGAGGTGAGCAAAATCTCCCTCAAGCACAGGTGGCACATCAGCTTGAGCCCACGGGGGAAAGTCGGATTTGTTGGTGAGAACAATCACCTCATTTGCAAATCTACTTTTCAAATCCCCTCCCTCCTCGTAGTAGAAGAATGCATAAAAAATTAATGCATTATTAAATTTCACTGCAATTATATTTGTATACCCATACAGTTTCCCTTTCTGACCTGTATTCCCACCCTCGATATCTCTACTCAAAAAAGTACCATCCGAGTAAACACGATAATAATCCGCATAATCAGGATAACCTGCAATTATAAACATCTCTTTCACATTTGTCAAAGGTTTCAAATGATCCTTGCCAAACAAATATCTTCCGAGCATCCATCCTTTGATAGTTAAGGAAGACCCATTTTTACTGTCTGTTTGGCCTGAATCTCCTGAATCTACATAATACCATTCCTCTACTTGGCCTCTCCTATTAGTAATATTGGTTTTACTTATTAGAAAAACAAAATCCAAAATATTTTTCTTTAAAATTTCTTCAGAATTTTGATCAGGCTCTTTATATAAAGGAGCACAATCTTCTAAAATACACACTTCCCCTCTTTTATTAAAAGGCACTAATTCCATTGAATATAATTTCTCAAAACACAAAATTATAATTAACATTATAGAAATATAATCAAGTTTCATAGTCCACCCCCTTTCTATCTAAATATTGTAATATGCAGATGATGTCTATGATCTATCATTAACCGTTCTTTGTCGTTAAATTTTTCCCGCTTTTGTTCCTGTGTCATGGCCTCATATTGAACTATACTCGTCTTCTTATCATTCAACACCTCTCGCCAAGTATTATTATAACTATACAAAGGGTCTTCGCTACATACTTTCCATGGATCTAAAACTTGATTTACTCTTGAATCATTCTGGAAAGCATTGTGTAACTGATGAATAAATTCTATGTTTTGATCGTATTGGTTGGCATAAGAAATATTACTCCCTGGGACTAAATTGTCTGTATTATTAAACCTCACCGTCACCCCATTCCTCGTCGCTGCCGTGATGTCTATACCTAACCCTTCCTTGTGCGGACTACCCTCACTATTCCGCCACAAGCTCGATACTTGTATCTCTGTCACACCAGTCTTCTTCATCACATCCACTACCACCCCCAGAACCTGGGAATTTGCCGCCAAATCTTTTATTCTCACCAGCCACATAGACCCTCTCTCATATTAGCTACCCCTACTTATCATCAGCCAAAAACCCAATCTCGCTTATACAGAGGTCGTTATACTGCGTGCCTTTGTAGATAGATTTTATAGTAAGAACTAATGCATACCCAATCGCATCGTAACCATAGTAATCTTTAAATATTCCCTGAGTATCCTGAATCCCTTTTTCAATCCTAAGACTTCTTATTCTCAAGGCGGTTTCTTTTTCATTACTACCAAAATGAATGGGAAAATAATAATTATTGGTGTATAAATAGCTATCGATGAGCATGATATTCGTACACAAAATAAGTTCTACCAAAGGTTCTGCCATGATATTATCAATTCGGAGAGGATTTACCAACAATGCTTCCCTTGGAGGTCCTGCTTCTAATGTGGCTCCCGTCACACCAACAAGATAGTAACGGTACAACTTTATTTCCATTTCTTTAACTCGATTATTTTTTAAAAACAAATTTTCACTTTTATTGTAACCATTTACTATCCAAACTCCCCTCTTCCATTCATCTACCATGTAACTACCAGAAAAAAACACAATCACTTCCTCTCCCACTCCACCATTCTCTCTCGTTGCCCACACCGTCGTTATATCTCCATCAAGTAAATTCTTCACAGAGTAATGACGCCCCTTCTCTTTCAGTTCAGAGGTGGCCCAGATCGTATAATCTGTATTGTTGAATAGATAAACAATCTGTTTTGTATCAATTTTTCCGCCATACATCCTCATAAAAATACCAGAAAGAACAAACCATATCAGAAAATATACTTTCATGCCTCTTCCTCCTACCTCAATGCTATAGTCATATACCATCTATAACCCACTTGAAACTCATTTACCCTCTCCCAATTTACATACACATTATACCCCTTTGTCATCGCTCCTGCCTCGGTTGAATTTTTATCATAATTAGAACTTCCATTTCTTCTCTTGGTCAAAGAAGGTCTTCCATAAGGATCTACAATGTAGATACCTCCTTCATCATATCCAGAATACACCACAACATGTCCTCCATGGGTCAATTTCGTACCCATAATAACTTGCACCCCGTTATTCAAGTAACTTTCATTAATCTTTCTAAAATAAATTTTGGCTTCCTCTCTATTTCTAAATGAGGGTTCTTTATATAACCATTTAGCAATCACTCTATCACCAAAATACTTATTTATCATCTTCTCCTCCACAGTCCCAACGGTTCTGGGTTTATTGTTTGGATGCTGTTTAGCTATTTTCATTATCTCTGCATCATTCCTTATCAGATTATCCAAGTGATCCTCAAATTGTATTCCTAACGCCGCTACAGGATTCTCGATCCCGAGATTGCTCAGCGCTATAGCCACACTGGTCGGAAAACACATCACTTCCCCTGTACGGTATCCAAGTGATTTATCATCCGCATTCGTGAGATTATTCCTCTGATTCATCTCTGTAAATTTGAACTTCTTCTGGTTCTCTAAAAGTTCTTTATCTGAAAGACTCTCTAACCTCTGCAGATACTGATTCACTATTTCTTCACTCAACCCCTTCTCCTTGAGACCTAAAATATAAGCCTTCGTGTTTTCCCTTAAAACATTCGCATCCATTATTTCTCCATCGCTCTTTTGCGGTGTCATCTCTTTCTTCTCATGAAAGGGATGACTTTCCTCAAGGTTAATCTTTTCCCCCACCTCTATACAATTCTCCCTCCCGCGTAGATGCGGGTTCATCTCTAAGAGCTTCTTCAGGGGTATCCCCGTCTTCTGGGATATCTTCACAAGCGTGTCCCCCTTCTCCACCGTATACACCTTCGCCTCAGAAGAAACCTCTTTTTGTTTACTCGCCTCCCTCTCCTCCATCATCCTCACCCGGGCCTCTCTTCTCCCCTCCTCACGATTCAGCACCTCCCCGGCTATCACTCCAACCCTCCTCTGAAGCTCATCAAACCCTTCCATCTCCTTCATCGTTCTCTCGACAACCTCCTGAAATCGCTTCATCGCTTCCTCGTCCCCCCTCTCAATCCCAGCCATCGCCCTATCAAGCCTGTCCTCTATCGCTGTCTCCCACCTCACCTCATCCTTGAAATAATCAAGCCCATGGGAAAAATTTGGATCACTCGCCTTCGCTTCCTCATAGAGCCTCCTCGCCTTCTCCATCTTCCTCTCATAATCCGCCTGATTCACCGCCTTCTGCCCATAATCGCTAATAGGCTTCTTCCCCCCTTCCTTCGCCCACTCCTTGCGCGCTATCTCCCACGCCCGGTTATATACATCACTATTCACATGCCTCTTCGGTGGTTTCGGCTTCGCCGTATCCCCCTCCTTCTTCCCTCCCGTTAAACCCTCCACCACCTTCGACGCCTCCTGCCCTACATACGCCGCTATCTTGCTCGCCGTATCCACAACCGAATTCACCGCTCCCGCAATCGCATTCCCTACCACATTCACCGCCTTCGAAACACCTTCCGCTATCGAAGACAAAAACCCCTTCTTCTCCGATGATGAAGATGAACTCGTCGAACTCCCGGAAGAAGAACTCTTCTCACTACTGGACGATGATGTGGAGGGTGTGTCTTCTTTCTTCCCCCCTCGCCCTTCTATGTCCTCCCCCTCCTGCTCCATCTCAAGCGCCTCCCTCACATCCTCAGGCGCAAGTTCCCCAAGCCTCTCCTCCACCAGTTTCAGCGCCTCTTCTACCCTCCCTATCTCTTCCTCTATCTCCTTTTTCCGTCTCTCTATCTCCTCTCTCACCCGCTTCGCCTCCCCATACGCCTCCCTCGCCCTCTTCTCCTCTTCCTTCGCTACCGCAAGCTCCTTCTCAAGCCTCTCCCTCTCCTCCGAAGACAAGCCCCCTTCTTCAAGCTTCCTCTCTATTCTTTCCCGTCTCCCCTTCGCTTCCTCATACGCCTCAAGTCGCCTCCCCTCCTCAAGTATCGCCTCCTCCCACTCCGCCGTTACTTCCTCCCTCTCCCTCTCAAGTTCCCTCTTCCGACCTACAAGCTCCCTCTCCCGCCTCGTTAGCCTCCCCCTCTCCTCACTCCGCCTCTTTTTCTTCTCCTCCTGCAACACCACAAGCACAAAACCCGCCATCGGATGCTGCTTACTGAACGGTAACCGGTTCTCCCACGGCATCGTGTCCCATGGATATCTCTTCTCATGCCACTGACGTACTCTCTCATCTAACCTCGTCTCCACCGTCCGACCTTCCCTCGCCGACGTTACCAGCGACCGAACCGCCGATACCACCTCCTGTATCGTAACACCCTTCTCCATGTATTTCCTCACAAGATGGGGATCCTCTCGCCCTTCAAACCTCTTCGCCTCTGTGTACCCTATCGCCCCATAGACTCGCCCCTTCGCCGCACTCTCCGCCCGCCACACCGCAAGCGTTACCTGTGACTCCGCCATACGAAAAGAACTATACACATCCTTCGCTTTCATCTCTGAAAGAAAACTCCGTCCCGGCAAAGAAAAAGAATGAACCATCGAATCTAAACGAAGATACTCCTGCCCATGCGCAAGAGTCCCGAGAAGACCGGCAAACGCCGCCCCTGCTACCACCTTCTTCACTTTCCGCTTCAGTGCGCCTTCATACCCATGGTACTTCATACCACACCTCCACTCAATTTTTATTCTTCAAACCCTTTTTCCCTACAATTATACCACACACCCCCCACCCTGTCAACTCTTCCCCGCTTCCCCCGTGAAAAATTTTCCTCTTTCGCCCCCTCTTTTACCATAGTCCCTCCTCCATGTCAATGGGCATTGGTCACAGGTTTGGGGGAAGAGATCTTTTTTCTTCAGAAGCAGAAGAAAAGGGTCTAAGCCCCACCATGAAACATTCCATTTGTGTAGGACCACAGAATGTACTCTCAATCATCCTCATCTTCGCTTCACCGCTGTCATCTTCTGAATGGTTTCGTCCATCCCTTTCGCCTTTTCATAAGGCGAGATCTTCACCTGCCCACCATCCCCAAGAGAGAAAGTCACAAACTGGAAATCGCTTTTTACCTGCAGGACCGCATTTTTTATTTTGACTTTGACACCGGGATAAACTGTCTTGCTCGCCGATATCTTGGCTTCAGAAGCAAGTCCCTCCAGATACTTCTGGATCTGTTCTATCTGGGTTTCTGTCTCCTGCAGAATATCCTTGAGTTCCTTTTGCTTGGCCACAAGATCATTATATATTTCTTCTTTATCAGGTGGCAGGGGACCACTGGCAAGAAGCATGGAATAATTAGTAAGCTGTTTATTGATATCAGGAAGTTGTTTTTTGATACTATCCCTCTGAGCAAGAAGAGTAGAAAGTTTGTCTTCGGCATCCGGATCAATGCCTACCTCAAGAATGGTTTCGGCATAGGCTTCGGTTCCAAGAAACTTGGCATTGATCTCCTGAAAGGCCCTCACACGCCCTCCCCCAATCTGAGAACGTCTCCCCCCCTGACAGAAGATTCGCTTTTTGCAGGAAACATCACTGTGCAGGATGGCCTCCGTCACCACAATATCCCCTTCCACACGGATATTGGCTCGCTCCACAAACTTGGCATACATATCCCCACCACAGACAATCTTGGCCTCATCCTTGCCCTGAATACCTTGTCTCACCACAAGATTCCCTTCGGCCGTGATATTGGCTTTTCCGACATTTCCTTTGATCTCCACATTGCCACCAGCATACACCTTGAAGGTATCATTGACATTGCCATACACCACCACATTGCCGGGAAAGTTGACATCTCCCGTACTTGGGCCCACATCTCCCCTCACCTCATACACAGGTTCCACATGGATACGACCATTTTTGAAAACCACCTGCCCATTGATATCCGAGATGAGTTGCATACCATCAGGAGAGAGATGGTTGTTATTTCCTGGGAGAAGGGGAACATCCTTTCCATCTCTTGCAGGAAGCACACGACCTGTCACCGTCTTGCCAGGTTTACCCTTGGTTGGCGGCTCCTTGACAGCCAAGATCTGCCCTGCCACTACCGACTGCACAATATCAAGGTCATGGAAATCCACCGAACCATCCTCCTTGACCTTGACGGCCACCTTGTCCGTATCTGTCTTGAAGTGGTACTTGATCTCGGCATCCTTGCCATCTTCTGGATAGTCTCCTTCAGCGACAATAACCGGCACGTTATACAGTTCATTTTCAAAGGCCTGGGTAATAGCCTCCTCTTTAATTCCATAATACACCTTCTTGGCCTTGAGAAGATTGATCACCTCATCATTCTCAGGAAACCCTCCTCCTTTTTCCGGACGGGTAACCGTCATAAAGGCCTTCATCTCATCCGTAGAAACCTGAAGCGATATTTTGGCATCAGCCGGTGTTGGAGCACGATCCCCAATCTTGACCCATTGTCCAGACGCCTGTTGAACTGCCTTTCGCAACAAATTCTCATCATAGCCTGTAATCCCTTTGTTGGACAGAATAGCCTTGGCCACCTCAAAAGCCACTGGTTTCCCCTGACCCTTGGGAGGATCTACCTTGACCATCAGGCTATGCGTACGGGGAATAACACGAAACACCCCATCCTGGTTTGTCACAAACTCGGGTTCCTCTCCACCAGCCCCACTCAAAAGCTCCACACCAAGGGAGATAGACTTGGTCTTTTTCACCAACACCCGCATGGGTTTACGACCAATCCCGAGAAACCCACTCTTTCCCCTCTCCAATATTTCATACTCCAAATTGATAAGACTGGTATTCCATACCTTTGCCGCCTCTTTCAAAGCCTCCTCAATAGAGAAAGCCAAAACCTCCACCTCCTGGGGACCCTGATCGGCTGTTGTTTCCATCACCTGATCGTGTTCGAGAAGTTCTCTTAGCCTGTCCATACGCCCTCCCTATCTCTCTACCCGTCTTGCATGAGCCGGCGGAATACCCAGTATGCCTCGATACTTGGCTATGGTCCGACGGGATACTTTGATACCCTTGTTCTGAAGAATACTCATGATCTGCTCGTCACTCAGGGGATCGGTCTTGTCCTCCTGAGCAATAATGTTGGCTATCATGTCCTGGATACCCTTTGAAGAAACCTCCTCTTCTGTGGCCGTCCTCACTGAAGAAGAGAAAAACTGCTTGAGAGGAATGATCTTTCCACCCACCTGAATATACTTGTCTTTCACCACCCGACTCACGGTTGATTCGTGGATCTCCACTTCCTCAGCGATATCTCGAAGCCTGAGAGGCTTCTGATACTGTGGTCCTTTGGTAAAAAACTCCTTCTGATGAGAGAGAATCGCATGAATCACCTTGTAGACAATCTCTTTTCGGCTCTCAAGATTTTCAATCAGCTGTTTCGCACTTGAAAGATTACTCCGAAGAAATTTCTTGTCCTCTTTGGGAAGTTTTCCTTCTTCATAGAGAGAGATATAGTACTGATCAAGCCTGACCTCGGGAATATAGTACTCATTGAGACGAATAGCAATATCCTCTCCATTCACCTCCACAAAAGCCTCAGGGATAACCACCATGGCGGTTTCTCCCCATCCTGTCACAGGGGTAGGTTTGAGTTCAGAAAGATTTTTGACAGCCTCTTCCACCTCATCCAAAGAAACCCGAAAGCGTTTGGCTATCTGGCTATATTGCTTTTTTTCCAGAAGATCTGCTGTCTGTTGCAAGATTCTCACCTCGAGACTCTCTTTCCCAAACTGTTCCTCAGCCTGAAACAGAAGAAACTCAAGCACCCCCTGACTACCCAACCCCTCTGGATCAAGACGCATCAGTTTCTTTCTCACCTGCTCTACTTCTTCGACCGTGTATTCTGTCCCTTCAATCAGGCTTCTTATATCCTGCCTGAAAAAACCATGTTGATCCAAGGAAGTAAGAAGAAGAACACCAATAGCCTCCTCTTTCTCATTCCAGCCAAAAAAATGGATCTGTTCCAACACATGGTCAAGAAGACTTTGATGTTCCGTCTGATTTTCAAAAACAAAATCAGGGGCCGTGGGAAGAGACTGCCGCCTCACTACCCGTTTCTCAGGAGAAGGCAGAGGATTCTCCAGTCGAATAAGAGGATTCCTTTCCGCCTCCTCAAGAAGTTTTTCCCGCAGTTCGGGCAAAGGAAGCGTCAGTATCTCCATTTGCTGGACAAGGAGAGGGGTCAATATTTGCCTTTGGTCCTGAATAAGTTGCTGTTTCATCTTTTCCTCTACAAAAAGTATGCCATATTTTTTATTTTTTTGCAAGTCTATGAGAAACTTTTTCTTATGAGTGGACTTTGGCTTTTTTGCTGAAACATCGAAATAGCCACCAACCCATGGGAAAATCTTTTCTCCACCATGAAAAGCTTTTCTCTTCTGAGACCTTTGCACGAATGTGCAAAGGTCTCAAAAAAGTAATAAAAAACAAGCATTAGTATAAACATATTTCTTTTCGTAATAAACAAACCTATTTCTTCAGCAAAAAAGACAAATAAGCCCTTGTAAACAGAAAACGCGGGGTTTCAGGGGCGCAGCCCCTGACCCAGACAGGGGAAGAAAACACCCGTGCAAGGGTCTCCTTCTACTTTTTCACCAAAAATTCATCAAAAATTCATACCCACTTCAAAATCCTCTTCTATCATAACGGTAGAATCTTTTCTCAAAAGGAGGAAAAAGATGAAAAGACTCGTATGGCTTATTCTTCTTGTCAGTGGCTACCTGTGGGGATATACCCTTCCTGAACTCCCCGCCAAGGTCAGCCCGGTGAAGAATGTGATTATTCTCATCCCAGATGGTATGAGTATGGGTGGATATACCCTTGCTCGCTGGTATCGTGGTGGAAAGCCCCTTGCCATGGATGATATGGCTTGTGGCCTTGTTCGCACCTACAATTCAGACACCCCTATCGCTGATTCTGCTCCAGCTGGTACCGCGTACGCCTGCGGTGTCAAAACCGTGACCAAAAATATTGGTGTAATGCCTGCCAAAGCCGGTATGCCCGGTGTTCCTGCTATTGTCCCCGGCCAGGAAAACCGTCCTATCGCCAACGTCTTTGAGGCTGCCCGGTTGGCTGGAAAGGCTACAGGGCTTGTTTTCACCTGTGAGGCACCCCATGCTACCCCAGCTGACTACTCTGCCCACTCAACGGACAGAAAACTCTACGATGAGATCTTGGAGCAACAGGTGTATACCGGTCTTGATGTGGTTCTTGGTGGTGGCTGGCACTTCCTCTCTGCCAATGCCAGAAAGGACAAAGAAGACCTCCTCTCTGTAGTCCAGAAAAACTACTTCTATCTCACCAATCGCAAACAGCTTCTCTCCCTGACAGGCCAGAAAAAGGTATGGGGTATGTTTGCCCCCAAGGCTATGTCCTATGATATCGACAGAGACAAAGAAAACGAACCATCTCTTGCCGAGATGACAGCCAAGGCTATTGAGATCCTCTCCTCCAACCCCAAAGGCTTTGTCCTCATGGTTGAGGGAAGCAAGATTGACTGGGCTTCTCACGCCAATGATCCCGTAGGACTCATCCACGATATCCTCGCCTTTGATGACGCCGTCCGTGTAGCCAAAGAGTTTGCCCAGAAAAACAAAGACACCGTGGTAATAGTAATGACCGACCACGGGAATGGTGGCATCACCATCGGTAGCTATGATACCTCTGAAAACTATGACAAGGTTCCTCTCGATGATTTTCTCCAGTTCATCAGAGTGGCAAAACGCAGTGGAGAGGGGCTTGAGAAACTCCTGTCGGCTAAATCTACCCCTGATCAGATCCGCAATACGGTGGCTTTCTATTATGGTATCTTTGACCTCACCGACGATGAGGTGAAGGCCATCCAGAATGCCTACACCAACGCCTCTCCCAACCTCAACTCCGTCGTTGGAAAGATGATAAGTAAACGCTCCTACATTGGCTGGACCACTCACGGCCATACCGGTGAGGATGTGCCGCTTTTCATCTACTCTCCCAAGAAAGATCACCCCACTGGAACAATCGAGAACACCCAGATTGCTGTGCTCACAGCCGCCTATCTCGGGGTTGATCTCAAGAGCACCACAGAAAGGCTCTTCATCGAGGCTATCCCAGAATTCCAGAAGAAGGGGGCTACCGTCGAAACTGACACCACCGATGCTGAAAACCCTGTGCTTGTGGTCAAAAAAGGCACCACGGTGGTGAAGATCCCCGTCAACAAGAACATTGCCTTTGTGAACGACAAAGTGACCACTCTTCCTGGCGTGAGTGTGTACATCAACAAGAAGTGGTATGTGAGCAAGGATGCCATAGACCTTATCAAATAAAAAGACCCTCCTACTGAAAAACCAAAGCCCTCCCGGTATACCCTGCCGTGGAGGGCTGTTTTTTGAAAAAGAAAAACACTTGGGAGTGGATGAGAAAGTCTCCTCACAGAGATGATTGGAAGTCCACCCCTTCTCTGTCCGAAAAGAAAAAACGTTGGGGAGAAGAATCACATCTTTTCACTCGAGATATCAAAGAAACGCTCAAAGAAGCGCCGAAGTTTTTCCAAAACCAGTTCTCGCTTTTGCAATCGCTCTCCCCCCTTTGAAAAACGAGATATCGGGGGTAAAATCCTTGAAAAATCAGTGCCAATATCTGTGATAAAACCCGTTTTGAAGCTCTTTTCTATAAATTTGTAGGTTTCGTCGCGGTTGAGGTTTTCTTCCTGGATGATTCTGTCCAGTTCTTCTATTTTCTTTTGACCAACATACTTCTGCCATTCGTCGAAAATATCGGCTTCAGAAGAAAGCCCCACCGATTTCACAAAGTCGATGATGAGGTCTTTTTTGTTGCGCAGCCTCACACTGGCGTTGATGGTTTTTTCAATGTTGGTAAGCAAAAGTTCAACGTTTTTGGTATGTTCCTCATGATACTTTTTCACCAGCTCCAGAATATAATCAATATTGATCTCCACCTGCTTGATAAGTTCCATTTCAAAAACAAGGTCATCGTTGATGTACTCTTTCTCTGCGGCATCTGTTTTGCGAAACTCATGATAGAGATCAATATACACACTGTGGTAGTCCTGGAAATCCCCTTCGCTCAAGATTTCGTTCCCTTTGAACTCATCAAAAGTAGAGAGAACATTCTGAAGTTTCAGAATCTGGCCATAGAGTTTGACAAATTCTTTTTTTGCCTCTTCACTCACAATGGGCCTGTTGACTGGAAACTCCTGCAGAAGCCTGTTGATAAGGTCTCTGTATCCAGGAACTTTCTTCTGGCCATCGTGGTAGCCCTCATAGTAGTCCCTGTAAGATCGAAGAAGCACTATTCCCCTGGCCTCTTTGTCCCCAAAAAGAGCAATAGCATCGTTGGTGGCTTTTTCAAGGTTTCGGAAACAGACAATATTCCCGTGGGTCTTCACACTATTCAGGATACGGTTCGTGCGTGAAAAGGCCTGCAAAAGCCCATGATAACGCAGATTTTTGTCCACCCAGAGGGTATTGAGTGTGGTGGCATCAAAACCTGTGAGAAACATATTCACCACAATCAGCAGATCCACCTCCCGGTTTTTGACCCGCATACTCACATCTTTGTAGTAGTTCTGAAACCTCTCCGAAGAGGTATCAAAGGCTGTCCCAAACATCGCATTGTAATCCTGGATGGCCTTTTCTAAAAAGTCGCGTGAACTCTGATCAAGCCCGCTGGTGTCCTCTGAATTTTCATCGATAACCCCATCCACCTCCTCTTCATTGACACCAAAACTGTAGATGAGGGCAATCTTGAGCCTTTTCTCCTCTGGCAATGAAGAGAGCTGTCTTTTGAACTCGGTATAGTACAATTTGGCCGCCTCGATGGAAGAAACGGCAAAAAGAGAATTAAAACCGGCAAGACGTCGTTCGTTGAGTTTATAGAAGGTATTTCGTTTGGTTTTCTGGTCAAAATGCTCAAGAATATAGCGAACAATATTCTGGATACGTTCTGGAGCCAGAAGAGCGGCCTCTCTGTTGATATCGTAGATCTCTTCATCCTGAATATCCTCTGCCTCCCGCATCGTAGACACATAATCCACCTTGAACGGCAGGACATTTTTGTCGGCAATCGCATCCACAATGCTATAGGTGTGCAGTCGCTCTCCAAAAGCCTGTTCGGTGGTTTTGATGCGCAGATCACCTCGAGAGGAAGCATTGACGGGAAAGATAGGCGTTCCCGTGAAACCAAAAAGGTGATAGTTTTTGAAAGCCCTGGTGATCAGGGCGTGCATGGTACCAAATTGTGAACGATGACATTCGTCAAAGATCAAAACCACATGACCATCAAAGATGCGATGTCCTTTGTTCTGTTTGATGAAACGCTCAAGCTTCTGGATGGTGGTAATGATAATACGGGCGTTGGGGTCTTCAAGTTGTTTCTTGAGAATAGCGGTACTGGTGTTGCTGTTGGCCGCTCCCTTCTCAAACCTGTCATACTCCCGCATGGTCTGATAATCGAGGTCCTTGCGATCCACCACAAAGAGCACCTTGTCCACATAAGGCAAACGACTCGCCAGTTGCGCTGTCTTGAAGCTGGTGAGGGTTTTCCCTGAACCGGTGGTGTGCCAGATATACCCTCCTGCTTCTATGGTTCCCAGTTTTTTGTAGTTGGTACTGACCTCGATTTTGCTCAAAATCCTCTCTGTGGCCACGATCTGATAGGGCCGCATGACAAGGAGTTGCCTGTCCACAGTAAACACACAATACCGGGTAAGGATACGAAGAAGCGTATGGCGGGCAAAAAAGGTCTTCGCAAAATCCATCAGGTCCATGATGGGTTTGTTGCTCGCATCCGCCCACCAGCTGGTAAACTCAAAACTATTGCTTGTGCGTGAGCCTTTTCTGGCGGCCTTTTCTGTCATCTCCCGGATATGTTCCCGGCGAGTGGTATTGCTGTAGTACTTGGTATGAGTCCCGTTGGAAATCACAAAGATCTGGACATATTCAAACAGCCCTGACCCTGCCCAGAAACTCTCCCGTTGATAGCGGTTGATTTGATTGAACGCCTCCTCAAGAGCCACCCCCCTGCGTTTCAGTTCAACATGGACAAGGGGCAATCCATTGACCAAAATGGTGACATCGTAGCGATTTTTCCGGTTTCCTTCTTCACTCGTGTACTGGTTGATGATCTGGACATGGTTTTCGTGAATATGATCTTTGCGAAGGAGATAGATATTTCTGGTTGTTCCATCATCTCTTTTCAATATCTTGATATAATCTTCCTGGATAGTGGCTGTTTTTTCAATGAGGCTATGGTTGGGGTTGGCTAACTCAGTTCTCAAGAATTGTTCCCATTCGTTGTCGGTAAACTGGAGACCATTCAATCTTTCCAGTTGCCTGCGGAGATTGGCGATCAAATCGGCTTCGGACTGGATAGGCACATACTCATACCCCTGCGATTTCAATTGCTCAATAAAAGCCCTCTCCAGTTCCGCTTCCGTTTGGTAGGCCCTGTGGGCCTGATATTCGGCTCGATATTCAGCCACCACCGTGCTTTCAGGGTTCTGAGAGACCAGATGGTAGTTTGTCATTCCTTTTCCTCCTCTGAAGAGGTGGGCGTCGGGGTGGTGTAATTATATCCTCCTCCACCCGCGGGTATTTTCTTAAACGTCAGGAGCTTATTCCTGTAATACTCATACTGCTTGCGACGGGCTTCAATTTCCGCAGGTAGGCCCTGCGATATGTCGTTCACCAGAGCATCGAATTTGTCCAAGATAGCCACAATCCTCTCCTGCTCAGAGAGCGGGGGGATGGGGATGGGGATTTTTCTGAAACCAGACATATCAACGGTTGAAAAACTTGATTTCGTAGTGTTTTTTAAACACCATTCATCAACTTTGAAAAAATAATAAAATAAATATTTAATATTAAAAATTGCCTTATAGCTTTCTTTTAATGTTAAAGATACAAATCTTTGATTACATAGGTGTGGAACATTTATAAGCGCGTGTTCTCCAATTGTTGCTGATGTAGCAACTATGATCGCAGGTGATGGAAACAATTTATTATTTTTCACCGCATTACTATTTACATGTAAAATGGAATCATTTAATATCCTTCCATTTAAACGAATATCTTCCATTCTAAACCATGGAATAGTGCCATTATTCCAAAATGATTCTTCAGATGTAGATGGTGTATAGCCATTTTTAAATTCAAATATCTCCCCTAACTTCTTCCACTCCACCTCTTTGCCGTTGAGGAGCCACCTGCCATTCACCTGAACAGGGGTGAGGAGCTTATTTCTGTAGTACTCGTATTGTTTCTTCCTTGCTTCCAGTTCTGCTTCCAGTTCTGCTTCCAGTTCTGCTTCCAACTCTGTGAAGGTGTCCAGTATCCTCACAATCTCCTCCTGCACAGGGAGGGGAGGGATGGGGATGGGGAGAGGGAAAACATCACTTGGATATACATGGGGTACACCTCCACCACTTTTCATTTTGTGTATTTTTTCTTGATTATTGAGAAGCCAATAATAACAAAATTTTGTTAATAAGTTGCCTCCGGAAGGTTTTACACTGAAAGCATCAGAAACAAAAATAGGTTGATTCCACCAGCTGACATAACCAGCATAGGCACCGGAGCCGGCTATCACAATTGTTTCACCTTCCCTATTACTGACATTATGATAATAGGCCGGGCTTCTTCCTCCAGCAATCACTGGAATATTCCCAGGAATTATATCGTCTTTAGTGATTGAATTACCCCTCTTTAATTCACATACCTCCCCTAACTTCTTCCATTCCACCCCGTTCGGACAGAGTTCGGCGATGAGTTTTTCTATTCGGTTCATGGTCTCTCCTCTTTTTGTGAGTGAAGACGGTGACCTCGACTTCGCTCGGTCACCTGGCTTCGGCTACGCTCAGCTACCTGACTCCCGCTTCGCTCGGTCACCTGGCTTCGGCTACGCTCAGCTACCTAACTCCCGCTCCGCTCGGTCACCTGGCTTCGACTTCGCTCGGTCACCTGGCTTCGACTTCGCTCGGTCACCTGACTTCGACTTCGCTCGGTCACCTGGCTTCGGCTGTGCTCAGCTACCCGTCTTCGGCTTCGCTCGGTCACCTGACTCCGACTACGCTCGGTCACCTGGCTTCGGCTACGCTCAGCTACCCGTCTTCGGCTTCGCTCAGCTAACTCTTCTTGACGGCGATCGGCCTCCTCACTCGCCTCCCCCACCCCACTTCGCCGGTTGAGCGAAGTCGAAACCGATGCTGGAGTGTGGTCATTGTCATGGCACTGGCTTCGGCTACGCTCGGTCACCTGACTTCGACTACGCTCAGTCAGCACTGGAGCGTTGTCATTATGATGGCGCTGGCTTCGGCTTCGCTCAGCCAGCGCTGGGGTATTACCATCCCCTCCCTGAGAGGAGTCGAAGGGAGCGGAGTCGAAGTCCCCCTCCTTTCCTTCCAAAACCGCCGGTTGAGCGGAGTCGAAACCAGCGGAGTCGAAACCGGCCTTTCTCCCCTGCTTGAAATTCCTGCAATGAGTTTCATTCATACACTCAGCGTATTTTTTGAGAGCCTCAGGCATATGGTGAATCAGGGCTTCTTTTTTGCGTCGACTCCATCCCTGTACCTGCTTTTCACGATAAAACGCCTCATCAATACGACTATACTCCTCAAAATACACCAGTTCCACAGGAAGCCGTTTTTTCGTATAGTTGGCACCCTCCCCCAGTTGATGCTGCGAAAGTCTCCGTTCCAGATTAGTAGTACTCCCCGTGTAATAACTCCCATCAGCACATTTCAAGATATACATATACCCTTTCATAAACCATTCGCCCCTCTCATCACCTCTCCAGTTCCTCTACAATCTCATCAATCGCCCTTCTGAGTTCATTTTGTCTCGCCACGATGCGCTTGATCTCCTCATTCAATTTGAGAATATCGATTTCTTCTTTCGTGTCTTTCTGGGCCACATAGCTGGAAACCGCAATGTTGTAATCATTCTGGGCAATGATCTGGTTATTCACAAGTCTGGCAAAATGGTCTATGTCCTTTCGAGCGATATAGGCGTCGAGAATTTTTTGCTGATTTTCCGGCGTGAGTTTATTCTTGTTGCCACTACGGACAAATTCCTCCGAAGCATCGATGAAAAGAATACTGTTGTCCTGCTTGTTTTTCTTGAGCACCATGATACAGGTGGCAATAGTAGTCCCAAAAAAGAGATCCGGTGGAAGCTGAATAATAGCCTCAATATAGTTATTGTCAATCAGGTACTTGCGGATCTTTTGTTCTGCTCCTCCCCGATACAGTACCCCCGGAAAACACACAATAGCCGCCGTTCCACTTGGAGAAAGCCAGCTAAGCATGTGCATCACAAAAGCAAGATCCGCCTTGCTCTTTGGGGCAAGTATCCCCGCTGGAGAAAAACGGGGATCATTGATAAGCAAAGGGTTATCGTCTCCTTCCCATCGAATAGAATAGGGCGGATTGGAAACAATAGCATCAAAAGGCTCATCGTCCCAGTGTTTTGGATCCGTCAGGGTATCCCCATGGGCAATATCAAAATGATTGTAATTGATATCGTGCAAGAACATATTGATACGACAGAGGTTGTAGGTGGTGAGATTGATTTCCTGCCCAAAAAATCCCTGCCTGACGTTTTCCTTGCCAAGGATCTTGGCAAACTTCAAAAGAAGAGACCCAGAACCACAACAGGGGTCATAGACTTTGTTCACCTCTTTCTTGCCCACAACGGTAATCCGTGCCAAAAGCTCACTCACCTCCTGGGGAGTAAAAAACTCTCCACCGGATTTGCCCGCATTGGAGGCATACATGGTCATCAGAAACTCATACGCATCGCCAAACGCATCAATCGTATTTTCGGTAAATTTCCCATTGCCCAATTTTAGCTCACCAATGGCGTCCAAAATCTTCACAAGCTTCTGGTTTCTTTTTTCGACGGTATTGCCCAGCTTTGGAGAATTGAGATCCAGATCATCAAAGAGGCCCTTGAGTGCCTCTTCACTGGCCGTTCCTTTGGCTGAGCTTTCGATATTCTGAAAAACTTTTGCAAGGGTTTCATTGAGGTTGGGGTCATTCTTTGCCCTTGCCCGAACATTGGCAAAAAGCTCACTGGGCAAAATAAAAAATCCCTTCTCTTTCACCGTCTCCGCCCGACCAAATTCTGCCTCTTCGTCTGAGAGTTTCGCATAGTCAAAATGTTCATTGCCAGGAATACGCCGCTCTGTTTCATTGATGTAGTTCGTCAGGTTCTCACTGATAAACCGATAAAAGAGCATCCCCAGCACATACTGCTTGAAATCCCAGCCATCCACACTTCCCCGAAGTTCGTTGGCTATCTGCCAGATGGTTTTGAAAAGTTCATTTCGTTCCTGTTCCTTGGTACTATTGGTATTGGTTGGCATACGTCCCCTCTTTGCTCCCCTTTTTCGTGGTGTCTCTACGATTTTTACATTATACACCAGGACCTTGATATTTTCAAGTGTTTATAACCATTTTGCAAGATTTTCAGAACATCATAATCACCCCCTCTTCCCCTGTTTCAACCAAACAGGTAGTTTTTGCTGAAACAAAGAAATAGCCTCACCCCTGTCTTGGCACGACGAGCAAAAAGCCCCTATGGGATTTGATTTTTTTCCCCGTTTTCCCTATCCTATTACCAAGCAAAAAAGACAAGAGGGCTTCATGAAACGATGGATCCTGATCATAGGTATTGCCGGTATTCTTGTTGCATGTGGCCGAACGACAAGAAGTGAAAGTATCCCTTCTCCAGAAACAGGAAAAGAGGCTACAGAACAACAATCGGAAATCTTTGAGGCCAAGCTTCGTGATACCACCATCGGAGAGGTGGAGAGATCCTATCTCCAGTTTCGCCTTTTCTTGAGTGGTAAACTCTCCAATATCTCTCTTCATCCTACCCTTGCTTCTGCTTTTTCCAACGAGTTTGTGAATAACCTCTGGGATAGCTCAGCCTATCGTTCTGCGTATCTTTCGTACCTCACCCTCACCAATATCGTTACCAACGAAAATACTGACAAAGGATTTCTCCTGGGCCGGGCGGGCATTGCCGCCTTCAAGGCCAAACAGTATTCGATTGCCATCCAGATGCTCCAGGAGGCTTTTGCCTATCATATCACCGATGAAACGGTGTACTACTATGGGCTCTGGTACTGGTACGTCAAAAAAGACAAAACGAGAGCCAAAGAAATCCTCTCCCGTCTCAGACCAGAGAGGCTGGGTATCAACCCTCAACAGTGGAAGAATTTTCTCTCGGAGAGCCCCACTCCCTCTCCGGATGGTCTCTCTCTTCTCAGGTCTTCTGATGCCACCACCCAGGCGAGAGGCTTTTCGCTCTGGCTCGAAGAGTACGAGAAAACCGGTGAACCCTTCTGGAAGTATGAAGCCCCTTTGCCTCCCTATATCCCACCCTCGGGTTCTCTCGGGTATTACCTCAATGCTCAGGATCCCCAATTCCCCCGTATGACCCGGGACTGGCCAATGCCCTTTTCCATCAGACCCGGCAAACCCGGTCAGAATAGATACGCCTTTTTCTTAGAAGAACCGATAGAAGAAGACAGGTTTCTCCTTCTCTATGCCCAGCCTGTGGATTTTCCATGGCAGTCTGGGTATCGTGGTATTTCCCCCGTGTTTCCCAAAGCCGCCTACACCAATGCCTTCTTTGTATATGCCACCGCCCTTCGTGAAACCAATGGGAGAATCACCAACATTGACACCCAGATAATCTCACTCCCTCTCCGATATTTCCTCTCCTGGGGAAGAATATACCGAAGTGGCAACTGGCACTATGTCGTTGTCGGATTTCAAAACCCTGATAAACTGGACGTCGTTGTTTTCGATCCATTCTCAAGAAAACTTTCTCGCATAGAAACCTCCCTTCGGGAAATACAAAAAATCTACTATATTCGCCACCCCCTCTCCGGTCAGTGGGAATGGATCGGGATAGGCAAAACCCTTCGCCTTCTCGAGGAGAAACCTCTCTCCAGATAAAACACCATGAAACCATCTCAAAACTCGGTGTTTCAAGGCTCGCCTGGTTATGATGGCTATGACTTTGTTTCAGCTAACGTGGTGGTTTTTGCTGAAACAAGGTGATAGCCCCCGTACCATTATGTAAAAAACCCTATCACTGGTAGTATAAGCCGAGACCTTTGCACGAATGTGCAAAGGTCTCAAAAAGTAATAAAAAGCAAAAAATAGTATAAAAATATTCCTTTCCATAATAAAGAAGCCTATTTTTTATATAAAAAAAGACAAATAAGCCTTTGTAAACAGAAAAAGCGGGGTTTCAGGGGCGTAGCCCCTGACCCAGACAGGGGAAGAAAACACCCGTGCAAGGGTCTCAAGCCTGGTTTCTTATACCCCACTTGATAAACTTTATAGCTTTCAACTTTCAACCGCCCCCTTCTATTTGCGTTTTTTGAAAAGCCGTGATATGATAATAGAAAGGAGAGATATCTCTCACGGATGAGGCAGGAGAAACCATGACAACCCAGGAAAAACTCTCCATCCTTGCCGGAGCTGCCCGCTATGACGCCTCATGTGCCAGTTCTGGGAGTGAACGATACGCTGATCAGGGCTTTGGGGCCACCCACAAAAGTGGCATCTGCCACAGCTGGTCAGACGACGGTCGGTGTATTTCCCTTCTCAAGGTACTTCTCACCAATGTATGCATCTACGATTGTGCCTATTGCATCAACCGGCGTTCCAACACCGTACCAAGGGCTCTGTTTACCCCCGATGAACTGGTCCATATCACCGTTGAGTTCTACAGGCGAAACTATATCGAAGGACTCTTCTTGAGTTCCGGGGTGTTCCAGAGTCCGGATACCACCATGTCCCTCATGATTGAGGTCGTGAAAAAACTCCGTCAGGAACAGGGATTTTACGGTTATATCCACATGAAAGCCATCCCCGGGGCGAGCCCTTTTCTCCTTGATGAGGCCGGAAAATACGTGGACAGGCTAAGTGCGAACATCGAACTCCCCTCAGAACACTCTCTCAAAACCCTCGCACCAGACAAAGAAGGCAAAAAGGTCTTCTCCGTGATGAGATACATTGAGGATCAGCGCCATACCCTTCTCACCGACAGAAAAAAGGGCAAGAAAGCCCCTCTCTATGTTCCAGCCGGTCAATCCACCCAGGTGATCGTTGGAGCCACCCCCGATAGTGATAAACAGATTCTCAAGCTTTCCCATTTTCTGTACACCCGTTTTGGTCTCAAGCGGGTATATTACTCCGCCTACACTCCCGTCAATGCGGATAAACGTCTCCCTTCCCTGACCACCATGCCCCCTCTCAAACGGGAACACCGTCTCTATCAGGCCGACTGGCTTCTTCGTTTCTATGCCTTTGAAGTGGACGAACTCTTTGACCGTTCTTCTTCTTTAGATGAACGCTTTGATCCAAAAACATGGTGGGCCCTCACCCACAGGGAGATGTTTCCCATCGAGGTCACCACCGCTGATTACCAGACCCTTCTCCGTGTGCCGGGTATTGGGGTGAAATCAGCAAAGCGTATCATTTCCACACGAAAATATGGAACTCTCTCTTTCGATGCTCTGAAAAAAATGGGGGTCGTCATGAAACGGGCTCAGTTTTTTATTACGTGCCATGGGATCTCCTGTGCCCCTTTTGATCTCCACTCTGCTCGACTGGAAGACTTCCTTGCTTCTGAAGAAAACCCACCAGAACAGCCCCTTCTGTTTTCAGAACCTTTCTGAAAACTTCCCTCTTTTCCTGTTTCCCCTTTGTCTATTGTTCTTGTGAGGGCTCTTTCTGTCCCAAAATCCGGACAAGCTCCTCATACGTCGAAACAAGAGAGAGCGCCTGTCTGATATACTTGGCATGAGAAAAACCATGCACCATCGCAAGAAGAGTAGCCCGGATAGGCACAAGAGAGGTCGTCTGAGTTACCGCAAGGTAAAGGGAAGCATAGTCGAGAATCATCTCTTTTATCTCTTCGGGAGAAGGCACCTCATAGCTTCCTGTGAGAAGATACTGCTGAATCTGACGAAAAATATAGGGTGCCCCAAGGGCATGGCGTCCGATCATAACCCCATCCACCCCTGTCGTCATCTTCCTCTCAAGGGCTTTCTCTGGAGTGGTGATATCCCCATTGCCAATGAGAACACCACCGTAGATCTCCCGGATAGCCTTTATCGCTTCCCAATCAGCGACCCCGGAATAAAACTGCACCGCATACCGGCCATGAACCGTGATCGCATCCACTCCCGCAGTCGCCAAAGCGGGGATAAACTCCTGCCACAGAGGGGTATCTATCCCCAGTCGCACCTTGGCCGTCGCTATAGCCCCCGCATCCTTGATAGCCCGGATGATATCCGCCATTGCCTGTGGAAAACGCAAAAGCGCCGAACCAGCTCCTGTCCTCACCACCTTTTTTACCGGACAGCCAAAATTCACATCGATGAAACGAACCGAAGTTCGAGTAAGGATCTTGCGCACCACCGCATACCACTTGGAATAATCCTCTCTCCCAAAGAGTTGCACCCAGGGGAAAGGTTCTTCCTCCACGTCGAGAAGCGCCCATGTCTTTTTCTGATCCCGAGAGAGCCCCTCAAGACTGATCATTTCAGAGATAACAAAACCAGCCCCCCACCTTCTCATCCAGTCCCTATAAGCCCTATGCGAAAAACCCGCAAGCGGTGCCGCCCCCGCCCACAGGGGAAATTTCACTCCACCAATACAAAGGGTGTGTTGATCCACCGTGTACCCCTTTTCCTCTCCACTTTTTCCAACACACCGTCCCTCTTTCACCGTTTCTCCTTCAAGGCATACACCTCAAAGGTATCCCCTAACCGAAGCCTTTTCTGAAGATTCTGCCAGAAAGACGTGGCAGGAAGCCCTACCCTCTCCGGATGAAGCCCGAATATCTCCTCATGAACCACACGAAAGCCATACCTCTTCAAAAGGGCATACACCCCCTTGAGAGAAGGCTCCGTACAATGCTCCACAGGCCGACGGGCAAAATACTCATGAGAACGAAACCGGGCAAACGCCCCATAGCCATTGGGAAGCCCCAAGGCCAAACACCCACCAGGCCGAAGTTTCTGCACAAGAGTTTCCATAAAACCTTCGACATCCACCATATGCTCAAGGGTAAACCACGCCGTTACCACATCCACCTTTCCATCTACCAGTTCAAGAGACCGATACACAGGATACCCAAACCGATCGTGAATATAACGAATAGACGCCTCATGAATCTCTACCCCGGCCACCTCATAGCCCATTCTCTGCGCCTCATCAAGGAAAAACCCATACGCCGCCCCAACATCCACAAGCACTCCGGAAGGAACATGTTTCTGGATTTCCTTCAACCGGCGAAGGGCATACCCACGAATCATGGGCTCATCCTCTTCGTAGGATTTCCCATAAACCTGCTCATAATGTTCCTGAAAATAGGTTTCATCATACACATCAACCGCACTACAAAAGACCTTGATATTGGAACGACAGTCAAGGCACTGATAGAGCGTATCCCTATCCTGATGCCACACCCGAACCCGAGAAGAAAGACAATACGGGCACTTCATTGGACCTTCAAAAACTTTCTTTTTCCCACCTTGATAATCCGCTCCTGTCCAGGCTGAAGAACAAACCCCTCTTCACTCACCCTTTCTCCATCGATAGAAACCGCATGCTGCTGAAGCATACGACGAACCTCACTTTTTGAAGGGAGAGTGGCACTCTGCACAAGCACCTCAATAAGTGTCATAGGCACAGAAAGGCGAAATTCCGGCATCTCATCCGGCGTTCCCCCCTGCCTGAAGATGCGTTCAAACTCCTCATGGCATGCCTCAGCCTCACTCGCTGAATAATAGAAACTCACAATCTCCTTGGCTAAAATTACCTTGTAATCACGGGGGTTGGCTCCCTCTTTCATCTCTTTTTCGTACCTTTTCAAGGTATCATCTGAAATATCTGTCAAAAGCTCAAAATACTTGAGAATCAACGTATCAGGAATGGACATAATCTTGCCAAAAATCTGAGAAGGGGGTTCATTGATACCAATATAATTCCCGAGGGATTTACTCATCTTTTGCTGGCCATCCGTCCCCTCCAAGATAGGCATGGTCATAATCACCTGAGACTCCTGACCGTACTCCTTTTGAAGCTCTC
Source organism: Longinema margulisiae (assembly GCF_025266855.1). Lineage (GTDB taxonomy): Bacteria > Spirochaetota > Brevinematia > Brevinematales > Thermospiraceae > Thermospira. Next base: position 564,926 of record NZ_CP053071.1, read on the forward strand.
GACCCACCATGAGATTGAACGTCTGGTCTGTTCCCCCTAATTCCACATCCGCCCTGAGAGCCACAGAATCATACCCCTGAATAAGGGGATACATAAACTCAATCAGAGAAATGGGCTTTCCCTCACGATAACGTTTCCCAAAGTCTTCCCGTTCCAAAAGCCTCGCCACGGTATAACGAGCGGTGAGATCCAACACGTCGGCAAATTTCATGTGGGCACACCAGCTACTGTTGAACACTATCTCCGTCTTTTCAGGATCCAGAATCTTGAAAATCTGCGTTTTGTATGTCTCTGCATTGGCAAGTACCTCTTCCTTGGAGAGACGTTTGCGCGTCGTTGACTTGCCCGTGGGATCCCCAATCATACCTGTAAAATCCCCGATCAGAAAGATCACATGATGCCCCAACTGCTGGAATTGCCTGAGCTTGCGAAGGACAACGGTATGCCCAAGATGCAGATCAGGAGCCGAAGGATCAGCCCCAAACTTGATGCGAAGGGGTTTGTTTTCCTTGTACGAACGCTCTAACTTATGCTTGAAATCCTCAAAAGGAACAATATCCACCACCCCCCGGGTGAGAAGGGAAATCTGTTCTTCGACCGATGCAAAAGCCATGATTATCCTCTTTTCTTTTTCCTTATAGTGTAAGGAAAAGGAGAAAAAAAGTCAATTTCCAACCAACCGCAAGCGAAGCAGCTATCCCCCTCACCCCCTGGCCTTCTCATCGGGGAAACGAACTATGGCATGGAAGTGCGGACCTTCTATTCTCTCATACGAGCCCCGAAGTGTCCCATTCACCAACGTTGTAATCAAATGAAGCCCGAGATGCTCTTCCCCTCCTGCTGGCTCATGCCAGGTCCCATTATCCTCGTACTCAAGCTCAAGCATGCCCTCTTTCTCCCTGAACACGATGGTAATCGCCGGTTTTTCCATACCAGAGAAGGCATGTTTGAAACTATTCTGGATGAGTTCTGTCACCACAAGCCCCAACGCCACTCCCCTATCTGCCGAAAGAAAATGATTCTCTTCCAGATGCAAATTCCACTCGATATCCCTCTCATAAATCTGAGACACCACCACGGACAGTTCCCGAAGGTAGGCTGCCACTTCAAAAGCGGTGAGATTTTTTCCATGATAAAGCATATCATGAAGCTTGGCCATAGAACGAATCTTGGTCTCAATATCCCGAAATACCTCCTCTGCCCCCTGACAGCGGGACCGATAGAGAGAAAGAAGGCTGATGATAGTCTGCATGTTATTCCTTGTTCGATGGAAAATCTCACGAATGAGCGTCTTTTGCCCCTCAAGAGCCACCTTCAGCTCCTCATGCTGAGAATAGAGCTCCTCAATATCCAAGAAAATCACATCAAAAAGCACAGGTCTCCCGTACTCATCCCGCTGGACATACCAGCGCATATTGGTATATCGATAGTCACCATCAATACGAAGACGCACCTGAATATCTGAGAAATTCTCTTTGTGCGTGTAGAAAAACTCCCTGAAGGTATACTCCACCAACGGCCAATCCTCAGGATGAAACAAAACCTCAAGTCCCTCAAAAGAATGAACCGGTTTCTCCGTCAAAGAAGAGAAATTTCGTGAATAGTACATGGCAGTACTCTCTCTATCAAAACGAAGCGAGTAAAGCCCAAAATGATCAGCAAGAAGCTCCAGAATATTCTCCATGTAGCGACTATATTTTTGTGTCTCCTCCCAGAGAAGAAGAGCATAGTTGTGAGCTCTCAAAAAACTCCGAAGAGCCGCCTGAAACTGCCTCTTCTCAATGGGAAGATAGAGAATCATGTCCACCAGTTCCACAAGACTATCCTGTTCATACGAAGTGTACTCATTCGTGGTCAAAAGAAGGACAGGAATAAAAAAGGGGCTTTTCTCGCGGTAATCCATCAATGCTTTTTTATATTCAGAAAAAGAAACCCCATCCACTACAAGGACATCTATTGATGACGAAAGACCCTCAGGGGAAACAATCTCTTTAGCCTCATACCCTTCAGCCTTGAGAAACTCCCCCACCGCTTTTTTGTCTTCGGTATTGGCCAACCAGTAGGCAATCAGTGGCTTTGCCTTCATAGGACACTACCTCACTCCTTCATGACGGGATTTCCTGTGAGAATCCCCGAAAGATTGGTGAGCGGTTCTCCCACCTTGATCCCGTAGGGGGTTATTTCAAACTCCCGTATGGTTTTCTCAAACCCACCGAGACGTTTTTTCAGTACCCCAATAGCCCGCCTGATACTTCCCTCGACCTCTATATACCGAAGAAAAAGGATATTGTCGGTAATATTACTGAGATTGTACTGGGTGGCCTGAAACTCTGTGGACACCACCTTTGAATCCTCATGGATCAGAAATACCGTGACCCCCATCTTGAGAAGAAGCTTGCAAAAGAGCATCAGGGGACGAATGGTTTTCTCCTTGCCATAATACTCAATGAAGGTATTCACAGAATCCAGGACAAGAACCTCCATTTTGTTTTTCGTTATCGTCTCTATGGTCTCTCCTATCAGTTCATACGACGATTGACTCTCCCCAAAAAACTCAAGAATATGCAGTTTCTTCTGCTCGATGAGAGAGTTGACTGGAATATTCACCGACTCATATCGGCTCACAAGACTCTCTACCCGCTCATCAAAACTGTAGTAAAGAATCGGATGATTGAGAAGAGCCAGTTGCTTGAGAAACTGCATGAGAAGGGTGGTCTTGCCCACCCCCGAAGGACCGGTAATAAGCGTCACAGAGGCAAAAGGAAACCCTCCCTCCAGCAACTCATCAATATTGGGCACGCCGGACGAAAAGGTATCCGTCACCTTTTCCTTGATGAAGGGGAGTTTTTTCACCGAAGAGACCTCAGGGAGTACCGTTACCACCAGTCCCTTCTCCGTGACACGGTAGTCAAAATACCCCGCCCGGAAATCCGAAGACCTGTCCTTGAAGATCTCAAGATACATCTCTTCACTGGTTTTGGTGAGCCTGAGAGCACAATCCACATTGTAGCGAATATCCACAATATCCTGATGGGCCTGATCCGGTTCGGAAGTAAAAAGGGTGGTTATCCCCTTTTCCCGCAAAAAGGAGAAAAAAGAAATCATATACCGCAAAAACTGATAGGGATTATTGGCCAAAAAACGAAACTGCGTAGCTGAATCAATGAGAATACGATCTGGCTTCAGGGTCTCTATCTCCTGATACAATCGCCGGGTGAGGGGATCTCTCTCCACATCCGCAGGGGTAAACACATCATAGATTTTGTTTTCCGTGAAGAAGGTCGAGGACGGGCTCACATCAAGAAAATGGATTTCCTCAGAGAAAAGTTGTGGAAAAAACTTCTTTATCTGTGCTTCTGGCTCCTCAAGAGAGATAAAAAGAACCTTCTGCCCTTCCTTCACCCCCTGACGAAGAAACTGAAGCCCGAGCGTCGTTTTCCCTGCACCGGGCATCCCCTCGACAAGACAGATCCCTCCCTCAGGAAATCCCCCTCGAAGGAGGGTATCAAGCCCTTCACACCCCGTAGAAATTTTTCTCTGTCCCATAGAACACCTCCTGACACTCTTTTCCTTACCCGCTTTCATTATATACCAAAAAATTTTTTTGTCAAATTTCCAAAAGGCCTTCGCTTTTTCCCTTTCTGAGCCCCCTTCCCCTCACAAAACCCAGAGCCTATCCAAAACCCTGTATTGAAGGGCCTCAGCAACATGTTTTTCATCGATGGTTTCACTTCCCTCAAGGTCTGCAATTGTTCGAGAGACCTTGAGAATCCTGTCATACACCCGAATACTCAGCATAAACTTCTCCACCACCATGGCTAAAAACTTCTCAGTCGAAGGGGAAATCGCACAAAACCTCTCAATATGAACGTGATGCATCTGACTGTTATGGTATATCCCAAGACCCTCAAAACGAGCCCTCTGAATCTCTCTCGCCCTTGTGACCCTCCTCCGGATCACCTCTGAGGACTCTTCTGCCCCACGTTTCTGGATCTCGGCAAGAGGAGGCCGGGAAACCTGCACCTGGAGATCAATGCGATCAAGAAAAGGCCCGGAAAGCCTCTGAAGAAGAGCTCGCATCTCCTTTGTATCCCAGTTGTCAATATCCGCATGTGTCTTAGAGGGATTCATCGCCGCCACTAACATAAAATTAGCCGGAAAAACCACCGACCCTTCCGCCCTCGAAACCGTAATTCTCTTCTCCTCCATGGGCTGACGAAGGGCCTGCAACACATTGGCTCGAAAAAGGGGAAGTTCATCCAGAAAAAGCACCCCATGATGGGCTAAACTCACCTCCCCCGGCCTGATCCACCTGTTTCCCCCGCCGGTAATAGAAACATCCGAGGCTGTATGGTGAGGAGAACGAAAAGGGCGTCTTGTGAGAAGTGGACAATTCTCATCCAAAAGCCCGGCCACACTATACACCATACTCGTCTCTACCGCCTCCTCATACGTCATATCCGGGAGAATCCCCGCAAGCGCCCGGGCAAGCATGGTCTTTCCCGTCCCTGGAGGACCTACCATGAGAAGATGATGCCCCCCAGCCGCCGCTATCTCAAGTGCCCGTTTGGCCAAAGTCTGCCCCCGTATATGCGACATATCTATGTCAATCCCAGGCGAAGAAGTCGCTCCCCTTTTTGGAAGAGAAAGAGCAGGTTTCTCCTTTCTCAGCACATACGCATACGCTTCCTTTAGTGTATGAACCCCTATCACCTCAATCCCTTCCACCGTTTGCATCTCAGAAACATTGGAAGCCGGGCAGAGAATCCTTTCAAAACCCATCTCTTTGGCACGACAGGCTATAGGAAGCCCACCGGGAATAGGGCGAAGTCTCCCATCAAGGGCAAGCTCCCCCACCACAAGAAGAGAACCAATATCCTCAGGAGCCTCTTCTATACAAAGAATAGCCAGGGCAATAGGTAGGTCAAACAGGGTCCCCATCTTCTTGATACCCGCCGGAGCCAGATTCACAATAATCCTCTGCCCAGGAAAATGAAAACCCGAATTCTGAATGGCCACCTCAATTCGACGAACCGACTCTTTCACCGCCTGCGTAGCCATCCCCACAATCTCAAACTCTTTCACCTTGGGTTGAATATCCACCTCAATATCAATAGGAATAGCCTCAAGTCCTAAAAGAGACATACTCTGCATCCGAAGGATCATACACGCCTCCTTTTTTCATACCTATATTATCGAAAAAGATTTGTGTTATTTGTTTATTTTTGTCTTATTATTCACACAAAAAATGTGAGTTTTTCAATACAATTCTCCTATTTCCTTTCAATGAAAAGAAATAAAAACAGAAAATTTTTCGCGCGCTTTTTTCACAGCCTCTATTCCCCAACACGCAGAAAAAATTTGATAAAAATAAAAATAAAAATCATTATAAAAATCATTATAAAAAACTTGACTTTTTTCTCCTTATCGCTTTATATTAAAGATAAAGAATATATTTCCAAGGAGGACCTTATGGAACAACAAACCTTCCACATGCCCCTTCTGGGCGATGATTTTCCCTCTCTTTCACTTCAAACCACGCATGGCATTTTGAATCTTCCTCAGGATATGAAAGGTTCCTGGTTTGTGCTTTTCAGCCATCCGGCCGACTTTACCCCTGTATGTACCACCGAGTTTGTGGCCTTTCAGGACCTATCCGGCGAATTTGAAAAACTCGGGGTGAAACTGATTGGCCTCTCCGTGGATCAGGTCTTCAGCCACATCAAATGGGTGGAATGGATCAAGGAAAAATTAGGCGTGGAGATTACCTTCCCTATTGCGGCGGCCAATGATGCCATCGCTAACCAATTGGGTCTCCTTCACCCCGGCAAAGGGACAAACACCGTTCGGGCTGTCTTTGTGGTGGATCCCAATGGCAAGGTTCGTCTGGTGCTCTACTACCCTCAGGAGATCGGACGAAACGTAGAGGAGATTCTCCGTGCGGTCAAAGCCCTCCAGATCTCAGACAAAAATGGGGTGGCTATTCCTGCCAACTGGCCAAATAACCGTCTCCTCAAAGACAGGGTGATCATCCCACCAGCCAAGACCGTCAAAGAAGCCGAAGAACGCCTCAAAAAGTACGAAGGCTATGACTGGTGGTTCTGTCACAAAAGTCTTTAACCCAAACCTTCCTCTCCCCCAGGCTTATAGGCCTGGGGGTTTTTTATAACCAGTCAAAAGCTTTCCTCCAAAAAGCCTCTCACACACGTTTTGAGACCTTTGCACGAATGTGCGAAGGTCTCAAGAAAGTAATAAAAAACAAAAAAATAGTATAAAAACATTCCTTCCTCTCATAAATAAACCTATTTTTTGGATAAAAAAATAAATAAGCCCTTGTAAATAGAAAAAACGGGGTTTTAGGGGCGTAGCCCCTGACCCAGGGGGGCAAGAAAGCACCCGTGCAAGGGTCTTGTTTTTTTCTTTTTTTCTTGACGAAATCATAGGAAAGGTGTATACTTATAGTGCGGACGGACTAGTCCGTCCAGAATACACGATGGGGTACTCTATGATGATTGATCATATCCTTCAGAACTCCTTAGCTGACCTTGATAGAAAAATTCTCGAAGAGGCACGAAAAGCCTTTCTCACCTATGGGTATGCAGGAACCAACATTGACCAGGTAGCTCAAACCATAGGTATTGGCAAAGGGACCATCTACCGTCATTTTCAGAACAAAGCCTTTCTTTTTCTTGCTGTCGTTATCTACACCTATCAGGAGATGATTGCTCATTTTCAGCCTATCCCTCAGATGGCAGATCCCGAAGAAGCCTTTCACGCTTACCTCAAAACCCTCATCCAGCTCAACTATACCCTCAAACCCTTCTTTTCTCTTCTGAACCCCCTCGAATTCGGACGGGAATTCCAGCACGAGTGTGGGAATAACCCCCAGATCAGTGCCCTCATGCAGCGTTTTCAAAAAGAAAAAAGCGAAGGGCTTGCCTTTCTCACCCAGATAGTGGAAAAACTCAAACAAAAGCAGGCTATCAAGAGTCCTCTTGAAGCCTCCAAGATTGCCAAAATGATCTTCGCCCTTGTCAATAACTACCTCAGAGACGAAAATCTTGATCCCTCTTCTCTTCAGAAAACCACCAATGATCTTATGTACTTTATTCACCAGGCCATAGAATACCAATCACCTATTGTTAGGGAGGAACATATATGAAACATTCTTTTCTCATTCTCTTGCTCACCTTTTCATGGGGCATAGCTCTTTCAGAGGATCTCTCAAAGCTTCTGGATATAGCCCTTGTCAACAACCCCACCCTCAAGCAGTATCGTCTTGATGTCCAGATCGCTCAGGCCCAATTCCAGCAGGCGTGGGCGGATTTTTGGCTTCCAGATGTTTCTGCTGGCGCAAGTTTTACTTATCTTGACCCCGATACAGTCAACAGGGGCAAAATGACTGTCCCCCAGTACACCATGACCAACCTCAATCTTCCCGTTATGAATGGGGGTATCCCAACAGGAGAATATGTCCCCGTCCCTACGATGATCCCCAGCGGGGTTACCACCAACCAAACCGTTTTTGCTGACAATTATGGAATCCAGCTTCAGATTGCCAAGCCCCTCTTTGTAGGCTTTCGACTTGCCAACAACCTCAAAATCCGTGAACTCAACCTCCGTTTGGCTAAACAAAAACTCCTTGATCAGGAACAAAGCATCAAGGCCTCGGTCATTCAGTCCTATTATAACCTTCTTCTTTTGAAAGAAAATATCCGTCTCTCCCGTCAGCTCAATGAAGCCCTCCGCAAACGTTATGAATTCATGCAGGCCAATTTCCGGGCAGGGCTTGTTTCTGACTACGATGTTCTCAAGGTAGAAGTCCAGTACAAAAACACCCTCCCCACCATCCAGCGATTGGAGAGTGCCTACACAACCGCCCTCCAGCAGTTCTGGCTCCTCGTCGGTACCAATACTGAACCCACGGGCAATCTCTTTGAAGCCACAAATCTCACTCTCTCGAAAACCAACGAAAGTGAAATATTACCCTCTGTGCTTTCCAACAACCTCTCTCTTGTTCAGATTCGGACCACCAAAGAGATACAGGAGTACACAAGGCGTATCCAGCAGGCGGATAGGCTCCCTACGGTCAATAGTTTCTTTACCCTGAAATATGACTATAAGATTACTAATAGCGGGGACAAAGAACGCAACTGGAGTCCCTCGTGGTCTATAGGGGTTTCTGTGAGTATCCCCATTGACGAGTGGCTTCCCTTCTCCAAAAACAGTGCAGTCCTCAAAGAATCCTCTCTCTCACAGGAAAAAACAGATCTCACTCTTGCTACCCTTGAGGACCAGATCCGTCTTCAGGTGAGAAGTCTTCTCTCCCAGATAAACGATCAGAAACAAGCCATCGAAGCCCAGACCCTCAACATGCGTCAGGCACAACGGGGACTTGAAATGGCCAACGATCGCTATCAAAAGGGGTATATCTCCTCCCTTGATGTCACCGACGCTGAAACTTCCTACAGCCAGGCTCAGGTGAACTATCTTCAGGCTCTTTATGATTATGTGAATAGTGTTGTCAAACTCAAACAGCTTCTCTACGAACTATAGAAAAAAGGAGGACTTTATGATACACAAAAACCATCTGTTCACTCTTTTCACGGTCATGTCTCTTGTGGGTATTCTTGTTTCCGGTTGTGCAGGAAAAAAACAGGCTCGCCAGCAGGAAGCCATAACGGTTCTTGTGCAAAAAGCCGAGGTACAACCCTTCCAACAGTTCATTGATCTCAATGGCCAGATAGCCGGAAGAAACGAAGTCAAGGTCTATGCCGACGTCTCAGGAAAAATAGCCCAGATTTTGGTGAGAGAAGGAAGCTATGTCTCCAAGGGCTCGGTCATCGCCTATATTGACCGTGCTCAAGTAGGGGCTGAATACGCCCTTGCCCCTGTCAAGGCACCGATCAGCGGCTACATCACCTCTGTATCCGTCGTTTTAGGCCAGATGATAAGCCCCGGGACTATCCCCATCGCCTCCATTGGCTCTCTCACGGAGATGGATGTGCTTATCTCCCTTCCTGAAAGGTTTGTCCAGCAGGTCCAGATTGGTCAGACCGTTTACATCAAGGTGGCCGCCTATCCAAACGAACGTTTCGTGGCTACTATCTATAGAAAAGACCTTGCTGTTGATCCCACCAGCCGAACCCTCACCGTTCGCGCCCAGATCCAGAATCCAGAGGGAAAACTTTTGTCTGGTATGTTTGCTGATGTCTCTATTTTAGTCCGGGAGTCCAGTAGAAGTATTGTGATTCCGGCCAGTGCCCTCGTTGAACTTGAAAACGGAAGACAGGCTGTCTATATCAACCAGGACAATATAGCCCGACTTCGTCCTGTCAAAGTGGCCTTTTCCTACAAAGACAAGGTAGCTATTCAAGAAGGTCTCAATGCCGGCGAAGAGGTGATTATTTATGGAAAGGAATTCCTCAAAGAAGGAACCCCCATCTATCCCGTTGAGGAAGAAAAATAGGAGGGCTTTATGTCATTACCAAAAATAGCGGTAGAACGCCCCGTTACCATGATTATGGGGCTTTTGGCCCTGATTATTCTCGGCGTGGTCTCTCTCTCCAAACTGCCTGTGGATCTCACCCCAAATCTTGAGTTTCCAGCACTCTCTATTGTGACCACCTATTCTCAGGCCTCTCCCCAGGAAGTGGAAAAATCCATCACAAGAGTTATAGAGAGTGCGGTCTCTGCTGTCAACGATATCGACTCCATTGAATCCACCTCTTCAGAAGGGCGATCCGTGGTGACTATTTCCTTCAAATGGGGAACAGATCTCGACGCCAGGGCAAGTGATGTGCGGGAAAAACTCGACTTTGCCAAGCGCCTCCTCCCAAGTGATGCCTCTACCCCCTCGGTTTTCAAGTTCTCCACCTCACTCATACCCACGATGATTATCAGTGTGGTTGGTTCAGATGACCAGGAGTATCTCTACAACCTTGCGGAAAACCAGATCAAACCCAAGATTGAACAGACACCGGGGGTAGCCAGTGTAAGCCTCAATGGTGGAATTAAAAAAGTTGTCTCCATCGAAGTATACAAAAACCGTATCGAAGCCTATGGTATCAGCATTGACTCCATTGCCAATATCTTGGCCCTTGAAAACCAGAACCAGGCCGGCGGTTATACCTATGAAGGGGTCTACAAATACCTTCTCCGCACCCAGGGGGAATTCAAAACCCTTGAAGATATAGAAAATGTGGTGATCACCGTCAAAAACGGCATTCCCATTCGTGTAAAGGATGTGGCAAAGGTAACCTATGCGAATAGCACTGACCAGGGCATTGTGAGGGTGAATGGCAAACCAGCGGTGAGTCTTACCATCTACAAGCAGGCAGATAGAAACACCGTGCAGGTTTCCAAGGATATCCACAAAACCCTCGATGAACTTGCCAAAACCCTGCCCCCTTCTCTCAAGATTGAAACCATCCTGGATACCGCAGAGTCTATCAACGCCTCTATTGCCAACGTAAGAGACGCCGCACTTCAGGGAGGAATCCTGGCCATTCTCATCCTTCTCTTGTTTCTGTGGAATTTCAGAACTGTGCTCATTATTGCCATTTCTATCCCCACCTCGATTATTGCCACATTTATCACCATGTACTTTTTTGGGGTTTCTCTCAATATTGTTTCTCTCGGGGGACTTGCCCTTGGGGTTGGTATGATGGTAGATAGCTCCATTGTGGTATTGGAAAATATCTTCTACTATCGCCAGAAGGGCTACGGCAGATTCAAAGCGGCCATCATGGCTTCGGAAGAGGTTATGCTTCCTATCATCGCTTCTACTCTCACCACTGTCGCAGTTTTTCTCCCTATTGTGTTTGTCGAAGGGTTTACAGCCCAGATTTTTCGGGACCTTGCCCTTACGGTGAGTATTTCCCTCTTGGTGTCTCTCGTGGTGGCTATCACCGTGGTTCCTATGCTTGGAAGCCAGATGGTACACATCGAAGAAAATCCCCACCTCAGGCGTTTTGAAGACGCTTTCAATCGTTTCTGGAACAGCTTCGTCGGTTGGTACGAGAAGAGACTCGTTTGGGCTTTAGCTCACAAAAGAAAAGCCCTCATCAGTATCTTTAGTAGTTTTATACTCATAGCTATCGTCATCCTGATTTTCATAGGAAAGGAAGGGATGCCGCAGACTGACCAGGGACAATTCAGTATCCGGGCTCAGTTCCCGGTGGGAACAAGACGGGAGTATGTAGATACCATCACGGCCAAAATGGAACAAACCATTCTTGATACTATAGGCAAAAACCTCAAAGCCATGCAGATTCAGATCGGAACGGGTGGCCTTCTTGCCTTTGGGGGAGGAAACGACTATACCGTTAATATACGTATCACCCTTGTCTCTCCCAAAAAGAGAGCCAAAAAAATCAACACCATCATAGAAGAGGTGCGAACCGCCTTAAGACCATTCCCGGCGAAAATCACCCTCCAGAACTCCGGCGGATTCATGATGGGTGGAGGTTCAGCCCTCACCATCGAAGTTCAGGGAGACGATCTTGAACAGGGAGAGAAACTTGTGAACAAGCTCATCAAACTCGCCGAAGATGTCCCTGAAATACGCAACGTGTCAGCCAACCGAAGCGATGCTCTGCCTGAAGTAGTTCTGCGTATCAACCGGGTGGCCGCCTCCAAGCTTGGTTTCAATTCCTATAGCCTTGCCCAGACCATCAAGACCGCTTTCGGTGGAAAAACGGCTACCCGCATGGCTGCCGAAGGAGGAGATATGGATGTGATTGTTCAGCTTGCTGAAGAAGACAGATCCTCCATTGATGACATCTACAGCCTCCAGATCCCTTCACCAGTAGGAAGACTTGTCCCCCTGGCTTCCCTGATTGATCAGACCAAAACCACAGGACCAACCGCCATTTCCAGAAAAAATAACCGCCGTACTGTCACCATCTCCATGGACTATTATGGCAAGAGTCTCAATCAGGTGATTTCCAGCCTCCAGAGCCGGATCAAAAAGGAAGTCTTTGTCCCCAAGGGCTTCTCTCTCTCCTATGGGGGATCCTTCAAGGATATGCAGGAGTCTTTCTCACAACTTACCCTCGCTCTTCTTCTTGCCATCTTCCTCGTCTATGCGGTGATGGCCTCACAATTTGAGTCTCTCTGGGCACCGTTTGTCATCCTGTTTACCATTCCCTTTGGACTGGTGGGATCCCTTGTGCTTCTCTTTATCACTGGTCAAACGCTGAACACCATATCCTTCTTGGGATTCGTGATTCTCGTGGGTATCGTGGTCAACAATGGTATCATCCTGATTGACCATATGAATAACGGCATGAAAGCCGGAATGAAACCGGACGAAGCGGCAAGAGAAAGCGGGGTGCGAAGGATTCGGCCAATTATGATGACTACCCTCACCACGATTTTAGGGCTCATCCCCATGGCACTTGGAATCGGTGAAGGATCAGAACTCTACGTTCCCCTGGCTATCTCCATCCTTGGGGGACTCTCGCTTTCTACCGTGATTACGCTGGTTATCATCCCTACCGTCTATGCTGGTCTTCGAAACCGGATCCCTATCAAAGTCCACCAGGACTAACGACAAAAAAGCCCGCCGAAACACCGGCGGGCTTTTTCTTATCGACCGTAGATTTTGGTGAGATGAGCAAGGCGCCTCGCAAGGGCTGGTTTGAGATCCGAAGACTTCATCCTCCATTGCCAGTTCCCCGAAGCCACACCGGGGAAATTCATTCTCGCACTTGACCCAAGCCCCAAAATATCCTGCATCGGAGCAATGGCAATACGGGCCACAGACGCCCATGCTGCCTGAATGAAATCCCACCACACTTCCTTTCCATTACTCTTGAGGTACTCGAGAGCGTACTGCTGATCCGAAGGTTTGGCCTTTTCAAACCACCCTCGACAGGTATCATTGTCGTGTGTCCCTGTATAGATCACCGAATTGGGCACCATCTGATGGGGAAGATGATCGTTTTCCTCATTGGAGTCAAAGGCAAACTGGAGCACCTTCATCCCGGGGAACTGGAAATGATCCCGAAGTTCCACCACGTCAGGGGTAATCACCCCAAGATCCTCGGCAATAATCGGAAGTTTCCCCAAAGCCTTTTCCACAGCGGTAAACAAAGCCATCCCCGGGGCTTTCTCCCACTGCCCATTGATGGCTGTTTTCTCCCCATAGGGAATAGCCCAGTAGCCTGCAAAACCACGGAAATGGTCGATACGAATGATATCCACCAGTTCCATCATGGACTCAATGCGGCTAATCCACCACTGGAAATTGGTCTTCTCATGCTCCGGCCAGTAGTAGAGGGGATTGCCCCAGAGCTGTCCCGTTGCACTGAAATAATCAGGTGGAACTCCTGCTACCTTGGTTGGCTTCAACTCAGGATCAAAGTAGAACAATTCAGGATGAGCCCATACATCCGCACTATCCATGGCCACAAAAATGGGGATATCTCCTACAATCTGAACACCATTTTTGTTGGCATATGCCCGGAGATCATGCCACTGATCAAAGAAAAGATACTGCCTGAACTTCTGAAAAACAATCTTGTCAGCAAGTTTCAAACTGTAGGCTTTGATGGTTTCCGGCTTGCGGAAACGGACATCTTTTTCCCACTCAAGCCAGGATCTTCCCCCAAATTCCTCCTTCAAGGCCATAAACAGGGCAAAATCATCAAGCCAGTTTTTGTGTCTTTCACAAAACCTCTCAAACTTCTCTTTCAACAGAGGCTGTTTTTCCGCTTTTACCACAAAGTTTTCATACGCCTTGCGCAGGAGAGGAAACTTGAAGTGAATCACCGCTCCATAGTCCACCTTGTCCTCTGGAAAAACCGGCGCCCCTTCTAAATCCTTCTTCGAAAGCAGCCCCTGTTCCACAAGAAGTTCTAAATCAATCAAAAGAGGATTGCCCGCAAAGGCAGAAAAACACTGATAAGGGGAATCCCCAAAACCTGTTGGTCCTAACGGGAAAACCTGCCAGAGCTTCTGCCGGGCACTGACAAGAAAATCCACAAAACGGTATGCCTCTTTCCCCATACTCCCTATACCATAACGGTTCGGGAGTGAGGTAATATGAAGAAGCACACCGCTACTTCTCGGAAACTGCATAGAATGTATCCTCCTCACAACATGAACATTTTTCCCTTCAGGAAAAAACACTTCCAGTGACCCTTGCCCCACCGCGAAAGAAAAGCCTACCGTTTCACCGCAGGCTTTCGTTTCTTGCCGGATCCTGAGGCAGGCTGGGGCTTTATCTGGATCTGTATTTCATCATTCTGCAGGTCAATAATAGCCTCAAGTGGTACCGCTCCCCGCACATGAGCCTGCTGAAGAAGAAGCTTTTCTGCTAGCGGCTCCTCTATAAGGTTAGAAATTGCCCTGGCTAAGGAACGGGCTCCATAACGGGGATCGTACCCTTTTTTGACGACGTTCTCGATAACCGCTGGCGTCACGGAGAGGGTAATGTTATTCAAAAGAAGCTCCTGCTGGAGTTGGCGCAAAAACTTCTGAGCAATGAGTCCCAAAACCTTTTCCTCAAGAGGCTCAAACACCACAATATCATCAATACGATTGAGAAACTCAGGCTTAAAGAAATGTTTGATCTCCGCCATCACCTTGTCTCGAAGAGATTGCTTTCTCCCCTTTTCATTTCCAAAACCAAGCATCTCCTGATTGGTATAAAAATGCGTCCCGAGGTTTGAGGTGATAATAATCACCGTGTTTTTGAAGCTCACGGTATGCCCAAGACTATCCGTAATATGCCCCTCGTCCAAGATCTGAAGAAGGACATTGTACACATCGGGATGAGCCTTCTCAATCTCATCGAAGAGAACAATCGAATACGGCTTTCGCCTCACCTGTTCGGTAAGCGTCCCCCCCTGCTCATACCCCACATACCCCGGAGGAGCCCCTAACATCCTGGAAACATTGAATTTCTCGCTATACTCACTCATGTCAATCCTGATCAACTCATTCTCCGAACCAAAGAGAAATTCAGCCAAAGCCTTGGCCAGAGCCGTCTTCCCCACCCCGGTTGGACCCAGGAAGAGAAAACTCCCAATGGGTCTTTTCGGATTTCGTATACCGGCAATATTCTTTTTGATCGTTTTTGAGATACGATCAATGGCCTCATCCTGCCCCATGATGCTCTCTTTCAAGGCCTGATCCATGGTGAGAAAACGACTCTTGTCCCTCTCTCCATCTAAACGATGGATAGGAATATTGGCAATAGAAGAGACAATATATTCTATCTCCTTCTGATCAATCACCACCGTCCGGGCACTTTGATGAGAGAGCCACTCAAACTTCTTGTGGTCATACTCTGCCTTGAGTTTCTGAAGGGCGTCGCGAATAGCCGCTGCCTCCTCATACACCTGTTTACGCACCACCTGTTGCTTTTTCTGTTCAAGCTCCGTTATCTCTTTTTCTAAACGGGAAAGCTCCTCCGGCTTTTCGGTGAGATTACTCCCCCAGTAGGCCCCCGCCTCATCCAGAAGGTCAATGGCCTTGTCTGGAAGATGTCTATCCGTAATGTATCGATTGGCAAGATAGGCTGCCATCTCTATCGCCCTATCCGTATACCGTACCCCGTGAAAGGCCTCATAACGTGGCTTGAGATGCTGGAGAATCTCAACCGTTTCTTCCACCGTAGGCTCCCGTACTACCAGCGTCTGAAAACGACGGGCAAAGGCCTTGTCCTTTTCAATATACTTGCGATACTCATCAAAGGTGGTCGCCCCAATACACCGAAGGGTTCCACGTGCAAGAGCCGGCTTGAGCATATTGGAAGCATCAAGGGCTCCTTCTGCGTTTCCAGCCCCTAAAATAGTATGAATCTCATCAATAAAGAGAATGACATTATCCGATTCCTCTACCTCTTTGACAATATTTTTCATCCTCTCCTCAAACTCTCCCCGGTACTTGGTTCCTGCCACGACAAGCCCGAGATCAAGCAGAAGAATCCGTTTGCCCAACAGCCGTTGGGGAACCTCACGCCGTACAATGAGCTGGGCCACCCTTTCTACAATGGCCGTTTTCCCCACTCCCGGTTCCCCTAACAAAAGGGGATTATTTTTCTGACGACGATTGAGAACCTGGATAAGCCTTTCAATCTCCTTCTCTCGACCTATCACCGGGTCCAGCTGGCCCTGTTCAGCAAGACTATTGAGATTTCTTGTAAATTTATCTAAAAAGGGCGTTTTGCTCCGCTTTTTCCCACCGGCAACTGCCTCACCATACCCCACCACCCGAACAACCGCCTGCCTCACGATATCAATATCAATCCCACGATTGGCAAAAATAATAGGGATAATCGCCTCTGGATTATCACTCTCATAGAAAAGGGCAAGCAAAAGGTGTTCCGTCCCCACTGTTTGATGGCCAAGAAGACGGGCCTCCTCCTTACTCCAGGCTAAGACATTGCGAAGACGCTGAGAAAAATGAAGTCCCCCCAAGGTAAGCACATTGGTGCTTTTGCTTTTGAGAATGGTGGAAACCTCCCTCACTAAATCCTCTCTATCAAGGCCAAGTTCTTCGATGGTTTTCACAGATTCAGCCTCATTATCCCTCATGAGAGCCAGGAAAAGATGCTCAGGAAGAAGCTGATCACTAAAAAACCGCCTCGCTTCCTGCTGGGTATACATCGAGATAACACGCTGAGCCCGTGGAGAAAACTCTGAAAAATCGTTCATACCAAAGCCCCTGAATTTCTTTTTGACCTGAGTTTCAGGTGAACACGCCGTAGCCAGGTATTCACCTCTCGCCAGCGAAGGTGATTGCCCTCTTCCTGATCCAGTTGATACTCATAGGCAATAGCCTCATCAGAATAGGTGAAAATAAGCCTTCGCATCTCCTCCTGCTGGGGAAGATCAAGGATATTCTGCTGAGCTAACATATCAACAAGCCCGAGGTAATACACCATATCCTCGTAGGAGAGGGCATCAAACTCCCTCACTTCCCCAAGCTCCATATAACACAATCGACGTTCTTCCTCATCCTGCAAAATCTCCTGACGAGCCGCCAGTTCAAGCGAAACGATATGTTGTACAAAACGCTGAAACTCCTCCTGCATCTCCTGTTCAGAAAGTCCCAACGAGTAGTAATTAAAGACATAAAAAAGAGGAGAAGAAGACTCATCGTGGACAAAGTTGACCACCATATAACTCATCTGGTTAGCATACTCCACAAGGGGCTGTATCCTCTTCAGGCTCACAAGCCCCCAGAGATTGAGAATCACCGAAAACCTGAGACCAGTCCCTACATTCAGAAGGGAAGCCGTCAGATACCCCTTTTCCTCATCAAAGGCAAAATCAATATGCTTCTCCATCTTTCGGAGAACAGGTACTAACCTTTCCATCATAAAGGGAATACGATACCCCATATCACAGGCCTGTAAGCGGATATGATCATCCTCAAGAAGCATCAGAGTCCACGCCCCATCCGGAGAAAAACCAAAAGTTCTCCCTTGTCTGACAAAGTTTTGCGAGATAACCCTGCGTGCATACCAGCGAAGAAGCTCCTCAGAATCGAAGCCCTCTGTATGAAGAAAAATAGCCTCAGGGAAAAGCTTCCGAAGAAGTTCCGTAAGTGCCTCATCAAGTTCAAAGGCCTCCCGTTCTGACATCCGCCAGGGAAAGGTCCTTCCCTCAATATTTCTCGCAAACCGTACTCGTGAACTCCACACCACCTGATCAAGCGAATGCTTCTTGTCCGGACTGCTGTGAGGAAGGGTGATATACTTCATACGCTATCCCATTGCTGTTTCCCAAGGATTCGTTTTAATCGCTTGTGAACCCTTGCCGCTTCCTCATAAGCCTCCTGGGCCAGAAGATGACGAAGCCGGCGTTTGAGATAATCAATCTCCTTTTGAATCATAAGATAATAGGTATAGCGTGGAGGAATCATTCCCCGATGAACGGGACCACGCTCAATATCAAGAATCATCTCCTTGATGGTCCCCCTGAAGGTCTCATAACACCACGGACACCCTAAATAGCCACTCTCTTTGAACTCCTCGTAGGTGAGACCACAGCGACAACGAACCCTTTCCTTCTGGGAACGCTGGGTTTCAATGGTATGAATCTGAGAGGCAATCTCCCCCAAAAGAGAACGCACCTCACTGATCATCTGGAAGACCTCTTGCCCCCCCTTTTCAAGGAGCATGGACATTTCTTTGCCCACTTTGGGATTGTTTTCGAGAAGTTTCATGGCACAACGAGTACAGAGAGACATCTTTTGAGGCTTGTCATCTCGATACACGTGAACCTCAAAGATCCCTTCCTGTCTCCCACAGAGATCACACCGCTTCTTTTGCATACTCACCTCTCCTCCCTAATTATCGTAAGGGAGGCCTCAAAATCTAAAACGCTTACGCTATAATTTTAGCATATTTCTCTGTTATCGTCAAATCCTTGTGCCTCTCGACAAAGCAAAAAATACGACCATCCCTCCACGTGGAGAACGCCCCTTCGTCAATCCTTTCTTGCCAGAAAAAACCAGAGATTCGAGACCCTTGCACGGGTGTTTTCTTCCCCTGTTTGGGTCAGGGGCTGCGCCCCTGAAACCCCGCTTTTTCTGTTTACAAGGGCTTATTTGTCTTTTTTTATTCAAAAAAATCGGTTTATTTATTACGACAAGGAACATTTTGATACTAATTTTTGTTTCTTTATTACTTTTTTGAGACCTTTGCACATTCGTGCAAAGGTCTCGATTCCAGAAGACTTTTTCACTCCTCCCTGATGTCTCTTTCTTCCCCTCAGGAGGCGGTAGGTTCTTTTTCTTTCTTGGCAGACTTTTCTTCATAGAAGAGGGCAATGATATCCTCAATCTCCCTTCGTACCTTTTTGCGGGTTTTCATCATCTTTTCAATCTTGTCTGCTGAACGCATCACCGTGGTATGAGCCTTTCCCCCAAAAAGACTCCCGATTTCGGTGAGAGAGAGGTTGGTATGTTCCTTGGCAAGATACATGGCAATATGGCGGGCATAGGTGATATTTTCAAGCCTTCTCTCTGACTTCAGGTCGTTGATGTTAATATTGAAATACTTGGCCACGGCTCGCTGAATATCGGTAACAGTGAGATTTCGAGGCACCTCCATCTGAATTTTGTCCCGAAGCACTTCCTTCGCCAGATCCAGAGAAATCTCCTTTTTCCGAAGGTTAGAATACGCCACCAGTTTGGTAAGCGCCCCCTCCAAATTCCGGATATCGGTATCAATATGTTCGGCAATATAGCGAATAACATCGGTAGGAACCACAAGATTTTCCTCCTCGATACGGCTACGAAGGATAGCCATACGGGTTTCCATATCCGGCACCTCTATCTTGATGGTCAGACCAGAATTGAAACGGGTGATGAGACGATCGCTAATATTTTTGAGATGCTGAGGAGGCCTATCACAGGCAAAGACCACCTGCTTTTTCTCGTGCAAAAGGGTATTGAAGGTATGGAAAAACTCCTCAAGGGTGCTTTCCTTTCCCTGGAAAAACTGAATATCATCAATAATCAAGACATCAAGATTGCGATAACGTGAACGGAAATGCTCGGTGTTTTTCTTGGCAATCGATTCAATAAACTCATTGGCAAAGACCTCACTGGTGACATAACGCACCTTCTTTTCCGGAGAATGAGTGATGATATAATGGGCAATGGCCTGGATAAGATGGGTCTTTCCCAAGGCCACACTTCCATAGATAAAGAGAGGATTGTAGTTGGTGCCTGGATGCTGAGCAACCTGAAGGGCGGCAGCATGGGCAAAATCATTGTTTGGTCCCACCACGAAGCGTTCAAAGGTGTACTTGGGATTGAGATTATTGGAAATGGCCTGTGAAGAGGCTACAGACACCCTTTCTGTGGTTTTCTTGTAGAGGGACTGGGTAGGAGCAATCTCCACCACAAAGGTATAGGATTTGCCCGTTAACTGCAAGGCAAGCGCCTCCGCCATCTGACGATAGTTGGCCTCAAACCACCCAGAGGTCAGTGGATCTGGAGCTACAAGGACAATAGTCTTCTCATTCTGCATCTCCTTGAAGCGGATCTTTTCCAAGATAGCGCGATTGAGATCACTATCAAATGAACGGGAAAGTTCTTTCGCAATCTCATCCCAGATCTGCATACGCTTGCCTCCTTCTTATTTTTCCTCTCTTTTTGGTTACCCTTTCCTGTTTTCCAGAGGGAAAACTTTTGTCCAGGACGTTTTCCTCCTCCCTCACTATGAGGAAAGCACTCCCCTCTCTCACCAAAGAGAGTTTTCTGCTTCCCTCAGCGAAGAAAAAGAAACGCTGGTTTTTTCAGGGACCCAGGGTAAACCAGTGCCCTGTTTTTGACTTGTCTATAAAGTCCCACAAAACTTCATAGACAAGCCTTCCCTGCCATAAGACACCCATATTATAGCCAGGGTTTTTGGCGATTTCAAGTCCTCTCAAAATATTTTCTACACCAAGAGATAGCATTTTGATACTCACGCACATAAACGCCTGTATCAAACTCTCCCTAAGTATTTTCTTCGCAAAGAGTTATAATTTTCCCATAACTCTTTATTCTACGGTATCTTAAAAAACTCTCCCTCTTTACTATGGTTTGCAAGATTTAGCCTAATCTCTTATAATAAAAACAGGTAGAGAGGCCAACTTCAAAAAGGAGGAGTTTTGCACATCAACGCACATCCTGTGCGTTGATATCATCGGCAAAACACAAAAATTTTTTATGCAGGATAAAACATTTTTTTCTCTTGCCCTTTCTCTTGCCCAGAGTGTCAAGGGATATACCTCTCCAAATCCGGCAGTAGGGTGCGTTATTGTAAAGGAAAACCGTGTCGTCGGTCAAGGGGCCACCCAGCCCTACGGCCAATCCCATGCCGAAATTGTGGCTCTCAGGGAAGCCGGAAAAGAAGCCAAAGGCGCCACCGTTTACGTGACCCTTGAACCCTGCGTATGGTATCCAGGGAAACGTACGCCACCCTGTACCGATGCCCTGATTGAAGCCGGGGTGAAAAAGGTCTATATAGGTTCCCTTGACCCCAACCCTTCCGTCCGCGGAAAGGGCATCCAAAAGCTTCGAGAAGCAGGGATAGAGGTGGTTTTCACCGAGGATTACTATAGAGAAATCTTAGATCTCAATCAAGACTTCTCAAAGTACATCCAGACAGGGCTTCCGTATGTTATTGCCAAGTATGCCATGACCATCGATGGCCAGATAGCCACCCAGGAAGGGGATTCTCACTGGATCACCTCAGAAGAAGCAAGAGAAAGGGTACATATCCTCCGTTCCCAGGTGGATGCCATCATGGTAGGGATTGGCACCGTCCTTGCTGATAACCCTCATCTCACGGTGCGGCTCAAGACACCATCCCGTCAGCCCCTTCGTGTGATTATTGACCCGTATGGCAGGACTCCTCCAGAGGCACACGTCCGTCGCGATGGTCATCCCACCCTCTTCATCACCCTGCCCGGATATGGCCAGAGCCTCTCAGAACCCCACCTAAGCGTCTGGGAGATGGGAAAAAACAAGACCATCCCCATGAGAGAGGTTTTTGAGCGCCTTGGCAAGGAAAAAAGGATCTCCTCCGTTCTTGTTGAGGGTGGAGGAAGACTCCTTTACCGTTGCCTCCATGAAGACACCATTGACAAACTGCTTGTCTTCATCGGAGGAAAACTCATCGGAGGAAGGGGAATCCCCCCTTTTGATGGAGAAGGGGCTAAAAAACTCTCTGAAGCTCCCCCCATCAAGCGTTTCTATGCAGAAAATCTCGCCCATGACGTCATCATTCATGCCTATCTCAAAATGTGGGATGTAGAGTGATGTCCTACTCATTTTTCCATCGTGCCATGCATGAGATGAATCTTTTCCGCTGGAAAAAGGCTGAACACTACCTGAAACTATCGAAAAAAAAAGAAAAACACCCTCTTGCCTCCGAATACCTTCTCTACGTGTGGCTGTGTCAGGGCAAATGGAAAGACCTCGACAAAACCCTCCGCACCTCCCGTCCAGAAGGGGAAACCATCGCCCTCTACGTCTGGTACTGGTACCTCTGGTACAGAGAAAAATGGCTTGAACTCGAACCTTGTCTCTATCAGATGATTGCTTCAGAGAACCTTTTTGTCAGGATGTTTGCCCTTTTTCGACTCTCCACCTACCACAAGAAACCCATTGACGACTTTCTCTCAAGAAAAGGCATTTTTGATGGCATCTGTGCCTACCACGAAGAAGAAAAAAGAGCCTCCCTCTACAGGCAGGCTATAGAAAACAAATCAGTCCCCTTTTCTCTCTCAGGCAAAGAAAAAGAATACGAAGCCACTCTCGATTTTCTTCTCTTAGCAGACAAAAACACCTCATGGCAAACCATTTGCCATCTTTCCTCCCCCATTCGCCGCCATCTTGAAAAAGACCCCCGTCTCCTCTGGGAACTCGCTTCCCTTGCCTTTACCCATCATGCCTATCCCATGACAGAACGCCTCCTCAAAAAACTCGAAGGGATGGGAGTGGCCTCCCACGTAGTATGGTATCTTCTTGGCCACGTCTATGCCGCCCAGAAAAAATGGGAAAAGGCCGGTCTCTGGTACGAAAAAGCCATCCAGGCGGGCTTAGATACCCCCTCCGTTTGGAAAAACCTGGCCATTCTCACCATAGAAAAGGGCTATCTCAAAGAAGCCGGAGAATACCTCAAACAAAGCCTGAGACTGAAAAGAGACCCCGAAGTCCTCTATGCCCTTGCGCTTCTCTTTCTTCGCCGTCGTCAGTATATCCAGGCTTATGAACTTCTGAGGCGATGTACCGCCTACGAAGAAGTGAAGGAACTTGCCACCTCTCAGATTCAAGCCCTCAAACGCTTTCTCCGGGAGAAAAGTAGTTAAAAAAGAACTTCTCAAGACCTTTTCTGATTCTTCTTCTAAATTCTCGAGACCCTTGCACGGGTGCTTTCTTGCCTTTCTGGGTCAGGGGCTCCCTGCCCCCTGTGAACCCCCGCCCCCGCCCCTGCACCGACTCCAGAAGAGCCCTGTCCTCGTCGCATGCTACGCATGCGCCTCGGACGGATGGTGGGCCGCTTTTGCGGGTAGTGAGAAATCCCACTCCCCAGGGAAAGTCCTTCCTCGCGGGGCGACCTCAACTCGTCCTCCTGACTTCGGAAGCATAGCGCCCACCTCGCTCCGCCGATTCCCCGCCAAAGCGGGGTCCCCGCGGCTACGCTTCGGTGGGCTTTTCGGGCAGAGCAACAGAAGAGGTCGCCCCGGACACCTCCTGTGTCCTCCCGTCGGAAGGACTTTCCCGTCGGAAACCAAAGGGCCCTTTTCATAACCGCAAAAGCGGCCAGGCGGATACTGAGCGAAGTCGAAGTGGGGTACAGAAAAAAAGGGGGTGATAAAAGAACAGGGCCTTCTCCCACCAGCCCGCAGGGCATGTGGCCCCCCAGGGACTTCTCTGAGGCCGCACCGCAGGCAGGGGCGGGCCCCGGCGACGAGTCAGCAAGAAAGGAGCTTTCTGAGACCGCAGGGCGCCCGGCTATTACCCTGTCTCAGCCAAAGGCAATGGTTAAACGTTTAACCTCTCTCTATCCACCCCCTCATGGCTATCGCTATCACCCTGTTTCAGCTAACCACCCCGCCGGTTAAACGTTTAACCTCCCTCCATACAAACCCAAACAATGACGACCACCTTCTTTCAGAGAGAAAAGCCTGCCCCGGCTATCACCATGTTTCAGCAAACGAGCCCCCTTTGCTGAAATAAGGTCATAGCAAAATCTCCCGGCACCCTTCTCCAGGAGAGAAGGGCTGGCCCTATTCCCATGTCTCAGCAAAAGCCACCTCCGAAGCTGAAACATGGTGATAGCCTACCACTACCTCCCCACCTCCCTCAGATACGCATCAAATACCCAACCTAAAACAAACCTGCCATTATCATCTCGACTCCCCGTATCCACAAACACCCATCGCCCCCTTTTACCGTCTATCTCCATCTCCTCATCCCTACGCCTCAAAATCACCACCTCCTCCCCGCGAAAAAGCGTTGCGACAATCTCTTCCTCATTGTACCCCGCATAGTACTTCATCTTCGGGATAAACCTCACCCGCAGGACGTCCGCCGTCACCACAGCCCTCACCGGTCGAAGACTCGCTACTAATGACTCATCCGTCACCAGGACCACATTGGTGTTCGAAAGATGCTCGTACACCACCACATCACTTTTTTGAGACCTTTGCACGAAGGTGCAAAGGTCTCTATTCCTCTTTATTTTTGTAGAGCGATAATCCATCAAACGCCTGTCCTGTACCCCGGAAAAATTTCACATACAACTCATAATACTCCAATCGCAGGGCCTGGATACCCACGACAAACCCCTCAAACCCGATAATAAAGAGATTTCCAAACAGAAGCACTATCCACTTGAGAAAAGGCTGCGAAATCATATTATCCACCAGAAAAACCACCCCCATCAAAGCCGTATGATTCAGCGCAAACGCCCCAATACGCATAAACGATATCGTATTACTGAGGAAGGTGATCGCCGTTTCAAAAAGATCAAAAAATCCCATTGCCGGATTGGGAAAACTCTTCCCATGATGAAACAAAAGATAAGCCAAAGGCCTCTCCAAAAAGATAAAGATAAGCCCCCCAAAAGCCATGGCTGTAAAATACCAGGGAACAGGTTTTCCTAAAAAACCAATGACCACTGCACCCAATACCCCCCAGTAGAACATCATCCCCGCCACCCCATACGAAGAAAAAAGCATCTTGGCAAAATCCCCCTCAAGAAAACTATTCACCACATTGAGAATCATCGCCACCGAAATAAGGCCCACCCCAAATCCAATGGCCACGAGAAGAATCTGCGAAACATTCTCTCTTGGAGAAAACCAGAGCGCCTGGATAATATCGTGCCTGCCAAAAAATTCCCCATAAACAAAACCAAATATGGCTGAAGAAACCCCCACCCACATCACAATCTGCATGAGACTCCGAAACTTACGAAACACCTTGAGAAAGCTTCCCACAAGCCCCATCAGAAACAAAACAAGCCCCTGTCCCACATCCCCAAACATCGCCCCGTACATCAGCACATAGGTCAAAGCAGAAAAAAGCGTGGGATCAATCTCCCTGTAGTGTGGCATCCCGTATGTTTTCACAAGCGTTTCAAAGGGCTTCAAGATCCCCGGATGATCAAAAAGTGTCGGCGGTTCAAGCCCCTCCTCAACCATGGCCCGTGAAGCGTCCTTGGTTTCTATCGTACACCGCTTTGAAGTAATTTTTTCTATATTGAACCTGACCATCGCTTCATCCCTTGCCGGTATCCAGCCCGCAAAAAGACTCACCGTTTGCGATGACACCATCTGATCCCTGATCTCTACTAAACGTTTCCTGTACTCCAGAACCTCCCGGAAAGCCAAAAGATCAGGAAGAAAAAGGTTCTCCATCTTGGTTTTCTGCCTGTCCAGCCATTCCTCTTCATCATAAGTCGCATTCAAATCAAAGGAATACTGAAGAAGCCGCTGTTTGGGATTATCCGCTGCCTCAAGGGGAAGACCATATTCCTTATAAAACACCGCCTTCAAAACCTTTTCCACACTCTCTTTCTGTTTTGCCTCACAGAAGAAAAAGACCACCACATCCTCACCAATCTTGTCCACATACCGTATCTCCACAGGAAGCTGGGACATAGCCTGGACAAAACCAGCATATTGAGACTGGGCAATAGCCCCAAAACCCACATAAAAAAGGGATGTGTTTCTCAGTTTCTGCCAGGGGATATCAAGGGTAGCAAAGAACTGAAGTCTTCTCACCCGGATCTCAATATCAACCTTTCTTCGCTGAAGTTCAGCCATCTCTTCTAAAATCTTTTGATACCGCTTTTCAATCTCAGAAAGCCTTGCCTCAATCTCCCCGATTCCCATATGCCAGTCTGGGTTCACCTCAATATGAGAAGGAATAACCCCACCAGACATACGCATGATGAGGTCCTCATTTCGTCTCACAAGGGCAGTAATATGCTGGGTCAGTTCTATATTCTTCTCATGCCGAAGATGATATTCCTTTGCCTTTTGTTCATCTATCACCAAAGGCTCAAAACGACCATAATGGGCAAGCCAATCTAATACCCGTTCCACATCTTCTTTACGAACCAGGACATCCATTTTCTTGAGCCTTTCAGAAAACAGCATGCCTACCTCCCTCCACCATAAGCCCGGATACACGTTCCCATGAGAGTTTATACCGTTTAGCCTCTATGGCTATTTGCCAGTTCTGTACCATCATTTCCTGAATCACCAAAAACGCCCCCAAAAAGTGAGCAGAGCCGGGCTTTTTGGCCATAGGCCACAAACACGCTACCACCCTCTCCGGGAGAACCCTGGCCAACGTTTGTAGATCGTTTGCCGTATCGAGGGCCAATTGACGTGGAAGAAGGGACACAAAGTCAGCAAGACTCTTGGTATTGAGAAGCCTTCGCCAGTAACTTCTCTGTTCAAAAACCGGTGGAAAGTAGGCTAAGACCTCTTCCGCTGTCCGCTCATAGCCAAACTTCATCCGGGCCACAAATAGCACGCGTTCCATTTCTAGACCAAAGAGAAGCGTATCCCTCCAGGCCGACCACTCCCCACTTTGACGTGCCACCTCTACCAGATCCTCCAAGAAACGCTCATACAAACGCACCTCAAAACCAAAGGTTTCCCCCGTTCTCTCCAGTTCAGGAAAAGCGTCCTGAGCCAAACGATAGTACGGGGTATGAATCAAAAATGACTGCAGGTCCTTCAAATCCTTGATCTCTGCCATAAAAGGCGGCTGGATACGGTACCCCTTGCCCAACTCATAGAGAATAGACACAGGGCGATGATAGAGAAGAGACAAAACAAGATTCACGAGATTCTTGATCTCATATCGACGAAGATAGACCTGAAGAACCCGCTGTGTCTTCTTTGACTCATACCGCATGAGACTCCGAATCAGACCTATCTTCTCCTGATGAATAGCCTTCTCCACATCCAGAATAGTTTCTTCTGTGATCCTTCCCTTATGGGGAAGTTCAAACGACTGAAGAAATTCCTCAAAAGAAAGACCCCATCGTGGTTCAATGTCCTTTCTCCCCTCAAAAAAAGACAACCAGCGCAAAATCTTGGCATAGGTGGCGCCATGATAGGCCACGATTATTCCTCCCACAGCCTTTTTTCTATTTCCCTTCGAAGGTTTTCTCGCAAGGAAGCCAATTTCTTCTGATACAATTCCCTTTCCTTTTCCGCCTGTTTCTGTTGTTTCTTGGTATAAGCCTCTATGGTTTTGCGTAGTTCTTCCCTATCCGCCTTTTTCTTCTCTTCTAAGGCCTTTCGATAGACATCTTCCATTTCCTGGGCTTCTTTTTTGGCTTTGGTGACAATTTCATCAGCCTGCTTTTTCGCCTCATCCAAGTCTTCCTGAAACCTCTGCTCAAGCTCAAGGATTTTCTCAATGGCTTCCTTCATACCCAACCCCTACAACAAAAACATGATGAGAAGTTTCCAGAAGAATCTGCCGGGAAAGGGGATCAAAGATATCCCTGAACATAGCCCCACATCCCCTTCGCACCACTTCTATGATTTTCCCCTCACATGCATCCTCATTGACATAACGCAAAAAATCATGAAGGGGATCCCCCTCTAAAACCACAGCATAAAACTCCACACCCCTCTCCTCACAAAGATGTTGAAGTTTGGTACAGCGCTTTTCCCCCTCTTTGACCAATCCCTCCGAAAGATGGGCTACTTCTTCACTTACAAAGATCCGATAACGCTCAAGTTTGAGAAGGGATTCCTTGTCCACAACAAAAACCCCGACAATCGCCAGTCCCATCTGTTCAGCCAAAGAGACAAAAACCGGAAGACCATGATACAATCGACTCTCCGTCTGGTTCATTGAAATATACAGACGTTTCATGGTCCACCTCCCTGGGATTTTTTCACCTTTTTCATTTGAAAAAGGGTCTCTCTGTCCCTTTCTTCAAGGGTATCGGCAATAAACTTGACAATCTCTTTGAATTCTGGAATAAAGATATTGTCAAGGGCATTGACCTTCCGCTGCGTTCGACGAATCTCACTGGCTAATCTCCACACAGCCGACTCAAGCTGCGCCACCTCTAAAAGCAGGGCAAAAAGTTCCTGAAACTGAAGATACAGATCGTCATAAAAGACATTCGTGGAAAGAAAATTTTTCACAGAAACCTGATTTTTCAGTAGTGGTTTCAGAGAAGGGAGTACGACCCCCATCAAGGTTTTTTCCGTCATCTCCACGGTGGACAAAGGATGCGCCACATCCACACAGGTCATCTCTGCTACACTCTCTTCTCCTGAAAGTGTTTTGAGAAGCAGAAACTCCTGATAAAAATTACTCCATTTCTCTTCTAAAAGATGGCGCTTTTGCTTATAGGTCTGAAGAATGGAGAGAAGCTGCATGACCAGCACCTCTCGCTTTTCCTCAAGAAGGTTTCTTCCTTCCTGCGAAAACGAAAGCTGCTCCTTGTAGTCAAACAACGCTGTTTTGGTCGGGGCTATATCATAACGCACCCACTTCCTCCCCTATCCTTATCTCTTCGGAGTTTTCTACAGGTGGTTTATAATACCTTTCAATCTCCTCTGGTTTCATACTGGTAAGTTCCGACCGTGGCAAAAGCGACAGAATCTCCCACGCAAGGGCAAGACTCTGCTCCATAGTTCTGTCTTCAAAGAAGCCCTGGCCAATAAAACGCCTCTCAAACACCTCACCAAAACGAAGATACGCCTTGTCCACCGGAGAAAGCTCATCCTCCCCTACAATGAAGGCAATCGAACGCACCTCCTTCACCCTGGCATAACTGGCATAAAGCTGCATAAAAAGATGGGGATGATCATCTCGAGTGTATCCCTCACCAATACTATCCTTCATCAAACGGGAGAGAGACGGCAAAATATCAATAGGGGGATAGATACCCTTGGCATACAATTCTCGACTCAGCACAATCTGACCCTCGGTGATATACCCCGTCAGATCCGGCACAGGATGCGTAATATCATCATTGGGCATCGTCAAAATAGGCACCTGGGTGATAGACCCTGGCCTCCCCTTGACCCGTCCAGCCCTTTCGTACAGGGTAGCGAGATCGCTGTACATATAGCCAGGAAATCCCTTTCGTGCTGGCACTTCTCCTCTTGCGTTAGCAATCTCCCGGAGGGCCTCACAATAGTTCGTCATATCCGTCATCACCACAAGAACATGCTTTCCCTTCTCATACGCCAAATACTCTGCGACCGTCAAAGCCACTCGCGGGGTAATAATACGCTCAATAGGGGGATCGCTTGCCAAATTCAGAAAAAGAATCACATTAGCTTTTGCTCCCGACTCCTCAAAACGCTTGATGAAAAACGAGGCATCATCATACTTAATACCCATGGCCGCAAAGACCACCACAAAGTTTCCACTCTCCTCACCAGGGAGTTTCGCCTGGGCGGCAATCTGGGCCGCCAAAAGATTGTGGGGTAATCCCGCTGCTGAGAAAATAGGGAGTTTCTGTCCGCGAATAAGGGTATTCATCAGATCGATAGCCGATATACCCGTCTGGATATACTCTCGTGGGTAGGCTCTTACCACCGGATTCAATGGTTCTCCGTTGACATTTTTTGTCATCTCAGGAACAACGTCCCCCATACCATCAAGAGGCTTGCCCACTCCATTGAAAACCCGTCCAAGCATTGACTCAGCAAGAGGTATCTCAAGGGGTTTACCTACAAAACGAACCTTGGTTTCCTTCGGATTGATACCGGTACTTCCTTCAAAAACCTGCACAAGAATAGCCTCATGGGAAACCTCAAGAACCTTTCCATGACGAAGAGTGCCATCCTGGGCCTTGATTTCCACAAGTTCATCGTATCCTACCCCAGGCACTCCCCGTACCACCATGAGAGGACCATTGATTTCCTGAACACCAACATACTCTCTTCGTGCTTCTTTCATACGAGGCCTCTCCTAGAGATATTCGGTTTCTATCTCGGCAAACTCCTGTTCCATCGCCTGTCTCAATCGATCAAGACCGGACAAATCCTCATTGGGAACCGTAAGCTTTGCCCTCATAATATCGCTAAAACTCTGCATCTCACGAATTTTGAAAAGAGGAACCCCCTGTCTCACCAGTTCCTCAGCCTTGCGCTTAAAATCAAGGATCAGACGAAGAAGCGCAATCTGTTTCTCCGGTGTGGAATAGGTGTCCACAGGATCATAGGCAGACTGCTGAAGAAATCCTACCTTGATGAGACGGGCTATATCAAGATAGAGCCGTTCTGTATCCGGAAGGGCATCAGGACCAATGAGTTTGACAATCTTCTGAAGCTTGTCCTCTTTCTGGAGAATACCATACGCTTCCAGTCGAATAGTTCGATACTCAGGATCCACCTGATTGACCCACCACTCCTCACATTCCTCGGCATACTCACTATAACTGCGCATCCAGTTGATAGAAGGGTAATGCCGACTCGAGGCAAGCGCCTTGTCAAGCTCCCAGAAACAACGCACGAAACGTTTGGTATTCTGGGTTACCGGTTCAGAGAAATCCCCTCCCGGAGGAGAGACAGCCCCAATGGCACTAATAGAAGCCTCTTCCCCACAAAGGGTGACAAAGTTTCCCGCTCGCTCATAAAAAGCGGCAAGCTTTGAACCAAGATACGCAGGGAAACCTTCCTCCGCCGGCATTTCTTCAAGCCGCCCGGAAAGTTCCCGGAGTGCCTCAGCCCACCGCGAAGAAGAATCAGCCATAAGCGCCACATCATAACCCATATCCCTGTAGTACTCCGCCAACGTAATCCCTGTATAAATTGACGCCTCTCGAGCCGTCACAGGCATATTTGAGGTATTGGCTATCAAAATAGTACGTTCCATCAAAGGACGATTGGTCTTGGGATCAATGAGCTTGGGAAAATCCTCAAGCACCTCGGTAATCTCATTTCCCCGCTCCCCACACCCAATATACACAATAATATCCGCATCAGCCCACTTGGCCAACTGATGCTGGGTGATCGTTTTTCCTGTTCCAAAACCACCCGGAATGGCCGCCGTTCCCCCTTTTGAAAGGGGAAAAAACATATCTACAATTCGCTGCCCTGTGAGAAGGGGTTCTTTGGTATCCAGACGCTTCCGAACAGGACGAGGAATCTTCACCGGCCACCGATGAAAAAGAAAAAGCTTCTCCGTGATACCCTGAGAGAGTTTGATCTCGGCTATAGGCTCCTCCACCGTGTACTGCCCAGCCTCTGCTATCCAGACAATTTCTCCCTCTAACCGGGGAGGAACAAGAACCCTGTGTTCCACAAGGGGCGTTTCAGGCACATGCCCGAGCACCGTCCCCCCAGAAACCCTTTGCCCAGCACTCACCTTGGGAAAGAATTCCCATTTTCTGGTCCTCGAGAGAGCAGGAACATTGATACCACGCCCAATATAGATCCCGGAAATTTTGGCTATCTCTTCAAGTGGTCGTTGAATGCCATCAAAGACATTCCCGATGATTCCAGGGCCCAATTCAACCGAAAGTGGAAGCCCGGAATGCCATACCTCATCCCCTGGTTTCACCCCTGACGTATCCTCATATACCTGAATAACGGCCTCTTCCCCCCTGATATGAAGCACCTCTCCAATCAGCCTCAGTTCCGAGACATACACCACCTCCATCATCTGGAGCCCAATCTCAAGATGAACAGAAACCAGTGGCCCATTGACCCGTGTCACCCTTCCACAATAGGCATGTTCCATACTTCCCTCTTTATTTTACCTGACGAATAATTCCTATAGGCGTTTGCTCCTTAGACTGCCCCAAGGGATTATCCCTCAGGATAGTATAATAAAGGTCCTTGTCTATTTTTTTGTCTGAAACCCCAAGAATTTTTCCCCCTAGATCATTGAGATCCACAATAAGCACAGGAACCCTGATCTCTTCGCTTATTTCTTTGGCTACCTTATTTGGCTTATCAGGCCCAAGAACAACATACTCATTATACGGAGGAATGGTATTGGGAGTAGGCCCGTCAATAGAAGACGCTTTGTAACCGGCAATACGATAAAAATCCCCCTTTCTTCCAAGTGGTTTGGTCACTGCGGCTACCGCTGCCGCTAAAAGAATCCTCCACACTCCGCATTCTCGAATGGCCATCTCCATGGTTTCAGGTATCCCAAGCCCTATCCCATGTTTGGTCTTCGTCACAAAACGAGAAAGAAACACCGCTAATTTCCTTGGATGAATGGTCTTCACAGGAAAAGCCCTCCCCTGACTGACCGCTACTATCTTCTCTGTAATAAACAACACATCTCCCGGCTGCAAAAGAGGAAGGGCATAGGTTTTCACCACATCCACAAGATTCTCACCCGGCATGACCACATGGGTTTTCACAGGAATACGCTCATACACCTTCCCATTCACCGTGACCTGAAGGTTTTTCCCGGGGTTGGGCTGCACCATTTCACTCATGATTCTCTCCTATATGCCTATAAATCCACTGTATCATCTCCGGACGAAGCACCTCCCGGATCTGCTCAAAGGAATAATCAATCTCCTCCTCATGATAACGACAAATTACCCCCCCGGAAAGAAGACGAGAATTCTCTCCCTTCAGCACAAGCCCTGAAGCCCTCTGAATCTCCCCAAACAAAGCCATATCTCTCTCATTCAAGAGAATAGTAAGCTCTTTTGTCTCCCAGATACGAGCCGATTTCTGAATACACCCCACAAGAAACCTGATATACTCATCCTTTTTTTCAAGGAGAGCCGAAAAAACCTCATCCATTGTGGTTTCAAAAAGCCGAAAGGATTCTTCATAGAGATACTTTTTCTTCTGCTGATCAATCAGGATATCCACATGCAAATGCTCATTTTTGGCCTCCCTCTGAATCTTCTCTTCCCAGAGAGCGAGTTCTTTTCTCTTCCACTCCTCAAGAGAGGCTTTCTTCTGGGCTAAAATCTGTCCTGCTTCATACTCAGCCTGAGAAAGAAGATGATTCCTCGTGGTATCAAAAGACTCCTTGATCGAAAAAAGCATCTCCTCTAAGGACATCTTCCCTCCTAAATCTTGACCCCTAAACTGGTACGGATATACTCCGAGAGAGTAGCCACGACCTCTCCTGTTTCTCCCTCAAGAGGATCAGGAAGAGCTAACACAAGAGGGGGAGTTCTCGAGACCTTTTTGGCTAAAATCTCCTCTCGCAAAGCCTTTTCCACCCAGAGAGGAAGAAGAACCAAGGCCACCCCTTCCTGTTTCAGGATGGTTTTCCATGCCCCTAAGGCTTCTTCAGCTGAAGAAACCTCCCAGCCACGAAGCCCTCCCAGGGCCAAGGCCTGAACAAACTCCCGGTGGCCGAGTGTCACCACTTCCCCTTTCATACAAGGAAAAACCTACAGCTTCTGCAAAATAAAAAGGGCCACCACGAGTCCATAGATAGCAATACCCTCGGCAAGCCCCACAAAGATCAAAATATTTCCAAAGAGTTTCGGATTCTCAGAAAGAGCTCCCATACCAGCTGACGCCGCCATTCCCACGGCAATTCCACCCCCAAGGGCACCCACAGCCACCGCAATAGCCGCAGCCAAAAGCCCCATTCCATAACCAGGAGTGGTTTTCTCAACCGCCACAAGATGCGTATCTGTTGTCGAACCCTGCTCCTGCGCATACACAGGCTGAGTGGCCAAAAATCCCACCACTATCAATACATTAAAGATGGTCACACCCCGCGAAATAAGCTGCAAAAGAAAACGACTTTCTTTCACCTCTCTGTCACTTCTCCCCAGACGAATACCTGCCAAAAAAAGACCAAAGACCACCCCACAAACAAGGAAAACAAAAACCATACATCCTCCTTTTTCTCCTTTCTGCTATGAGTATACCACGGAGAGAAATTTCTCGCAAGTTTTTCACCACAAAAA
This sequence comes from Longinema margulisiae, assembly GCF_025266855.1. Lineage (GTDB taxonomy): Bacteria > Spirochaetota > Brevinematia > Brevinematales > Thermospiraceae > Thermospira. Next base: position 598,791 of record NZ_CP053071.1, read on the forward strand.
AATACAGGCCTACCCAAAGGATAGGCCTGTACACTCTTTCTTTCAATACGGTTTACTTTTTCTGGGGGACCTCATTCACCAACTTCACCACCGCCTTCTTCTTGAAGACGTATGCTCCCTCAGGATGAACAGCAAGACCCTGCGCTCCACTGCCTGCGTTATACGACCAGAGGGTCTCTCCACCAGGCCCAAAGGCTTTCATCTGACCGGTAGCATCAAGGAGATAAATCTTTCTCTTCTCCACCTGGAAAGAGAGAATATCAGATGCCATGCTGAGCTTGCTTCTCGTCTCTCCAGAGAACATATCAATCACCTCAAGCCTGTTTTTGTTCACCACGTAGAAAAGCTTTCCTATGGCAAGGGGTTTTGTGGCAAAGGTAGCTCCCGGTATCTCCCTTTCCCACATAATATCCCCAGTCAAAGCATTGATTACGTTTCCAACAGGAGACCTGAAAGAGAGAGAAAAGGATAAAGAAGTTACCCCTGGCTCAAAAGATTTTTGTCAACTGTAGTATACAGGGAACATTTTAGATAAACAAGTTTTTTCTGGGGAAAGTACCCTTTTTAGGCCATAAAACAGGGCAATAAGTACGTACCATCCCTATGTTTTATATCACATCCTGCCAGTAGACACCATCGATAGCCTCATCACGATTATAGTAGTAATGCAAACGCACAGCAAGAACATTGGTTGCCCCTTCTCTTTTCCATACCCCTACATCCATTCTCTGGTTTATGGTTCGCATCACCCGTTCTGCCCTTGAGGTTGTTCCTGGCAAACCATCTTCACTGTCACAGGCGAACATGTCTTTTTGAGCACGAAGAAGATAATAAAAACAATGTTTGCGCCCTTTTTCGTGAAATAAGTCAAGAAGATTCTGAATATGCTGTCTGCGCTCGCTTTGATAACCAAGTCTTGTTTGCCAGTCATTTTTGTACCCCAAGAAACAGGCTTTCCCTGTTTCAGCGACAATATTTGTCCACTCAGAAGAACGATATCTCACTCTATCAAGACGAAGAAAATACTTCAATTGATAACTTACATGCCACAAACATCGTTGAAAAACGATACCGGGATGTTTGCCCTGGTTAATCCCTGTATCTCCATCGACAACAAGAAAAAACCGAGAAAAAGAGTGTTTTTCTTGAATGGGCTTAAGAAGTTTGTCCCAACCTGCATGGTAATTATCCACAAGAAGGCCTGCTATTCTTGTATTTTTTCCTGTCAATGGGGAGGCTTGTTGCCTCTCCTGCAAAAGAATTTTAGCTTCTTCTCCTTTTTTCTTGCCCTGAACAGGAATACCCGTCCCATCGGCTTCTCCACAGGGTTTTTCTTTTTCTGAGATACTGAAATGTATCTTTCTCCCAATATTTTGAAGGTTTTTCCAGAGGGTGCTAAGACCTATTTTATACCCTGTGAAGGAAAGAATACGAGCGGCCACTCGATAGGTGGTAAGAGCCCCGGCTAAAGCCACTCTGTAGATATCTTTCAGGATTTGCCTTTTTCGCTTTTCTACACCAAGAAGAGATCTTGTGAGAAAAAGTTTTCTTCCACACTTTTTGCATTGAATTTGGAGCTGAGGAAGAGTGATCTTTCCAAAGGGCATCAGAACAAAAACAGTGTTTTTTCCATGCTTTGTTTTCCATATGAAGTGATGTTTTTCTCCGCATGTACAGGTGATACGACCTTCTTTTATTTCTTTTTCTGCCACTTCTACAGAAATCTGATGAACAAATGACTCAAACACTCCTTTGATGGCCTGGAGAAAAACCACCACTAACGTCTCAAGTTTTGTGTCAGGGTAGTCGATAGTCAAAGTGAAGGTGAATTCTTTACGCATGGGTTCCTCCTTGTGTCCTATTATCGGCCAGGGAGGAACTTTTTTTTGCTTTTCCTCATCTTCCCACTGCAGGTCTCCTGAAAAAAACGTTACCAAAGCATTGAGGCCAATGAGTTTTCCCTGAATGGGCAACACGACTACCTTCTTTTCCCCTTCGGAGAAACCATAAAGAGGCAACACAAACCGCTTGCCCAGATCCTTTCTCCAGAGTTCAGCCCTGTTTTCTGTATCATAGCCTACCACTATACCATTCTCCTGAGCGTACACCAAAAGCTTGTTGTCAACCATCACAGGAGAAGCATACATCTGTGCTGTCGCCTCAATAGTGAATACAGACTCTCCTGTATCCATACTCAGCACATAAATCTTATTCTGCACCACGGGCATAATGAGGTTATTTCGAGCTATTGAAAGCCCCGTCCACGCAGGACTCTTCGGCAGTTTCACCGACCACTTCTGATTTCCGTTATAATCGTAGCCATAGACCACTCCATCATCATCACGGGCAAAAATACCCCGAGATGTAGCCACAAGCGGAAAATCATAGGTATTCCCTTTACCAAGTACAAAGCTCTTGATCACCTCTCCCTCAAGATTCATAATCACAATCCTATTTTCCACACTGCAGACAATCCTGTCCGCCTCCGGTCCACCACGATCAACCACAATCATCGTGGGAGAAACATCCTCAACAAAGGGTTTTTCCCATTCCATATCCCCGGGCTTGGGAAGAGGCTTCTCGGGTTCCTGATTGGTCTGAGGAACCTCCGCCACCATTTCATTAGTATCCATTGCCTCACCTGAAGCAAGAGCCGTCAATTTCACAGAAATATTAGTAGGAGAGGTAATAGTTATCTCCTGAGAAAGGGACTCGTAACCTTCTTTCTCAAAAACAACCGTATAGACAGTATCACTATCAAGAATTTTTGAAAGTGGAGCCTTCCCCAACTTTGTGCCATTGAGAACTACCACTGTCCCAGGCACATCGGAAGAGAAACCAACTCTCACACGTTTCTTTCCCACAGGCTCTTTCTGTCGGACACTCTCAAGAATTTGCTTGGCCTCTTCGGTGATTTCATTTTTCTGCACCACTACCTCAACCACAGAAGAGGCATTGGACGCACTCTTGCCTGTCACGTCTTTGGCCACCTCTTCCACCACGGTTTGTTTCACCGCCTCTACTTTTTCTACGGTAATTGGTCCTTCTGTGGCTGCTTTTTGCTCAATCACCTCTGCCACCTTTTGATTCACCTGCTCTACGACCTGCTTCTCAAGAACCACCTCTTCGTTTGCCCCAACCTCTACAGGAGAAGCCACCACCTCCTGAAGAACCTCATAGGCTTTGGCATCAAGTTTGGCTTCTTCTTTTGCCTTTTCAAGAGAGGTAACCTTCGGAGCCACAGCAACCTTTCCCTCTACGACGGCTACCTTCGTATCCCCCTCTTCAGAGACACTCACCATAAAGACGGTTCCACGAACAGCGGCCACGGCCGTGGAGGTTTCCACCTCAAAGACTTCACCTTCTTTGAGTTTCTTTGGCTTCAACCCCATGGTTCCCTTATCCACGTGAATCTTGGCCTGAAGACTTCCCTCCTGATTGACCAGTTTAGCTACTAACATCTCGGTATTGGCCTCAAGCCTATAAACACCCCGTTCAACAATCTGAAGTTCACACGCAGATTCATTCCCTGTCCGTAGAGTATCCCCCATTTCCACTACATCATCTACCGAAACCTCTCGCCAGGTGTCAGAACCCATCTTGCGAACCTGGACGTCGCCAATGGTCATTGTCACCAAAATGGCCTCACCCTGATTGATTTTCTCGGTCTTCTGGTACTGGAAAAACCAGCCCATCCCAAAAATACCCCCTACCACAAGCAGCACAACCACGCCCAATACCATCACAAGCCGAAAGGGAGACTTCGTCATATATGCCTCCTTTTTTTCTTTTATCTCTTTATAACGCTGCCAGACCGAAGAGGGATCACCCTGCCAGTCAGTATAGACGGCTTCTTTCAGTCGCTTTTCAAGAGAAGAAAAATCCAGACTTTCTCTCATACACCTATCCTTCCTTCCCATATTCTTTGAGAAGTTCCATCGCCTTTTTCAGGCGATTATGCACCTGTCGTACAGAGATATGAAGAATCTCCGCAATCTCAGCAAACTCCATTTCCCCATACACCCTGAGAATAAGAACCATCCGCAATTTCTCAGGTATTCTATTTATAATACGCTGTATCTCATCCCGAAAGTGAAACGTTTCTAAAAAATTTTGTTTTTTCCCTTCTAAAGTTTCTGACATTTCATCAATATCTTGATAGATATGTCGCTTTTTCTCTCTATATTTATCCCGAATGGTGTTGAACACGATTCGCATAAACCAGACCTGAAAGACTTCCTCACTTCGAAACTGATGAGCATGAAGAAGCAGTTTCAAAAAGGCATCCTGAACAATATCCTCCGAGTCATACTTATCAAGTCCATAAAAACGAGCAAGATTATACGCTCTCTGATAATACCGGCGATAAAGTTCATCAAAATAGCCACGGATACCCTCATCAGCAGGATTTTCCTTCTGGAGCTTCTGAATCGTTTTCAGGATCTCTTCATCGGTCATGGTTTCAAACATGTTCCAACTCCCCGTATCGACTTATCGGAACCCTACCACCAAAAAGTTTATCTTCTTCCTATGAAATATTTCAAAAATTATATTGAACAAATACCCCTCCTATTCCCTCTGTCCCATAACTCACCTCATACCCTCCCCGCCACGAACCAAAAAAGAAAGTGGCTTTATGAAAGAAAAGTACACCAGTTCCCCACGGAAAATCCCCCCAGGAAAACCACGAAAGGATACCTCCGGCAACCAATAACCTCCACGAAGAAAACCGAAAAAGATAATCCCCCACAAGCTGAGCTACAACTCCATCATCTTTCATATCCATATCAAGCAGGGTCTCTTCTGATCGATATTCACTCACGTACACCAAAGCCCCATGTAGCCATACAGGCCACCCCATATAACTCATCATCATCCCCCCACGCCACCCAAGGGCACCTGTGCTATAGGGGAAATAACTCACCACCCTTTCTCCTACGCGACGTATCCCCGCTCTCGCCGAAACCCCCGTTGGCAAACGAAGTCCACCAAGCAAAAGTCCACGCCAGTGAAAAGAATCATCCCGAAAAACCACCCCCCGAAAATCCACCGTTACATCCCCGAGAACATGGTCTTGCCCCTCCCAGTGCCACACAGGAAGGGCTATATCCACACTGGCCTCAGGGGTGGGACTATACAAAAAGGTGGCTTCATACAACCAGAGAAAAGGTGACCAGTTCACTGCCGTTGTCTCAAAACGCACACACCACTGATTTTCCTCACCCATGTAGGGAGAAAAAGAAGAAAAAGGGAGCATGTCGCTCCATAGAGAAACAGCTCCCACCATAAAAATCACAAGACCTAAGGATATTCTTTGGAAATAAGTCATCCCACATGTTTTTTGGCCAAGGCCACTAACTGCTTCATCCCCTCAGGATTCTCAATGGCCATATTGGCAAGGGCTTTTCGGTTCAACATCACATTCGCCTTGCGAAGCCCTTCGATGAAGCGATTGTAAGTCATGCCCTCCTGTCTCACAAAGGCATTGATACGTACAATCCACAGAGAACGGAAATCTCTCTTTTTGAGTTTCCTGTCCCTGTACTCATACGCCATGGCGTGCATCACAGCTTCTTTGGCCACCTTATACCGAAGCTTGCGAGCACCATGAAAACCCTTGGCTCTTTTCAGGATTTTTTTGTGACGTTTGCGTGTAGTCACACTTGTTGAAACTCTCATATCCTTCCTCCAATCGTTGCCTTACAGGTAAGGAACCATCTTCTCAATACGGGACACATCACCTTTATAAACCAGTGCCTTGCCACACAAACCCCTCTTCTGCTTGGAAGACTTGTGTGTCAGAAGGTGTCTTCTATAGGCTTTGGAACGCAACAATTTTCCCGTCCCGGACTTGGAAAAGCGTTTTGCCGCAGACTTTTTTGTCTTCAACTTGGGCATACAATGTCCTCCGTTTATTTTTTTGCTTTGGGATTCAAAACAAACACTATCTGTTTCCCCTCAAGCTTGGGGGGCTTATCGGGAGTTCCCCACTCCTTCATAGCCTCTACAATCTTGTCGGCAAGATCAAAGCCAATCTGGGTATGAGCAAGTTCACGTCCCCGAAAACGAATCGTCACCTTGACCTTGTCCCCAGCCTCAAGAAACTCCTGCATCTGTTTCGCCCGATAGGAAAAGTCATGATCCGCTATCTTGGGCTTGAACTTCATTTCCTTGACTTCCACTATCTTCTGATGCTTTTGAGCCTCTTTGGCCTTTTTCTCCTTCTGGTAAAGAAACTTGCCGTAATCTATCAACTTACACACAGGGGGATTGGCCTGTGGAGCAATCTCTACCAGATCCACCCCCAATTCATCGGCTTTTGCAAGCGCTTCTTCTATCGATACAATCCCGAGTTGCTCACCCGTCCCCGATACCAACCTCACCTCTTTGGCGGTGATTTCGTCGTTGATACGGAGCTTATCTTCCTTGGCGTTAATACAAAACCTCCTTTTACTGATACTTTTTCTGGAACTGTATTGTAACACAAAATCGCAAAAAAATCAAATTTAGCCCCCTTTCAGGGAATTTTGTCTTTTTCTGAGTGAGGAAAACAAAACCTCCCCTCAAGAGCTTTTTTCTCTTACTCAAGCCCAGGGAAGCGATTCTGCCGTTTCAGTTCCTCTACAAGCGTTTCAAGGGAAACACTTCCTTTGTCTCCCTCCTCACGGTGACGCACCGAAACCTTCCTTTCAGCGGCTTCTTTTTCTCCCACTACTAACATATAGGGTACCTGTTCAAGCTGGGCCTGACGAATCTTATAGCCGAGTTTTTCACTGGAAGTGTCAACCGTTACCCGAATCCCGGCCTTTTCAAGAGCCCGTTTGACCTCAAAGCCATACTCCACAAACCGATCAGAAACAGGGAGTACCGCTACCTGCACAGGGGCAAGCCAAAAGGGGAATTTCCCTCCGTAGTGCTCTATGAGAATGGCGATAAATCGCTCAAGGCTTCCTAAAATAGCCCGATGAAGCATAATCACGCGATGGGGTTTCCCATCTTCTCCCACATAGGTGAGATCAAACCGCTCCGGGAGATTCATATCCAGCTGGATAGTTCCACATTGATGGGTTCTCCCAAGGGCATCCTTGAGATGATACTCTATCTTGGGCCCATAAAAAGCCCCTTCTCCCTCCTGGACCGTGTACGCAATACCACTCTCCTCAAGGGCCGCTTTCAGGCTTGAAGTGGCCAACTCCCACTGCTCATCCGTTCCCATGGACTTTTCAGGACGTGTTGAGAGAGCCGTCGAGTAGCTAAACCCAAAGGTACGATACACCACATCAACAAGCTCAATAATCTCCCGAATAGCATCCTTGAGCCCTTCAGGGGTGGTAAAGATATGGGCATCATCCTGCGTAAACCCACGCACACGAAGAAGTCCCTGCAGAACCCCCGAACGTTCATAGCGATGAACCTTTCCAAATTCGGCTACCTTGAGCGGAAGCTCACGATAGGAGTGAAGCTCTTCTTTATAGAGAAGCATCCCTCCAGGACAATTCATCGGCTTGATAGCATAATTTTCGCCATCCTTCTCAAGGAAAAACATGTTCTCTTTGAAGTTTTCCATGTGCCCCGAAATCCTCCAGAGATCATCCTTGAGCATGGTTGGCGTTTCGACCTCCACATACCCCAGCCGACGCTGATGAGCCCTCATAAATTCTATGAGCGTATTTTTCAAAACCACGCCCTTTGGCTTCCAGAAGGGAAGACCAGGCCCCTCCTCATGAAAACTGAAAAGCCCGAGTTCCTTTCCCAACCTTCGATGGTCTCTCTTTTTGGTTTCCTCAAGGAGATGGAGATAGTTTTCAAGGTCTTCTTTGGTGGCAAAGGCCGTTCCGTAAATACGGGTAAGCATGGGATTCTTCTCATCCCCCCTCCAGTAAGCCCCTGCCGTATGCAAAAGCTTAAAAGCCTTCAGAAAACGGGTATTGGGAAGATGTGGCCCACGACAAAGATCCACAAACTCCCCCTGCCGATAAAACGAAAAGGTTTCACCCTCAAGATCCCGAATAATCTCTGCCTTGAACGGCTGATGGTTTTTCTCACACCATTCAAGGGCCTTCTCACGAGTCATCTCTTCCCGAACCACAGGAAGCTTTTCTTCGATAATCTTTTTCATTTCACTTTCAATAGTGGGCAAATCCTCATCCCCTATCGGTTTCTCCAGGAGAATATCATAATAAAAACCATTTTCAATGGTTGGACCCACCCCCAACTTGGCACCGGGATAAAGCCGAAGAACCGCCTGAGCCATCACATGAGACGCGGTATGACGCATCACATCAAGCCCCTCCGGAGACGAAAGGGTTACCAGTTCGACGGTATCAGCAGGTCCAAGAGAGAAAGAAAGATCCACAAGCACCCCATTTACCTTCAGAGCGACGACCTGAGAAAGAACAGCAGCCACCCCTAAGGTAGAAGCCTCATCCTGATGTTCTTTATAGTACTTGAGAATCCCAAAACCATCACTCACATCAAGTTTCACCGTTTTCCCTTCATACACTAAGTTCATCGCCAGCTCCTTTTTTCAAGATAGAATTATAGTATAAAGCAAAAAAAAGAAAAAGGGAAATTTTTGAAAAATGAAAATGAAGAACTACAAAAAAAGGCAACCCACTTCTCAGGTTGCCCTTCTTTCTAACTTTTATTTCTCGATCAGTCTTCCTTTTTTGACAAGCCCTATTTGCTGGATCTTGGGATCCATCGACTTCATAAAAAGCGCCTCATTCAGGTAAAGAACTTTCGTCTTGCCTTCTTTGTTTATAAGGACATACTCTATGACCATCTGGTTGCTTTCCACAACCTCTCTTGAACCAAGAAGATAAATCTCATATCCCTTGTTCACACGAATACCTGTCGTATCCGCAAATCCAGGAGCAACCATGGTAAGATTGGTCGCGGATGTTGTGAGTGCCCGATAATACGCAACCACCTTGGTAGCATACGTATCCACAGAATTTTCCACCACAATCCGTGTGACCCAGATCCCGAGAATCACTAAAACCACAAGAATCCCTGCAGCCACAAGGATTTTGCCTGTATTGTTTTTCTTTTCCATATTGTCCTCCCTTCTTCTCTTTACGTAATAGTATAGCATCACCTACAAAAAATAGCAAGTTTTCTTTTTTCACAAAAAATCAATTCTTTCTCATCTCTTGTTCCCTTTGTTCCCTATCAAAATCTCACATCAATACTCACCCCTACCACAGGATTAGTAATATATTCTATCGCGGTTGGAAACAATCGAATATCTGGTATCCTTTGCCACTCCAGAACAAAAGGTTCTGTTTTTGTATCCATTGTCGATTCAGGAGAAAGCACGAACTCTATAGGGTTATCATCGCCTTTCCAGGGAAAGGCCACTATTCCTAAAGAAAAGGTATTTTCCATATTTACTTCTGCTCTCAAATCGGAAAAGGTCATACTTGAATCAAATCGAAAGAATATCTTCCAGAAAAGACCATACTCATGTCTTTGGAGTAACAAAAAACTTCGCACCCCTTCTTCATTTCCTTTCCATGGAACAAAAGAGAAACGATTAGAGAATCCTTTATTTTCTTCCCCATATTGGCAACGAATAATATCTTCCTCATTGAGAACAAAAAATGGAAAGGAATAGGAGACCATCTTTTTGCCCACAACAACAAAAAACTTTTTTTTCGGAAACAAGTACCCATCCATAGCCCAGATATTCTGTATTTTCATTACTCCCAGAAATACTCCGACAAGAGTATACATCCACTTCTTTCGAAAAGAATATAAGAAAAATCTCCTTTTCATCCCTCTCCCTAGCCTGATATTACGTAAAGTATAAGGAAAAACCAAAAAAAAATCAAAAGAAAACCATAAAATCGAGACCCTTGCACGGGTGTTTGTCCCCTGAAAATGTCCCAGATAAGGATTCTCAGTTTATTTGCTTTCTCTTCAATTTTGTCTTACAATAAAAGGACTTCCAAGGAGGAAACCATGCAAAAATCTCTTCTGTTGTTTCCGGTGCTTCTTTTGGTTCTGGCAGGCTGTGGCAATCGTTCCCTGGTCAAAGAAGATCTCAAGTCGCTTGCTGCCAATATCCTGATGGATAGGGCGGCCGAACGATACAGTCTCTATGATTATAAAGGGGCTCTCGCCTATTATCAGGCGGTCATTGATCATCATCCAGACAAATACGAAGATGTCGCCTGGGCTCGATATGAGATTGGCTATATCTACTACGTCCAAAAAAAATACGACAAAGCCAAAGAGTATTTCGAAGCCGCCGCTTCTACCCCTCAGGCTCCCCATGGAGTCATCATCCTCTCTGAAATGATGCTCAAAAAAATCCCCGCAAAAACACAAAAAACATCCTGAGGCAGAGCGGTGGGCAAACGGAAAATCAAACCTTTCGAATATGTGGGCTATCTTGTTGAAGCCCTTCTTGTCATTCCCTTAAGCCTTGTGGTCGCTCTTTTGCCACGGTGGGCGGGGTATGCCCTTGCTGATGCGTTAGCCCTTCTTTTTTTCGCTATCGACAAAAAGAACAAAAAATGGGCCTACGAAAATCTCAAGATCATCTTTGCTGAGAAACCCCTCTCCCAGAAAGAAGCGGACGACCTCGTCAAACGAACCTACAGAAACCTCGCTCGTGGAGGGTTTGAGTACTTCAAACTCTGGCAAATCAACGCCAAGAATGCGGACAAATTCGCTTACTATGAGAATTACCACCATATCGAAGCCTGCCTTGCGCAGGGAAAAGGGATCATTGTCGTTACCTGCCATCTTGGAAACTGGGAGTACCTCGGAAGTATTCCGGCCAAAAGGGGTGTCAATCTCGCCGTAATTATCAATAGACAATTCAATCCCTTCACTGATGCCTGGCTTAAATTTATCCGCGAAAAATGGGGTCGTATCAAATGCTTCTACAACGAAGTGGGGGATATGAAGGGCATCGTTCGTCATCTGAGAGAGAACGGTATTATTGGCGTGCTGGCTGATCAGACCTACTATTTCAAACCCATCTTTGTCCCTTTCTTTGGAAAACAAAGCGCGACCGCTGATGGCCCTGCGAAACTTCATCTTCGGTATGGGGCTCCTATTGTGATGGCTTTCAGTATCAGAGAACCAGATGGGCGATACAGGCTCACCTTTGAAGCCCCTTACGTCCACCCAAAGACCTCTGATTTTGAGAGGGATGTTCATGAGGTAATGACCTACATCAATAGCCGCTATGAAGAGTATATCAGGAAGTACCCGGATCAGTGGTTTTCTCTTCTCCACCCCAGGTGGGAGAGGACAAAACCAGAGGACTTTGCTGATATTGACTGGGATCCCTTTTGATCACCAGTTCGCCTGCAAAAAAGACATCATTGGAGGTTTGTTATGGAAAAAGAAACCCGATCTTTTGCTATACCCTTTCCTCTTCCCCTGAAAACCTGGCAAACATGGGTAGGAGAGGCTCTTTTCTGGGCAATGGCTGTCCTTGTCCCTCTTTTGGGGCACTTCTTCCACTGGAATGTGAGGGCTGTTCTTCCCATGCACTGGGTGATTCTCCTTTCAGGGCTCGTGTACGGACAAAGAGGAGGGCTTCTTGCAGGACTTCTCTCGCCGGCTCTGAATACCCTTCTCACAGGCATGCCTGTGCCGTCTCTTCTCCCTGCGATGACACTGGAAATCGGGACATACGGCTTTGTGGTGGGCACTCTTCGTGAAAAGGCTCGCTGGAATAGCTTCCTGAGTGTTTTTGTGGCTCTTGTAGCCGGCCGCATAGTATTTCTCGGATATAGTCTTCTTTTCCACACGTATCAGGGAGAATTTCTTCTCTGGGCCTGGAATACCATCAAAGTCGGGCTTCTCAGCGCCTGTCTTCAGGTGATTCTCTTGCCACTCATTGCCTGGGGAGTACTCCTTCTCTTGAAAAACAACTCGCATGCGTAAAACCCTCTGGCTTTTTCTTCTGCCCACCCTCTTTGGGTGGGCCGATGCCTATACGTCACTTCGACAACTCTTTGACTTCGATGCCTATGAACAACGGATCCATCACCTGACCAACTTTTCTCACGTGAGGGTTTTTTCGATAGGAAAGAGTCACGGGGGACGGAATCTCTGGATGATAGAGATCAAACCATCTCGGCCTAACCGTTCAGTCATCCTTCTTGTGGGAAGCGCTCATCCTATCGAATGGCATGCTCAGGAAATACCGATGCGACTGGCTGAATATTTTGCCGCTCATCCTGAAAAGCTTTCTATGACCTGTTATGTTTTGCCCATCTTCAACCCTGACGGTTTTGCCTATATGAGGGTGATCCCGGTTTTTTATGCAAGCAACAGAAAAAACCGGTATTTTCCTCCAGAAGAGAGACGACCATCTGTTTATACCGCAGGGGTAGACCTCAACAGAAACTTTTCCTACCAATGGCAAAAAGTCTCCGATGATCCCACCCATCCTTACTATAGCGGACAATCCCCGATGAGTGAACCAGAAACAAAGGCTCTTGAAAAGTTCGTGTCTTCTACTCCCCTCTCTCTTGCCATCTCCTTTCATTCTCCAGGCAATACTGTCCAGTACCCCTGGGGCTACACCAAGACCCCACAGACCAATACCCGCCTTGTCCAGCTCGCCCACTGGATGGCAAAGACTATTGGAAAAGGATACAGGGCTGTCCAGGATAGTGCCAATTACCTCAAACCTGGCTGTGAGATAGACTGGTTTTATGGGGAGAAGGGAATTCTGGCCGTCCGTATCGAGGTGTCAAAAAAACTCATTGACACCTCTCTCGAAGATTATCCGGCTATCCAGAATATGGTGGAACAGCTCGTCATACAAAGTGTTTTGCCGTAAAAAGGTGTGCCCCTCTTTTTCAATACCCAAGATCATTTTTCTTACTAAAAAAACATTTTTTCTTTTCCAAGTCTTCCTCAATATCTCCAAAACAATCATAGGAGCATATGAAAATATCCATATTGAGACCCTTGCACGGGTGTTTTCTTCCCCTATCTGGGTCAGGGGCTACGCCCCTGAAACCCCGCTTTTTCCATTTACAAGGGCTTATTTGTCTTTTTTTGTTCAAAGGAATAGTTTTATTTATTACGTTAAGGAACATTTTTATACTATTTTTTGTTTTTTACTACTTTTTTGAGACCTTCGCACATTCGTGCAAAGGTCTCATATTGTATTTACAAGAAAATCTTTTGAGACCTTTCCCAAATAGATGAGGGTGTTAAAATGAAAATTTATATCAAGATTCTATATCACAAAGATAACTAAGATATCTCTTTCTTAAACTCTAGACAATACTCCTCACCTATATCTATACTTTCCAAATCTAACAACACCTTACTTTTTCTAGAATTGCCATTTGAATTCCTAAAATCTTGCTGAAAAGAACCACATTCTTGCAAAATTTCATTGGTAATTTCTATAAAAACAATCTGTTCAAGAGAAAATGAAACCTTCCGCAAACGAGACCAAGCCCCTCTCTTTTCTCTTTCCAAAGAATATTTAGAAGGTCCTCCTTTTAACTCTTCGTGCCACTGTTGAAAACTTCTATTTTCATCATTATATTCTACCTCTCCAAGAGATAAAATTAAACCAACTTTACCATATTTTTTTATACCCTCTTCAATTGCCTCTCTATCATTGACAATAACTTGATGTGCACTTGTATTAATAGCATGGGCCTTAAAATCCCATGGAATGTTCCAGAAGGCATCAAAACTTGTTCTACCATACTGTGGACCCGGAATACGCATTCCCTCTACATTCTTCAAATATTTCTCACATAAAAACTGAAAATAAAAGCCAATCCATTCCATTTGTTTCCACTGATTATAGTTATTATTTTTCATTTCTAAAATGGCATCTTTCCCTTTCCACTGCCGAGGAATATCTTGAAGAAATCCCTTCAACTCTCTAACCATTTCACCAAATGTCATTTTTGTTTTACCTCTTCGAATAAATTTAACACGTATTGTTCATCTTTAATCCGATAAACATTTTCATCTAAGCGTTTCTTAGCAAAAGCATAATAATCGGGAACAATTTCAAATCCTATATATTTCCTATTCATCATTTTGCTCACAACTACCACCTGTCCTGACCCCAAAAAAGGATCCATAACCACATCTCCTTCCTCACTCGAATACATAAGAATTTTCTTTATCAATTCAGCTGGTAATTTAGTAGGAGTTTTTTTATCCCCTGTCCAATATTCCCTGTTGATAATCCAAACATCTTCCTTATCTTTGTAATGTAAAGATCCTCCTGTCAAATCACTCTCGCCTTTTTCGTACCTAGCATAAGGAAAAAATTTTCTCTTTTCATCATTCTTACAAACATATAAACAATGATAATGTGAAGTCACATACTTTCTTTTAGTAATTACTCCAAATTGATATTTCCATATAATATGATTTACAGTTACAAATCCTATTTCATCAATAGCTATTAAAATATCTTTGAGGTTGTTCCACCCAGAAAAAACATACATACTTCCAGATTCTTTAAGAACTCTATAAACTTCTCTCATCCATTGAAGAGTAAAAATCAGATAATCTTCCTTTTTTATTTCATTATACCCCTCCAAAACTCTATGCGCAGTCCGATTATAATTTGTTCTCTTGGCCTTAAAATCTATAGCAAAAGGAGGATCTGTAATTACTAAATCAACACTTTCATCAGGAATATATTTCATCCCTTTAATACAATCCATATTGTAAATTTCATTAAAAACAATTTTATCCATAAGGACCTCTATAAACATATTCTATGAAAAGTCTCTAGATATATATTATATTTCTTTTTGCTCAAAAAGTCAAAAATCATATTCGCTTGCTTTTTCCCCTTTTTTAGTGTAAAATAAACAAAAGATTTTAACCCATCTCAATTTTTGCCGATAGTATGAATAAGGGCTACGCACCTGAGATTCTACAAGGAGGAAGACCATGGGTGAAAACGAAGATGTCCGCCTTGAGGACGAAACAGAGTCTCCAGAAGCGGCTGCGGAAGAGGCGAGAGGCTTTTTTCTTGGAAAACTGATAGAGTGGATCCTGTCCAACATGATTACCGTGATTGTGGCTGTGGTATTATCCGTGGTGGTTTCGTTTTTTATCATGAATTCCATTATGTCCAAAAAGAGTGAAGAGGTGTACAAAACGGTAAAAATCACCCCAAAACCGGCCCCATTGGCCATTTTCATGTTAGATGATTTCCGTATCAATACAGCCGATATTGATGAACCTCGCTTTGTACGTGTGAAAATCAATCTTGCCTACAACCAGGGAAACAAACAACTCCAGAATGAACTTGTTGAACGAAAGGTCCAGATTCGTGATGTTGTGCTCAGGATCTTGAACAGGAAGGAAAAACGGGATATCGACACGGTAGAAGGCAAAGAACGCCTCAAAGAAGAGATCAAAAAAGAAGTCAACAACATCCTCATTAACGGTGAAATTGAGGATGTTTACTTTGACGAATTTGTGATATCATAAAAAGATAGAGGGATAGGCATGACAGAGATTCTTTCTCAAGATGAGATTGATGCGCTTCTTACAGCGGTATCCAGTGGAGAACCCCTTCCCACCGAGATAGGAGGTGGTGGGGGACCAGCTCCTTCGGCGGCTCCTGCAAAGCGAGACAAAAAGCGTCTCAAGGTCTATGATTTCCGCCGTCCGGACAAGTTCTCCAAAGACCAGATTCGTACTCTCCAGATGATGCACGAAACCTTTGCTCGTCTCACCACAACCTCTCTGTCAGCTCAGCTTCGTACGCTCGTTCATGTCCATGTAGTTTCTGTGGACCAGCTCACCTATGAAGAGTTTACCCGTTCTATTCCCTCTCCTACCACGATGGGTATTGTGAACATGGACCCTCTCAAGGGAAATGCGGTGATGGAACTTGACCCGAGTATTACCTTTGCTATCATCGATCGTCTCTTTGGAGGAAAAGGGGAATCCCTCAAAACTAACCGTGAACTCACCGATATTGAGCTTTCGGTTATTGAAGGGATCCTGGTGCGTGTTCTTGGCAACCTCCGTGAATCATGGGCAAACGTGATTGACCTGAGGCCCAGACTTGGAAACATTGAAACCAACCCACAATTTGCCCAGGTAGTCCCACCAAATAGCATGGTGGTGCTGACGACCTTTGACACCAAGGTGGGGGATGTGGAAGGCATGATGAACTTTTGTATCCCCTATATCACCATTGAGCCTATCATCTCCAAACTCTCTGCTCAGTACTGGTACTCCAGTATTCGCAAAGGTGTTTCTACCGAAAACCTTTCTCTGTTGAAAGAACAACTCGGAGAGGTTGAGGTAGAGGTTATTGCCAAGCTCGGCGAAACAGAACTCAAATTCGCTGAGATTGCCGCCATCAGAGAAGGAGATATCATCCGTCTCGATGAAACCATCAAAAATGATGCCGAGATTATCATTGGGTCTGGACCAAAGTTTCGTGGAAAACCAGGTGTTTCCGGAAACAGACGAGCTGTCCAGATACGAGAGGTCCTTACCACCATTACTGAGGATGTTCTGCAGGATATCCTCCTTGGTGCTGAGGATTAAGTTTTTGGGAAAAATACCGATAGATTTACAAACACAAGAGGAGGTTCTCTATGGGCGACGGAACCCTGTCCCAAGATGAAATTGATGCGCTCCTACAAGGTACAGATGAACTCATGACGGAGAGCCTCGGAAATGCCTCCACATCATTTGGTGTATCCACACCAGGGGCAGGAGCCGTGGAAAGCCTCTCCGAAATGGATAAAAATGTCTTAGGTGAACTGATTCGTGAGATTGGAAACAGTCAGGCCAATGCTCTCTCTGCCCTCACAGGAATCAACACAAGCTTTGGTTCTCCCTTTATTGATGTGGGCGCTCTTGAAAACCTGAAAAAAGACATAAAAGGCCGGGTTATCCAGGCCAAGGTTTCCATTACAGGTGGTATTGCTGGTGAATGGGTGTATGTTGTTCCCGAAAAAAGCGTTCTCACCATTACCAACATTCTCATTGGCCAGGAAAACAACACAGAAATAACCGACCTTGTCACCAATACCTTTGGGGAGGTCATCACCCAGATTACCGGGGCCATGATTACCGTACTCTCAGAAAAGCTCAATAAACCTATCACCCCCGGCTTTCCCAACATAGACCTTCTTGAAGACCCTGCCGCCATTTCTGTGGCCGGTGGGCAGATGGTAGTACGTTTCAACTATGTTTTCAATATCCATGACCGGGGAAGTGCCAAGATCTTTGTTTTCCTCAGCGTACCCATGGCACGAAGTATCATCAATGCCTATAACGCCGCCAAGGCTACGGCCGCCACTCAGTTTGGTTCCGGCACACAGACCCAGGTTGGTGGAATCCCTGTGAGACCGGTGGGCTTTGAGCCCCTCCAGCTCGGTGTGGCCTCCGAGGGAACGGGCAATATTGCCCTTCTGCTTGACGTCAGCATGAAGGTCTCGGTTGAACTGGGGCGCACTCGCATGACCATCAAGGAAATCTTGGGCCTTGGTGAAGGTTCCATCATCGAATTGGACAAGCTTGCCGGTGAACCAGTAGATATTCTGGTGAACGACAAACTCATTGCCCAGGGTGAGGTGGTGGTGATTGATGAGAACTTTGCTGTCCGTGTCACCAAGATCGTCAGCCCGATGGAAAGGCTTCTCGAAAACACAAGTAGCCGACATAGCTAAAAGTCACGGGGTGTTTCCTTCTGGAAACACCCCGATTTTTTATCCCCTCTCATTTGCAAATGTTCACCCTTTGCCTTATACTATTCTCCCAATGGAGAGGAGGCATAGCCCATGACTCTTGAGATTCTCTACCGTGGAGAAAAAACAACTATCACCACACCTTCTTCTCATATCACCGCCCGGGATGTCCTTGCGGCCCTTCATCTTTCTCCTGTGTATGCCTTTGTTGTCTCTGATGGAGAGGTTGTCAGTGAGGATACGGTGCTTTCTCCCTCCGCCACCATTGAGGTCATCAATGCTATCTCAGGGGGATAAATGACACCTCCCAAATGCACCATCTGCAAAACACAAAACACCGCCTTTCCGGTTCAGGTTCTTCTCCCATCCTACAATCTCAAGCTGTGTCAAAAACACTTTCTCGAATGGATGGAAAAACGCGTCGCTGAAACCATTGCCAAGTATCATATGTTCACCAAAAACGACAAAATCCTTGTGGCTGTGTCGGGTGGAAAAGACAGCTTAGGCCTGTGGTTTCTTCTCACCCAATTGGGCTATGAAGCCGATGGGCTCTATATTGACCTCGGTATCCCCGAGTATTCTGCTGAATCAAAGAGCTATGCCTCCAAGTTAGCCGAAAGAATCGGAAGAACCCTCCATATCGTGGATATGGCCACAGAACTTGCCCCCATCCCTGAGATGAAACAGTGGTCGAGAAAACCCGCCTGTTCGCTGTGTGGCACCATCAAGCGCTACTACATGAACCGTATCGCCCGAGAAAAGGGCTATACCGTACTTGCTACCGGCCACAACCTTGATGACGAAGTGGCTGTTCTCTGGAACAATGTGATGCACTGGAATATGGACTACCTCTCCAAACAGTATCCTGTTCTCCCCGCTGAAGGCCCCTTCCTCAAGAAGGTCAAACCCCTCTGTCGCATCTCCGAAAAGGAGAGTGCCCTCTACACCATCTTCCACAAAATACCCTACATCAAACCAGAATGCCCCTACAGTACCCACGCCTCCTCACTGGAAAACAAACGGATCCTTCAACAGTTAGAAGAAGAAAAACCCGGAACAAAAATCACCTTCTACACCGGTTTTCTCAAAAATCTCGCCCCCCTTCTTCACAAAAACGAGAAAACAGACTCCTCTCTTGCCTTCTGCAAGATCTGTGGAGAACCCACCACCACAGAAATCTGTTCCATCTGTCAACTCAAACAAAAGATGGGCAAGCTTTAGAGAGGACTCGTGAGAAGTTTACTCCCCTTATGAATCGGAAGATAGATGGTAAAAGAAGTCCCCTCTCCTGGTTTTGACTGAATCTGGATATCCCCATCATGCTCCTTGATAATCTTGTAGGTAATGGTAAGGCCAAGCCCTGTTCCATAATCCTTGGTGGTATAATACGGCTCAAAAATCTTCTGAATCTGATCGGAAGCAATCCCGCACCCCGTGTCGGCAATCTCAATAGCCGTCGCATCCCGAATGGTATCATACCACGTCCTCACCGTGAGAACTTTGAGCGAACTCTTTTCCATAGATTCAATAGCATTTTTCACTAAATTAAGAATCGCCTGTTTGAGATAGTCTTTATCAATAAAATTTTTTGGCATCTGCTGATACTCTTCACGAAGAACAATCTGCTTCTCTTCCAATTCTGGTTTCAAAAGGTGAAGCGTCTCCTGCAAAAAGAGATTGATATCCTCAAAACTGAGCTTGAGTTGTCTTGTTCTCGCCGCCAAAAGAAAATCATTCAAAATCTGATTGAGTCTTTTGGTTTCATCCGAGATCGTTTTGATATACTGGGAGAGATTTTCATCTAAACATACCAAGTTTTTCTGCACCGCCCGCTGAATGAGTTGCGTATGAAGGTCTATCGCAGTGAGAGGATTTTTGATCTCATGGGCTATACCCGCCGCCAAGGTATTCAAAGCCGCCAAGGATTCAATATTTTTCAACTGAAACTGGAGCTTTTTATTTTCGGTTTGATCCACGATCTTGTAAAGAATAACATCGTCCGCCATCGTACGTTTCTCCACCAGATAATACTTTGGCTCCTGCTGCCCCACACTAAACTCCTTGCGAATATCCTCTTCAGCAAACAAAAGCCTCAAGATATGCCATAGTGTACGATTGGCCACAAACTTCTCCATTTCGGCCATCGTCCCATACTGTTTATTCTTGCACCCCAAAATAATCCTGGCCACATTGTTCATCGCCACCACCCTTTCCTCAGAAACAATGATAATCCCCTCATCCAGTGCCTCAAAGACAAGTTGCAGAATCTTCTGCTTTTGCTGAAGACTTTCAATGAGATTTTTGAGTCCATTCCTATCAAGATGATCAAGCCTGTCCATAATTTTTTCAAAAAAACGCTCCTGCTCTCTCATAAACCCCTCACAGAAATTGGCATTTTGTCGATAGATATAGTATAATGGATTTGGAAAGTTATTGCAAAATAAGAGGGAATTTTTATGATCAAACGCGTTCCAAAAGAAAAGGTTGAGGCTTTCAATGCGGTTGTCACAGACCTCAAAGACCAGGTGGATGCCATTCTCAAAAAGGCAAAGAAATTCGAAAGCGAAGGAATCCGCAACAATACCATCGAAGGATACTACAAACGAGTGATTGCCGCCAACCTCTACCTTGATAGTGTAAACCTCTACTGCAAAATGAACGACTACAGTATCCAGATAAAAGACGTGAAAAGCGATCTCTACCTCACCAATGCCCGGAAAAACGTCTATCAGGCCATCAAACTCCTTGAGTCCATTGTCTCCGGTCACATTGACCTTGGCCTCACAGAAAACGCCGACAAACTATCCTCCCTTTCTGAACTCACTCCCCCAAGGCTTCTCCATCTTTTCAAAAAGATAGAATTCTCCATTGCTCTTGTTGAAAAAGAAGAGGGCGAAAATTCAAAGGTCAAATGGAATTTTGTCGAGATGTACGGCAATTTAGCTGTCGTGATCAAAAACTTTATCAATTTCAAGGTGTATGCCACGGCCATGAACGACCCCCGCATCCCTTATTACAACGAAATACGGGAACTTATTCAATACTGCAAGACCATGCTCGAACAGGGGGCTCAAAAATACCGTACCAAATATGAACTCAGTTCCCCTCAGGATTCCATGGATATGAACAAAGCCATCAATCTCATGGAAGCTCTCATGAAAATCCACAACATCCTCGGTGAAAACGAACAGATGGGAGAAGTGAGAAAGACTGTCGAAAAATGGCGAGAAAAACTCGAGCTTGACCTCAAACGTCGCGAAGAAGAAGCCAAGAAAAAACAACGGGAAAAAGGTCGATAGGCTCTCCTTTTTGTCTTAGGAGCATGGCAAGAGAATTTCTTTTTGCTGTGGAGAGCTTTTTGTGTGAAGGAATTGTAGCTTTTCTTTTTGCTTCCTCTCTTTTCCCCTCTCCCCTCCCCTAAAACTTGACCGCCCCGTCCTTTTGTGCTATAATAATAACATTCTATGGGGGCATAAAATAGGAGTATAATCATGAAATATTCCAATGTAGAACTTATCATCCTGCATCTCATCCACGAAAAAAAAATCTCTCTCCGGTTATGAAATTAACCGATTGGTGGAAGAAAGGGGATACCGGAACTGGGCTGAAATCGGTACATCCTCTATCTACATTGGTCTTGAAAAACTCGAAAACAAGGGACTCGTTATCTCTTCACTGGATACCCAGAAACAGGGCAAGGGACCACTTCCCAAAAAATACACCCTCACCCGCGATGGAGAAAAAACCCTCCTCGAAGAAATGCGAAAGGCCCTCACTGGTGAAGCCGACATCCCGGGACGATTTACCATTGGGCTTTCCGGCCTCATTCTTTTCTCCATTGAAGAATCCATTGTCTATTTAGGACAAAAAAAAGAGCATCTTGCCAAACAAATCGCAAGCCAGAAAGACCAATGGGAAGCCATCGGTGGGCAAAAAGCCCCTTTTCACGTGTGGGCTCTCTTTCGCCACACTACCTATATGCTTGAAAAAGAGCTTGAATTTGTGGATCAACTCATCACAGACCTGAAAAACCTGCTTTGATGTTTCAGGGTTTTAGCGCAACTCCTCCTCAGCCATACTCACCACAGGTGTAGCAGGAATCTTTGCTTTCCACACCTCCCTGAAGAAGACCCTGAAAAACACCACGGCCAGTACTACCACGGTTGCCGTCAGTCCCACCCACGCCCCTATCACCCCCCATCCAAAGAGAAACGTTCCTACCCAGGCTAAAGGAAGCCAGAGAAGATAATCCAAAAAGAGAGAAACATTGCGAATAAGTGCTGTCTTCCCCAACCCTTCTAACCCCGCCCTATAGGCAATAAACAGAGCATCCGCAATCTGATAAAGCGCCATAAAACGGAGGAGTCTCGTGCTTGACTCCACAAGAGCCCCATCCTGCGAAACAAGACCTACAAGAACCTCAGGGAAAAACCAGTACCCTATCCCGATAACCCCCATAACAAAAGCATTGATCTCAGCCCCTCTTTTCACCACCCGGCAGGCCTCTTCTGGTTTTTTCTGGCCAATAAAAAAACTCACCTGCTGAGTGATCACGTTTGCAATAGCTATTCCTAACAGAAGAGAAATATCCTTGATTTTCAGGGCTATCTCATGGGTAGCCACGGCCATCGTTCCCAATTTTGCAATCATGGTCACAAAAAGCGTCCATGCAACAATCTCAATCAGGTAAGTCATCCCCATAGGCCAACCAATCAGAGTAAATTCTTTCAAAAACGCCCAGGAAAACACACTCCCCTTTTCCCTGCTCACCAAGGACTTCCAGCCAAAAGAGACCATAAGGACCACATTCACCAGCTGAGCAAAAAGAGTGGCAAGAGCCGCTCCCGCCACCCCCATGGCCGGAAAAGGCCCCACTCCAAAAATCAAAAGCCAGTTTCCCACAATATTGATAGCCACCACAATATACGAAAAAAGAGCTACAAGCGTATTTTTTTCCAGGGCAAGAAAAACCCTATACCACAAAAGAGAGAGTGTCCACAAAAATCCCCCCGCCACCCTGATAAGAAGATACTCCCTCGCAAGACGAAGGACTGTTTCATCCGAACTCATAGTCCCCAAGTACCACGAAAGAAAGGGAAAAGAGACAAAAACCACACCTCCAAGAAAAAAAGACACAAGAGAAAGCGTTTCTACCGCACTGCGAAGTTTCGTCGTGGCCTTCTGTGCTACAAGAGCCGGAAGAACAATAAGAGCCGCTCCCAAAAAACCCTCAAGCGGAGAAATAAGAAAGAAAAAAAGCGTATTGGCAAGCCCCACCGCTGCCAAAGCCTCCCGCCCCAATCTCCCCACCATAATCACATCCACAATCCCCAACACATGAAAAGCCAAAAAACCTGCCATCACAGGAAGAGCAAGATGCAAAAGCCTTCTGTACTCTCTCCATGGAAGTTTCCATGTCATACTTCCTCCCCTGTCCGCCACAGGCGAACATACTCCTTGGCCTTCTCATAAGAATACCCCCGCCTCATGAGAAGAGACACCAGATACCCATCATCTCTTCCTGATTTAGCCTTTTTGGAGAGTAGCGAAAACACCACCTCCCTCTCGTCATACACCACACCCGAAAGAGCCTCTTCTATCACCTCCTCTCCAATACCCTTTCGCCGGAGTTCCCGACGAATGGCCGAAAGAGAAAGCCCCCTCGTTCTCATGCGCTCCTCAGCCCACTCCCTGGCTAACCGGAGATCATCAAACCACCCCTCCTTTTCGAGTTCAATGAGTGTCTCCTGGATAACCTCCTCATCTACATGCTCCCTCACAAGACGTCTTCTGACCTCTTCTCGAGATCGTGGGCGATACTTCAGATAACGAATGGCCACACTTCTTGCTTTCTGGCGGCCCTCACCCATGAAGCCTCCCTTTGAGTTGTTCCCACAAGAGATCCACATCCCCTTCCACCACCAGAGAACGCCGAAGGGGCACATCAATAAACCCCTCCTCAAGCATCATGTCCAGTTGTTTGAGAAAACCATCAAAAAAGCCCCGAAAGTTCAGAATAGCTATTTCCCCTCGATAGAGATCCAGCTTCTTCCAGGAGATAGCCTGGCTCAATTCCTCCAGTGTCCCAACTCCTCCAGGAATGGCAATCACCGCCTTGGAAAGGGCAAGCATCTGTCTTTTTCTTTCATCAATATCCTGAGTAATCCTAAGTTCCGAGAGAGAAGGATACGCAATCTCTATATGCTGGAGAAACTCCGGTAAAATCCCTATCACCTTCCCGTTTTTCTTGACCACGGTTTCGGCCAAACGCCCCATTAGCCCCACTGAAGTTCCTCCATACACAAGCCCCACGCCATCTCTCACAAGACGCTCTCCCAATTCCTCGGCTATTTTCACATACATCGGATCCTTGCCGAGTTGCGAACCACAAAACACTGTCACATAATACATGCTCTCCTCCGCTTTCCTGTCTATGTTTTGGGAAAACTTCCCTTTGTTGTTTCTCACAAGAACGTCTCTTCTCACAGAGAAGGATCGCAGGAGATCACAGCCCCTGCGTCCTTTCTGATACTTGCTTAAATAAAGAGATTGGTATCTGCTCTCTCTGCGGTTTCGAGATAGGTAGCTACTCCTCCCACCTCAACGCCATCAATGAGTTCTTCACGACGAATTCCCATGAGATCCATAGACATCTGACAGGCAATAAGCCTCGCTCCCCCTGCAATGGCATTCTGAATCATGGTTTCAAGGGCATCCACCCTTTTTTTCTTCATCAAGAAACGAATCATAAGGGGACCCATACCCAACATATTCATTTTCGAAAGGGGAAGTTTGGTACTCCCACGGGGAAGCATCCATCCAAACATCTTTTCAATCAGGTTTTTCTTGAGTCCACGAACTTTTTTCCGTTTTCTGAGAACCGTGAGCCCCCAGAAAGTAAAGAACATGGTGACCTTGCGTCCCATAGCCAAAGCCCCATTGGCGATAATAAAACTCGCAATAGCCTTGTCAAGGTCGCCATCAAAGACGATGATGGTCTTTTCGTTTCCAGTGGAGATAACCCGATTTCCCTGATCGGCTTCTTCTCCCTTCACAATCACGGCGTGAACAATCCCCTTCTCCAGAGAAAGGCTCTCCACTCTATTTCCTGTTGCCTTTGCCCAGGAACCTACATCATTATAAAACCCTGGATCACTGGCGGTAACCTCAAGCACATCCCCAGGCCTCAGTTTGTCAATCTCCTGTTTCACACGAGAAATAGGCCCAGGACACTGAAGCCCACAGACGTCTAATTTTACTGTCTTGGTTGGAAGAGAAACCGCAAGGGGCTTGGCATGAACCCCCGTATCCACCCCTTCCTCAAAATGAATATCTGTGGACGATTGCTTTTTCATAACAGCACTATAGGTGAGATACCCTCCGCTGAGATTATAAACCTCTTTCCAGCCATTCTGCATGAGAATACGTGCGGCAATATAGCCCCGCAAACCCACTCGACAATATACCACTATTTTCTTATTCTTTGGGATCTCAGAGAGCCTGTCTCTCAGGTTATCCACGGGGATATTCAAAGCCCCAGGGATGGCTCCAGCCGCTACTTCCTGCGGCGTGCGTACGTCCAGCAGAAAAGCATCCTCCGGGGTAAGTTTGGACACATAACGGTAGTCCACCACCTTTACCATCCCGGAGAGCACATTCTCTGCCATAAATCCCACCATATTCACAGGATCCTTGGCAGATGAAAAAGGTGGAGCATAGGCATGGTCCCAATCGGTAAGATCATAAATAGTTCCATCTTTTAACAAAGCCATAGCTAAAACATCTATACGCTTGTCCACCCCATCATACCCTACGGCCTGAGCCCCAAGAATCTTCCCATCCTTTGGAGAAAAGAGAAGTTTGAGACTGAGCTGAGTAGCCCCGGGATAATATCCCGCATGGTGCCCACCATGATAGATCACACTCATAAAGGGCACACCGGCAGCCTCAAGGGCCTTTTCATTGGCTCCGGTCGTTGCCACGGTGAGATCAAACACCTTGGCAATCGCCGTCGCAAAATCCCCCTTATACGGCTTTTTATGCCCAAGAACAAGGTTATCAGCCACAAGCCTCCCCTGCTGATTCGCTGGCCAGGCTAAGGGAATGGATTGTATCCTTCCTGTTACCCTGTGTCGTATCTCAATGGCATCCCCTATGGCATAAATATGGGGATCTGAGGTTTGAAGATACTCATTCACCTCAATACCACGACTCCCCAATTTGAGTCCCGCCTCCGACGCCAGTTTTGTCTCCGGCTTCACCCCGACGGACATGATCACCACATCCGTTCGAATCTCTCGCCCGCTCTTCAGCTTCACCACAAGATCAGAACCTTCGCGTCTAAAGGATTCGGCCGCTTCCTCCAGAAAGAGGGCTACTCCCTTGGAACGAAGGTGATCATGGACAAGGGCCGCCATCTCATAATCAATCACAATCATCACCTGAGGAGCAAGCTCCACAAGGCTCACCTGAAAACCTGCATGGTGAAGGTTCTCAGCCATTTCAAGCCCAATAAATCCACCCCCAATCACCACAGCCCGTTTTTGAGGTTTTGTGATAGCCTTGACATACTCCTTCACACGGAAGGTATCCTCCACCGATCGCAGGGTAAAAATACCCTCGTTCTCTATACCAGGAAGAGGGGGACGTATAGGCTCCGCTCCAGGAGAAAGAATGAGCTTATCATACCCTTCAAAAAACTCCTCTCCCGTCACAAGATTTTTGACGCGAACCTGTTTTTTCTCCCTATCAATAGCCAAAACCTCATGTTTCACGCGTACATTTACCCGAAAACGATGATAAAAGGCCTCCGGGGTTTGAAGAAAAAGTTTTTCCTTTTCAGCAATAACATCGCCAATATAATAAGGAAGCCCACAATTGGCATAAGATACATACCCACCCCGTTCAAAAACCATGATATCCGCTGTTTCATCCAACCGACGAAGCCTTGCCGCTGCAGACATCCCCCCAGCGACTCCTCCCACAATCACATATTTTGCCATACGCTACTCCTTTTCGCCTTTTATCGGCACCTGTTTGGTAAAAGTATACATCTTTTTCCCCTTTTTGGCAAGGAAAGAACGTATTAGAATATTTTTATATGAATTTTTTTTCATATAAAAGAAAAATATGTGAAAAGTTTCTCTAGACTTCAGGCTCCCTCAATAAAAAAAGTAGCTATTACCCTCTTTCAGCACGCCCTTTCTCCCTTGCTGAAACAGCGCCATAGCCACTCACAAAAACAAAAACCTCTCTCATCTCACCAAGGCTTTTTCATTCTATCGCAATAGAAACAATCCTCACAATCGCAAGTCCATCCTCCCGACGGGACACCTCTTCATAACTGAAATAGACCCGAAGATTGTGAACCTTGAGAGCCGGAGAAAGGTTCAAGGGAACTAAACGCCTCCCCTCACTATCCACAAGGAGCCACTCCCCGTTTCCTTGAGAGGAAGCATAGATCACATAACCATAATCTCTTTTTGGTTCAACAACAGGTGAAGCCGTCGCTTTCTGCGCCTTAGCACATCCCAGAATTCCCGCAAGAACCATCCCACACAAAACAAGTTTTTTCATGACGGTACTCCTTTGTTTTTTCATCGGCAGTTTACTCTCCTTTCTTAACCAGAAGAGTACCTTTCCACAGAGGGAAGCATGGGCACAAAGATCACATCACACAGGTATTCTCTTTCCCATTGAGTTGGCCCTTTTCGTGTATAACGCATAAGCCTTTGATAGCCACTCCCTATCGGGGCCACTAAAATCCCCCCCGCCGCAAGCTGATCAAGAAGAGCTTGTGGCACTTCAGGGGGAGCCGCCGTGAGAAGAATTCTATCAAAAGGGGCCTCCTCGGGATATCCCTGATACCCATCCCCCAGCACACAAAGCACGTTAGGATAATTTTTGAGATTTTCCTTTGCCTTCCTCCAGAGAGGTTCTATCCTTTCTATGGTGATCACTCTCTTTGATAAAAGACTCAGAATCGCCGCCTGATAGCCAGAGCCTGTTCCAATCTCAAGAACCGTATGTTCAGGGGTGAGCTGGAGTGCCTCCGTCATAAAAGCCACAATATAAGGCTGAGAAATGGTTTGACCATACCCAATAGAGAGAGGATGATCCTCATAAGCATAAGAGCGAAGAGATTCCGGGACAAAAAGATGCCGGGGAACAGAAGCCATAGCCTTCAAAACCGAAGGATCAGTGACTCCCCTTGCTTCTATCTGATCCCTGATCATGGCTTTGAGGGACAATTCAAAATCCATAGTCCCTCCCCACAAAAAGAAAATTCGGGGTGGCCAGATTTGAACTGGCGGCCCCTACCACCCCAAGGTAGTGCGCTAAACCGGACTGCGCTACACCCCGAATCTTATGAGACTATTATTATAGGGGAGAATTCTGAAAAAGTCAACTTTTGCAGGAAAAAGGTTTTGTGTCAGAAATGAATTCTTGTCTCTTGCACATGGGCGACATATGAGGAGGATAATCTCACAAAAACTTCCCTAAAGAAAGGAGGTTAAGACCTATGCACGAATGTGCAAAGGTCTCAAAAAATTCATAAAAAAACAAAAAGTAGTATAAAAACACTTTGTCGTAATAAATAATCCTATTTTTTGAAAAAAGACAAATAAGCCCTTGAAAACAGAAAAAACGAAGAAGGGGGACGTAGCCCCTGACCAAGATAGGACTAGAATACACCCGCGCAAGGGTCGCAGGCTATTACCTTGTTTCAGCTTCAGAGAATGTTTTGCTGAAACAAAAACATAGCCCGATCTTTGTGTATCCCCCTCAAAAAACAGTTCTCCCTGTTAAATACGAAAACACTCGTCTTTTACGAAACTTCAATGCCCACACAAACAAAGAATCAAAATCTCTCCTGGAAAAACTTTTTACTCCTCTTCCACATAAAAAACATCCCCCGCTTTTTCAGTATCATGAGAAAATAGCTGGTGTTGAAAAAAACGTCCGATTAGCCAGAAGACACCAAATCCACTCACCATAATTGTCATCAAAACTATCACATAACCAATCCCCTTTAGAGAAAGTTTTCCGACAAAAGGAAGCACACCTATCAATACAAGACGCAACACAAAGGAAAGAAGAGAAAGAACCGTCGCTCGCAATTCATCCTTAACAATTTCATTGATATGCCTATCTACCCACAATTGAATCATTCGCATCGAAGCAAAAAAACCAATAGAACCACCTATAGAAAATATGACAATGTTTTGGGAAAGTGCCAGGAGAAGGAAAAAGAACCATCCTAAAAGAAAAACTATATTCAAAAAAAGAGGTATACGAAAAGCCATTTTCGCTGCCAAAGATTGAATAAGCAAAATACAAAAAAACACCACACTAAACGCTGTGGCAACAAGTGGATAAGGAGCAGAGAATTGAATAAAAACTTGCCAATACTGAATAAAAATCTGATACACCACATTTATTAAAAGATACGATATAAACAAAAATACAAACCATTGCTGGGTACTCAACAGAGAAACAAAATATCTCAAATCACTTCTCATATGAGCTAACGAAAAAACATGTTTTTTTTTCTTCTGAACACCCTTATCAGAGAAAAACAAAGCAAGAAAAAGAAACAAAAGCCCTATCATGATTCCCCCTCCAAGAAACCACAGAAAAGGAGAAGAAATCGAGGGGAAAAAACCACTCACAAGCACAGCTAAACTCATCACAAAAAACTCAAAACTATAATATTCTGAGAAGATCTTTTTAAGATCATACTCCTTTTCTTCTTGTTTGTACACTTCTATAAGATAAGCATCAAAAGCACCATTGATAAAAGTAAGAGAAAGAGCATTACAAACCTCGGCTATTGCGATACCACAAAAATTAGAGAATAACCCTGTCAAAATAAGCCACATACTAGCAAAGACAAAAGAACATCCCACCGAAATTCTCTTATCATACTTATCAGCAAAGTACCCAATTGGTACATCAGAAACAAGTATCACAAAAGCCTGAATGGCCTTCAAATTAGCTATATCTGCAATAGATAATCCCTTAGAAAGAAGAAAAAGAGCAGACGTAGCTCCAATAAGCATTCGAGCACCACTAAAAGTACCACCTATCAAGACAAGAGCACGAACCCTGTTAGATGAAAACTTTTTTATACTGAGGAACATACAGGACACTCCTTATTTCGGACACATGATTGAAATTCAAAAAACATTCCATGAGTCCACAATCCAACTCTCTTATTAAAAGAAATTGGTTCCTCTCCTATAAAAAACCTGAGAACATCCAGAGCCGCCCCAGCCGCAGCTAGAGCATTAATTGGACCTATAGAAGGAGGACGAAACCCGTGGTTAATTTTTTGATTACGTTTCCAACAGGAGACCTGAAAGAGAGAGAAAAGGATAAAGAAGTTACCCCTGGCTCAAAAGATTTTTGTCAACTGTAGTATACAGGGAACATTTTAGATAAACAAGTTTTTTCTGGGGAAAGTACCCTTTTTAGGCCATAAAACAGGGCAATAAGTACGTACCATCCCTATGTTTTATATCACATCCTGCCAGTAGACACCATCGATAGCCTCATCACGATTATAGTAGTAATGCAAACGCACAGCAAGAACATTGGTTGCCCCTTCTCTTTTCCATACCCCCACATCCATTCTCTGGTTTATGGTTCGCATCAGCCGTTCTGCCCTTGAGGTTGTTCTTGGCAAACCATCTTCACTGTCACAGGCGAACATGTCTTTTTGAGCACGAAGAAGATAATAAAAACAATGTTTGCGCCCTTTTTCGTGAAATAAGTCAAGAAGATTCTGAATATGCTGTCTGCGCTCGCTTTGATAACCAAGTCTTGTTTGCCAGTCATTTTTGTACCCCAAGAAACAGGCTTTCCCTGTTTCAGCGACAATATTTGTCCACTCAGAAGAACGATATCTCACTCTATCAAGACGAAGAAAATACTTCAATTGATAACTTACATGCCACAAACATCGTTGAAAAACGATACCGGGATGTTTGCCCTGGTTAATCCCTGTATCTCCATCGACAACAAGAAAAAACCGAGAAAAAGAGTGTTTTTCTTGAATGGGCTTAAGAAGTTTGTCCCAACCTGCATGGTAATTATCCACAAGAAGGCCTGCTATTCTTGTATTTTTTCCTGTCAATGGGGAGGCTTGTTGCCTCTCCTGCAAAAGAATTTTAGCTTCTTCTCCTTTTTTCTTGCCCTGAACAGGAATACCCGTCCCATCGGCTTCTCCACAGGGTTTTTCTTTTTCTGAGATACTGAAATGTATCTTTCTCCCAATATTTTGAAGGTTTTTCCAGAGGGTGCTAAGACCTATTTTATACCCTGTGAAGGAAAGAATACGAGCGGCCACTCGATAGGTGGTAAGAGCCCCGGCTAAAGCCACTCTGTAGATATCTTTCAGGATTTGCCTTTTTCGCTTTTCTACACCAAGAAGAGATCTTGTGAGAAAAAGTTTTCTTCCACACTTTTTGCATTGAATTTGGAGCTGAGGAAGAGTGATCTTTCCAAAGGGCATCAGAACAAAAACAGTGTTTTTTCCATGCTTTGTTTTCCATATGAAGTGATGTTTTTCTCCGCATGTACAGGTGATACGACCTTCTTTTATTTCTTTTTCTGCCACTTCTACAGAAATCTGATGAACAAATGACTCAAACACTCCTTTGATGGCCTGGAGAAAAACCACCACTAACGTCTCAAGTTTTGTGTCAGGGTAGTCGATAGTCAAAGTGAAGGTGAATTCTTTACGCATGGGTTCCTCCTTGTGTCCTATTATCGGCCAGGGAGGAACTTTTTTTGCTTTTCCTCATCTTCCCACTGCAGGTCTCCTGAAAAAAACGTTACCAATTTTTTGTAGCCACATTTTCGCTTCTTCACTTTGAGAAGAGCAATCCACAACCAATTGAGAACAACACCAACAACCTGTTTTACCAGGCACAACAAATGGCCCCCAAACCGCAATATCTACTACATAACCAATACTAATAAAAGGTATTCTTCTTCTTATGGAATAATTATTTACCCAAAAAGTCAAATCCCGGGGAGTATCCGCAGACTGAACAATGAGATCAACTCTGGGCAATAACTCAAGATCCGCCTCCGAGGTAATATGAAAAGGAATAATATCAATTTCCAGAGAAGAATTTCTCTTCAAAAGTTCTCTTTTTAAAATTTCTGATTTTTTCTTTCCCACATCTTCTTCGGTAAAAAAACACTGTCGATTCAAATTGGAAAGTTCAATAGTATCCATATCAACTAAAGTAAGTTTTCCAATACCACTTGAAGCCAGGAAATAGGCAATAAAATTTCCAATCCCTCCACAACCAAGAATAAGAACGTGTTTACTCTTCATTTTTTGTAATACATAGTCTGGCTGAGAAATAAAAAGATTGTAGAATAAAAGGGTACGACTATCTCTTTCAGAGGGATTATATATTCCGAGACCTTTGCACGAATGTGCAAAGGTCTCAAAAAAGTAATAAAGAAACAAAAAGTAGCATAAAAATATTTCTTGCCGTAATAAATAAACCTATTTTTGGGAATAAAAAAGACAAATTGGCCCTTGTAAATGGAAAAAACGGGGTTTCAGGGGCGTAGCCCCTGACCCAGATAGGGGAAGAAAACACCCGTGTAAGGGTCTCATGTCTTCTGTTTGAGAGAAGGGGAGAGGAGAGGGTGTTGCTGAGACACAGGAATAGGACCAGCCCTTTTCTCTGGGAGAAGGGTGCCGGGAGATTTTGCTATGACCTTATTTCAGCAAAGGGGGCTCGTTTGCTGAAACATGGTGATAGCCGGGGTAGGCTTTTCTCCCTGAAAGAAGGTGGTCGTCATTGTTTGGGTTTGTATGGAGAGAGGTTAAACGTTTAACCAGAAGGTGGGTTTGCTGAGACATGGTAAGAGCAAAAGACGTGTGGAGTTTGTATAGAGAAGGGTTAAACGTTTAACCAGCGGGGTGGTTAGCTGAAACAGGGTGATAGCGATAGCCATGAGGGGGTGGATAGAGAGAGATTAAACGTTTAACCATTGCCTTTGGCTGAGACAGGGTAATAGCCGGGCGCCCTGCGGCCTCAGAAAGCCCCCTTCTTGCTGACTCGTCCCCCACACCCCGCCCCTGCCTGCGGTGCCTTCTGACAGAAGCCACCAGGGGAACACATGCCCTGCGGGCTGGTAATGGAAGCCATCGTCTTTTCACCACTGTCCGAGCCACAGGAGGTGGCGAGGAAGCCCGGGGTCAGACAGGGAGGGCTGTCCCCGGGCGGCTACGGAAGAGAACGGGGCTAAAGGCTTTTCTTCCAGCCCGCCAGGGGGGATGAAGGTCGTTGGCTACAGAAACCGCCGCAGGGGCGGGGCCGGGGTTTCAAAAGGGGCGGAGCCCCTTTTGCCCTGCGCGGGAGCGCTTCTTCCGAAGTCAGGAGGACGAGTTGTGGTTGCTGAAGTCTCAAGGACGAGGCAATGTCGCTCACGGAGGAAGGACTTGCCCTTCTCAAGGGAGATGTTCTCCCATGGCCCGCAAAAGCGGCCTGTCTTCCGTCCGAGGCGCATGCGTAGCATGCGACGAGGACAACGCCCCCTTTGTCCGTACGGGATTACTTTGTGAAAGAAGAAAAATGGGTGACAAAAATAGCCCAAAATAGAAAGAGAAAAGATGGTCGAACGAGTATTCAGTTTTTATGTGAAGATAACCATTCTGTATGAGTGTGGAACGACACCCTTTCCCCTCGATTCCAAGAAGTTCTCACAAAATTGTTGCAAAAAGCAACCAAAACCTCTATAATAAAAATAGGAGAGTTTTCCATGCGTCTTGCTATCTATCCCGGTTCTTTTGATCCTTTTACCAATGGTCATCTCGATATTGCCAAGCGTTCTATTCATCTCTTTGATCATGTGATTATTGCCGTTCTTCACAACCGGGCCAAAAAACCTCTCTTCTCCGTTGAAGAACGTGTAGCCATGATAAAGGAGATCTTTTCGGGAGACAACCGTTTCAGCGTCGAAACCTTTTCTGGACTCCTTGTGGATTTTGTGAGAGAAAAAAAAGCCCAGGCCATCATCCGGGGGCTACGGGCTGTCTCTGATTTTGAGTTTGAAATACAGGTCGCTTCAATGAACGCTCATCTCTGCCCTGAGGCAGAAACCGTCTTCCTCATGGCAAGCGAAGACAACCTCTTCGTGAGTTCATCGATTATCAAAGAGATTGCCCTTTTGGGCGGGGACATCTCAGACAAGGTTCCTCCTGTGGTATGGCGGGAACTCTGTCGCAAACGCAACACCTGAAAATACCGTTTTCAAGGAGTTGATATATGTCATTCAAAGAGAAAATCCTCTCTATTGCCAAAGCCAATCCCCGTCGTCTTGTTCTCCCTGAGGGAAGAGACATTCGCGTCCTCAAAGCCGCTGAAATGATTATCAAGGAAAAATTCACCACCGAACTCTATGTCCTGGGAAATCCCGATGAACTCAGAGCCATGGCTGCCGCTGAAGGTGTTTCTCTGGACGGCGTTATTCTCTATGATCAAACCAAATCCCCAAAACTCGCTGATTATACCCATCGTCTTTATGAAAGTCGCAAAGCCAAAGGGATGACAGAGGCTGAAGCCGAAGAACTCATGAAGGATGACGTCTATCACGGAGCCATGATGCTCGCTGATGGGGTTGTTGACGCCATGGTCTCCGGAAGCCTCACTCCTACGGCAAAAACCGTGAGAGCCTCTCTCATTGTTGTTCGACCAGCAGAAGGTATCAAAACCATCTCTGGGAGCTTTGTTATGGAAGTGCCCAACTGTTCCTACGGAGCCAATGGTCAGTTTATCTATGCCGATTGTGGAGTAGTTCCAGAACCCACAGCCGAACAACTCTGTGATATTGCTATCGCCTCCGCCAAGACCTGCCGCCAGCTTTTAGGCGTAGAACCCAAGGTAGCTTTCCTCTCCTTCTCCACTCTTGGAAGTGCCACCTCCCCCTCTGTGGAAAAGGTTCGCCAGGCGGTGGAAATGATGCGCTCTCGAAACGTAGATTTTGTGTTCGACGGAGAGCTTCAGTTTGATGCCGCTGTAGAACCCTCTGTGGGCAAATTCAAAGCCCCCAATTCCCCTGTTGCCGGTGAAGCAAACGTGATGATCTTCCCGGACCTCAATGCTGGAAATATCGGATACAAAATCACCCAGCGTTTAGCGAAGGCTGAAGCGTACGGGCCACTTCTTCAGGGGCTTTCAAGACCTGTCAACGACCTCTCCCGTGGAGCCACTCCAGAGGACATCGTCGTGGTTTCTGCTATCACCATCGCCCAGTCCCTTTAAGGTGGTTGTATGATAAGCCGAGGGCTTGTCGAACGCATCCATCAGGGAGCCTACATTCGTCGGTGGAATGACCATATCCACCCGGAGCAGGGATTTTCTGAGTTAGACAAGCAGGCTCACAAAATGGTGATCGCCTTCTTTTTGGCCAAAATCGAAGAAGTAGTCTATGACAAAGCCATAGACTACCAGAAACTCATTGAAGGCGGCATCGCCCAGTATTTTCACAGGGTGGAGCTCACCGACATCAAACCCCCTATTTTTCACCGACTCATGACAGAAAAGGGGAAAGAGCTCAATGCCTATGTCATCAAGCAGTGTGCGAAAGACCTTTCTCTGCTTGAGGACAAAGACTTTTTTCACCGGTTCTGTGAACATCTTGAAGAAGACCTCAAAGCAACCGATGATCTCTGTCTCGAACACAAAATCCTTTCTGTGGCTCATTACTTGGCCACCCAATGGGAATTCGACCTCATCGAATCGCCCAATCAGAAACTCTATGGGTTTCATGAAACCAAGCAAGAAATAGAAAAAAAACTTGCCGACTATCAAGGCCTGCCATCGGTTTCTTACACCATCACCCACCTTGGGTATAAAAACCTCTTTAACCTCATTGGTCAGCTTCGTTTCCAGCGCCGATGGACACAGACCGTCCGTATCCCTGAAACCTCTGTGATGGGGCATTCTCTTGTAGTAGCCATTCTTGCTTACCTTATTTCTCTCGAATTGAAACTCAATATTCAGGAACAGGCTGTCCACCATTTCTGGCTTGGGCTGTTCCATGATATTCCTGAGGTTCTCACCAGGGACATCATCTCTCCCGTGAAACAAAGCGTCTCTGAACTTGAAGAAATTATCAAGGAAATTGAAAAAGAAGAGATGGAGAAAAAGCTCAAGTCTCTCTTTGAAGGAAGTGAGAAAGACAAGAAAATTGGAGAGGACTTTTTCTGGTACATTGAAACAGAATTCTCCCAGACCATTCACCCCATAAGCAAAGGAAAAATTCTTGGTCCCATGATCAAAAATTGCGACCGCTATGCCGCCTATGTAGAGGCCTCTCTTTCCCTTTCCCATGGGATCATCTCAAAACAACTCATCGATGCCCGAAGACGAATAGAAGAGGTGTTTGCACAAACCCCAGAAGACGGTTTCAGCTGGCGCCTTCTTCTTGACTATTTTGCTTAGTCTATTTGGGTTCAAACCCTATCGCTGAGAGTTCTGTCATCTGATCTTCCGTACTGGCAGCCGACGAACTCTTGTTAGTGATATAGATAATATAGTTGGTGATCTCCATTTGATTGGTCATCACTTTGCACATCACCACCCCAATTTTAGTGTCCGTGGTGGTACTGCAGTCATAAGAAACACTATTTTTCGCTTCATCGACACTCACGACCGGATAGGTCTGTTTCAGAAGGAGTTTGTTGTTGGTATAATACTGGAGGATAAAGAGACTTTTGGTTATGGTTATGGTATAGAAATCCCCGCTATAATAATAGGTGGTAGCTCCATTCTTGGCTACCTCATAGATCCGTTTCCATTCCACATCAAGCCACGGAAGAGATGTGGGAGCCACCGCACACCCTGCAAGAAAAAGGCCTATCCAGAAAAGGTATTTTTTATAAGAACCCATGGGATCCTCCTTACCAAACATTTATATTTTCGACGTCAGGAGAAGAAAAACTTGAGAATTTCTCTACCTTTGCGAAAAAAGGAAAATTCATTTTTTCCCTTCAGAGAGGGATTCGTTTTTTAGTTTTTGCTTTCAAAAATGAGGATTTGCCACTAAAGAACCATCACATGCTGAAATATAGAAATAAACCATACATCTAGTATTCTCAAGACCATTACTTTCTTTTACCGTTAGAAAACCTCTCATTATTTATTCAAATTGACTTTTTTTCTGATTTTCCTTATGATATAAAATAAAGTATGAAAAAAGATGTTCCCATGAAAAGAAAAAAATTTTTTATTTTGGGAATATTTGTCTTTCTTTATTTTGGAGAAACTTCTCTTGTATGGGCATCTCAACAATTTCACTTCAAAAGAATTGCGGCAACTAATGGACTTTTTTTAAGAAAAAAACCCGGTACACACTCCCCTATCATCACAAAAATATCCTACTTGGAGGTTGTTAAGGTTTTTCAATACTCAGAACCCCATGAAATCATAGAGGAAAAAACAGGATACTGGGCAGAAGTAGAGTATAACAAGACAAGAGGATGGGTTTTTGATGGTTTCTTAGAAGAAACCAATGAATTCTCTTTTTCTTTAGAAGAGTATTGCAAAAAAGATATGAGTATTCTTCTAGAAAAGACAATCATCACCAATAATAAAAAAACTCTCTACCAATATACCTTTAATTTTTTGGGTTCTCTTCCCGATGAGTTCTACTCAGACCCCTCTTCATTTTTGCCTGATCTTGATTATAGTGAAGAATATATAGAAGAAATACCCCTTCCTGCATCTTTTTATGAGAAATATCTTTTTAACAACCAAGAACCTCGTTATTTTTATATAGTAAATACTCCTACCGAATATATAATTATCTCAAATTATGAGGTGGTCCTTATCAACAATGGTATGTACTTTTTCCCTGTAATTCGTGAAACAATAAAAAGAAATTTTCCTTCTCCAACAAATCTTCTTCTTATTAGACAAAGTGCCTTCATTGATTTTACTAATCGTCATGCCAGTCATTCTCTTAGCTACGAGATAATTTCTCCTCCCCTTCCTCTCAAAAACCATCAATACAAAAAAATCCTTTTTCAATTTACCATCGACCTTAACGGAGACAGAAAAAAGGAGTTAATAAGTTATGTGGAAAAAATGTACTCTCGATCCGACATACCAACTACCAAGATTACAAGTGTCATCGTAACATTCAATAATGTTCATCATATTGAACTTTTTCCTCATCGAAACGCTATGTTCAACGGTATAGTGTTTATACCTTACCATAATTACCCTGCCATCAGAGTATGGCAATACAGTTTGAATAGTGGTGATAACATGGAATACCTTATTCTTTTTGAAAAAAGTTCGATAGAACCTTGTTATATACCTATCGACAGTTCACAATCATATTAAAAAACACTTCTCCCTAAAACCCTTTCTACCTTCTCAAAAGCGCCACTATCTGAAGTAGCAGGGACAAAAAAACACTCACA
Organism: Longinema margulisiae; assembly: GCF_025266855.1. Classification (GTDB taxonomy): domain Bacteria; phylum Spirochaetota; class Brevinematia; order Brevinematales; family Thermospiraceae; genus Thermospira. The sequence continues at coordinate 636,936 of NZ_CP053071.1, forward strand.
AGAAGCATCGAAACCCAGGGAATATACACCTCAACACCCTTCCCCTGATAGTGAATATCCCCTGGAAGCCTTCCAAACCAGCCAAAGATATTCGTTTTGCCAGCAAGGAAAAGAAGTCCCCCCACAAGACAGAAAACAAGCCCTGTCAAAAAGACCCATTTTCCTATCTCGCTCATGGGATCTCCCTCCTACGAAGACTTTGAAAGATAACGCCTGAGATACCAGTCTATGGTTTTCACAATCCCTGTGTCAAAGGTTTCTTCCGCCTTCCAGCCAAGTTCTGTTTCAATTTTGGTGGGATCAATGGCATAGCGTCTATCATGCCCGGGCCTATCCTTCACAAAGGTGATGAGTTCCGCATACGATTTGCCTCCTGCTCGGGGATGTTTTTCATCCAAAATCCGGCAAATCGTCTTCGCAATCTCAATATTGGTTCTCTCGTTATGTCCACCAATATTGTAGGTTTCTCCCGTCTTCCCCTTGTGAAACACCAAATCTATCCCCTTGGCATGATCAAGCACATAGAGCCAATCACGAACATTCTTGCCATCACCATAAATAGGAATAGGCTTTTCAGTAAGCGCATGACGAATGATAGTGGGAATGAGCTTCTCATCATGCTGCTTGGGCCCATAGTTATTCGAACAATTGGTGGTCACCGTATTCAGGCCATACGTATGGGTATAGGCCCTCACCATGAGATCGCTTCCCGCCTTGGAAGCACTATAAGGGGAGTTTGGCGCATAGGGCGTGGTCTCTGTGAAATACCCCGTCTCCCCCAATGTCCCATACACCTCGTCCGTCGAGATGTGGTGAAAACGACAGTCTTCATAACCAGCTCGGGGCTTGTGAGGTTCAGCAAGCCAGTAGCGTCTGGCCACATCAAGAAGAATATAGGTCCCAAGCACATTCGTTTCCACAAAAACCCCAGGATTATGAATGGAATTGTCCACGTGTGACTCCGCCGCAAAATGAATCACTCCACGAATGTCATACAGTTCAAAAAGATACTCTACTAAATCACGACTCCGGATATCCCCTCTCACAAAGTGATAACGTGGATGATTCGCCACCTCAGAGAGATTGGCCACATCCCCCGCATAGGTGAGCTTGTCAAGATTGATAACCCTATAGTGGGGATATTTTTCCAGAAAGTAAGGAATAAAATTGGAGGCAATAAACCCGCACCCCCCGGTAACAAGAATACTCTTCTCCATAGCTATGCTCCTTGTGAAAGTTCATGTATGGTTTTTTCAAGAGGCTCCATCCAGTGAGGTATTTTGATACCCAATGTTTCTTTGATCTTGGTTTTGTCCAGCACACTGTAGTGCGGTCGTTTGGCCGGCGTCGGATATTCCTCCGTATGAATGGGCAAAACAGGAGTGGAAAGCCCAAAAAACCTGCCTATGGCCACAGCAAAATCGTACCAGCTGGCCACCCCCTCATTCGAATAGTGGTAAATGGCATTGGAGGCCTGTTCCCAGAAGTCTATATGATTCACTATCACCTCCGCTAAGGTCCTCGCCGAGGTAGGTGTCCCCACCTGGTCGAAGATCACCCGCACTTCCGGTTTTTCGGCCAGAAGACGCCCAATGGTTTTCACAAAGTTATTCCCATATTTTGAATACAACCAGCTTGTTCGTATCACACTCACCCTATCATGGGCGGCAAATGCCCGTTCCTCTCCCTCAAGTTTACTTGCCCCATAGACAGAGAGAGGATTGGGATCATCCGTCTCCCTGTAGGGAAGAAACTGTCTCCCATCAAACACAAAATCCGTCGAAATATGCACAAGAAAAGCCCTGTGTTTATGACAGGCTCTGGCCAGGATCTCCACCGCCTCACTATTCAAAGTATAACAAAGAGATTTTTCTGTTTCTGCCCTGTCCACAGCGGTGTAGGCCGCACAGTTAATAACCCCCTCAAAACCCGAAGAAAGCATTTCCTCCACCGCTTTCGCACTCGTGATATCCAGCTCATCCCTATCAGTAAACACAAACTCGTGGGAAAAGTCTTCACTGAGACTCCTGATCTCCTGCCCAAGTTGACCCAGAGCTCCTGTGATGAGAATCCTCATCTCTCACCCCCAAATACATCCCCTATCTCTCGCAAAAAGGGGAGTTTTCTGTCCTTTGGTGAAAGAAGACTCTCATCAATAGCCACTGGCCAGGTAATCCCCACCTCTGGATCATCATACCTGATCCCCCCATCAGCCTCGGGGTGATAGAAATTGTCCGTTTTGTAGGCCACAATAGCCGCCTCTGAGAGCACCACAAACCCATGAGCAAACCCCCGGGGAATATAGAGCTGGCGAAAATTGGTATCCGACAATTCTATTCCAAACCACTTTTTATAGGTGGGTGAAGAGGGTCTCAGATCAACCGCCACATCCCATATAGTACCCAAAATAACGCGAACTAGCTTTGCCTGAGCATAGGGCGGCTTTTGAAAATGAAGCCCTCGAAGAACACCTTTTTTCGAGAAAGATTGATTATCCTGGACAAAAGAAGTGCTAATCCCCTGCTGGCGAAACACCTCTTCGTTATAACTCTCAAAAAAATACCCCCGTTCGTCCTGAAAAACCCGGGGTGTATATATCCACACCCCCTCAAGAGGGGTAGATTCAAATCCCATGCTCTATCTCCTGTGCTCGTTTCAGAATATACTGACCGTATTGATTGTTTTTCATAGCCTCTCCCAAACGACGAAACTCCTCAAGAGAGATAAACCCCTTGAGAACCGCTATCTCTTCAAGGCAAGCAACCTTGAGTCCCTGCCGGTGCTCAATGGTCTCAATAAAGGTAGAAGCCTCAAGAAGGCTCTCATGGGTCCCTGTATCAAGCCAGGCAAAACCACGACCCAAGATTTCTACCTGGAGAGTTCCTTCTTCAAGATAGAGTCGATTCAAATCCGTAATCTCCAGTTCCCCACGAGCTGAGGGTTTCAACGTTTTGGCCTTGTCCACCACCGTATTATCATAAAAATACAGCCCTGTGACCGCGTACGAAGAACGGGGATGCTGGGGCTTTTCCTCAAGAGAGATAGCCCGACCATTTTTGTCAAACTCCACCACCCCATACCGCTCGGGATCCTCCACATGATAGGCAAAGACCATGGCCCCCTTCGTTAACTGTGCCGCTCGACCAAGCTTTTCTGAAAACCCGTAACCATAGAAGATATTGTCCCCAAGCACAAGACAGGCACTCTCCTTGCCGATAAACGTCTCCCCAATGAGAAACGCCTGGGCAAGACCCTCTGGTTTCGGTTGCTCCCGGTACTCAAAACGAACCCCCCACTGAGAACCATCCCCCAAAAGACGCTGAAAAAGGGGTAGATCCTGCGGTGTGGAGATGATGAGAATCTCCCGGATACCCGCAAGCATAAGAACCGAAATGGGATAATACACCATCGGCTTATCAAAAAGGGGCAGAAGCTGCTTGGAAACCGCCCGGGTAATTGGATACAGTCTCGTCCCGCTCCCGCCGGCAAGCACAATACCTTTCATATCAACCTCGTTTTTCTACAATTATAAGGAAAAAAACAGGAAAAAGCAAACAAAAAAGCCCCCACAAGGGGGGCTTTCTCTTTTTCACCTCTTCACTAAATACCGAAACTCCTTCGGCCCAAGGACAATCTCTCCCCTGAGAGAAACATTCTCCCCCGTCAGAGGATCAACAAAATTCCCCTCAAGTTCACGGCAGGTGATGGTAGCTTTTTCCGTGCCATTATTCATCGCAAAGTAAAACACACTCTCCCCCAACCGCCTCTCAAAGACAAGGGTATGCTCGGCCACATGCCGATAGGTGAGATCCCCCTGTGAAAGCACAGGCAGGGTATGCCTTAGTTTCCCCAGCGTCTGGAAAAACGAGACAAGGCTTGGATCCCCATAGGGAGCCCCCGTGTCAGCCCAGGGATAAGGCCCACGATTGAAGGGATCTCCCCCTCCCGTCATCCCGATTTCATCCCCATAGTAGATAGTGGGAGCCCCAGGAAACGCAAACTGAAACGCCACCACAAGCTGAAAACGCCTCTTGAAGGTCTCATACCCCTCCTGTCCATAACGCTTATACCCGAGTTCATAAAGCATACGGGGAAGATCATGGCTCGAAATGAGATTCATGAGACGATAAAACACCTGTGGTGGATAGTTCTCTCTCATCATTTCAAGGGTTTCAAGCGGCAAAGTGAGATTGGTCCCAAGTCCCACCTGAATCATAGCCGAACGGAAAAGATAGTTCATTGTGGAATCATACATATCCCCCAAGAAATAGAACGAAGCATCAAACCACACCTCAGCAATCGTAAAAGCCTCGGGATCCGTTTCCTTCACCGCCTTCCTCCACTCCCTCCAGAAATCATCTGACTTCCACGGGGTTACATCCATACGCCAGCCTGATGCCCCCTGACGAAGCCAGTAGCGAGTCACAGAATTCGTTCCCCGATAGGCAAACTCCTTGTAGCTATCCACTTCACGAAGGGTAGCAAGGGTAGGATTCGCCCACTGATCGTAGGCATCATCAGCCTTTTTGAAATTGGGTTTGAAGGAAAACCACTCATAATAAGGAGAATCCTTCCGGATGGTCTCATTTTCAAAGGCTCCCAACGTTGGATATTTCCCATAACGATCCATATACACGGAATCCGAACCACAGTGGTTGAGTGACGTATCAAGAATAATCCGTATTCCTCGCTTTTTGGCTTCAGCCACTAGTCTACGAAATGTTTCTAGGTCCCCAAAGGCAGGATCGATCTTCATATAATCCGCCGTATCATACTTGTGATTGGAAGGCGCTTCAAAGATGGGATTGATATAAATCACCGTCACCCCAAGTGAAGCAAGATAATCCAATTTCTCAATAATACCCTCAAGATCCCCTCCATAGAAGTCATTACAATACTCATTGTCATCGGTAGAATTCTTATCACCAGGACCGGGAACATAGGGATACGGATCCCACCAGTTGGTATGAAACTCAATGGGCTTGCGGTTATAGAAAAGACGCTTACCTACCACCGGATCATTTTTCTTGTTGCCATTTCGGAAACGATCAGGAAAAATATAATAAATCACCATATTGGATGTCCAGGAAGGCATCACAAAATCCTTGCTATACACCGTCAGCGTGTATGGAACAGGATACCTATCCCCCTGAATCCGACCAATCCCCCCTGTGCCTACCACCGAATTGTAGGGTACCTCCACCACCCGCCGATTATTGGCATACACAATCACATCACGCTCATTTTTCACCAGTCGAAATCCATACCCATACACCATGGGTTTCTCAGGGGTATAGGTGATTTCCCAGATATCCAAGCCGTTGGTTGTCATTATCACCCTCATGGGGAGATTGGTGAGGCTTTTGATCATCTTTTTCCCACCGGTGCCACTTTTCTCCTGGCGATAGAGAAGAAACTCTACCGATTTCACATCACCCTTTTTGGTCTGAATACGAAACCGAACCGGTGTCCCTTCCACCACAGCCCCAAAGGGACTTTTGTAAAAATCCTGCCGGGAATTGAAATAAACACGAGAGATATCAATCGATGTTTTGAGATCACTTTCCATCTCAATCCCCGCCTGCGGTGTAGGACGGGACACACATCCTGCAAGTCCAATGAGAACCACACTCCACAATAACCATAACCTCTTCATCGTTTTCCTCCTTTGTAGAGAATTTCAACATAAAAATCTTTTTCCTGTATTTCTTCTTCTGAAAAAGAAATAATCACCCTTCGCTGTCTCCTTTCGAAAGGCAATATTTTCCCATTCCATACGACAGAATCTACCTCTGAGAGACCATCTACCACAAGCCTTGTTATAGGAACCTTGACCACCCCCTTGAAACTACCCTCCTTGTGAAAAGAAAGAGAAGCCTTTGTTTCTCTCTCCTGCCACACAAAACGAAACCTCACACCCTCTCCATGAAGGTAGTCAGAAGATTCCCCATCATCCCAGTACAGATCTCCTTCTCCGTCCTCTCCAGCAAAGACCCAGAGGGTGATATCTCGAATATCCTTTGTAGAACGAAGTTGGCCTTCCGGTAACTGAAGAAGAGTCGATAGCGATCCCCCTTCTCTCAATGGTTTCTCAGGAATATTTGCCAGAGGCAAAACCCGTCCACGTCTCACAAGAACCGGAATATCCTCAAGACTCACTGCTTCCGAAAAAGAATTGGAATAAAGCTTATGACTTTGCCATTCCACATAGTTTCCGAGAGGTAACCCACAGGAAAGGTTGGTTTTTCCACTTTCCAGAACAGGAATCACCACAAGATCCCTTCCCAACAGAAAAGCCTCATCTGTGACCGGACCACCCTCCCACAAAAGAGGCCTCACAAGAGGAAGCCCTGTTTTATGGGCCTCATACGCCATAGTATACCACAAAGGCAGAAGCCTGTATCTGGCAAAGAGGTAACACCGGGAAATTTCTTCTGCTCGTTTCCCAAAAGCCCAGGGCTCCTGTGGTGCGGTTCCCTGCTCTGTATGATTGCGCACAAAAGGCAAAAACACCCCCATCTGCATCCAGCGGATAAAAAGTTCTTCCGAAGGCGTTCCCGTATATCCGCCAATATCAGCCCCGGCAAAAGGCACACCAGAAAGCCCAAGACCCAGCACCATAGAAAGGTTGAGTTTCAGATGATCCCAGCTCGCGGTATTATCCCCGGTCCAGACAAAAGCATACCGCTGAATCCCTGCATAACCCGCCCTTGCCAAAACAAAATGACGTCTCTCAGGAACAAGATTGGTCAAACCCTCATACGTGGCCTGCACCATCCCAAGCCCATAGGCATTATGAACACGAGAATGAGAAGACATTCTCCCGAAATCATAGTGAATAGCTGCTCGATCTAATGTCCCATCCTTTCCATTGAAAACAGAAGGCTCATTCATGTCATTCCAGAAACCATCAAAACCCATCGAGAGCAAATTGGTATAGAGCCTCCCCCACCACCATCGTGTTTTAGGTAGAGTATAATCCGGGAACACACATAACCCCGGCCACACCGTACCCTGAGCATTCATTCCATTGGAGAGCTTCACAAAAACATCCTCTTTTATCCCGCTCTCATACGGGAGATACCCCTTGCGAATCGCTATACCCGGGTCAATAATAGTCACCACCCTGAAATCCAGAGTATGAAGATCCTTCACAAGTCCCACTGGATCCGGAAACCGGTTGGTATCATAGGTGAAACTCTTCCTTCCATCCATAAAATCAATGTCTAAATAAATCACATCGGCAGGCAGGTTCTTTTCTCGAAAGGTGTTAGCCACCTCTATCACTTTCTGCTGAGGAAAATAACTGAAACGAGACTGCTGGTATCCTAATGCCCATCGTGGTGGAAGAGGAGGTCTACCCGTGAGATAGGTATATGTCTCTATAACACCAGAGACATGGGGAGAAGAAAAGAGATACAGAACCGCCTCACCCTCTAAAGCCCCGACACGAAAGCTTTCGCTTCTCCCAGATCCCATATCCCAGAAAGACTGCGCAGGATTATCTAAAAAAACACCCACCGTGAGGTTTGTCTCCCAGAGAATGGCTAAAGGAATAGAAAGATACAAAGGATCTGTTCCTCGCTGGTATTTGTAGGTGTCTTTATTGTAGAACGTCAACCTCTTCCCTTTGAGGCTAAGCGTATCCGCTTTTTCTGCCAGACCAAAAATATCCTGGGAGTGGGAAAAATCAAACTCCATCACAAAGCGCTCTTTCTCAAACCGAAATCCGCCGCGTTGAGAGAGAAGTTTTTTCCCCTTCTTTGTCCAGGAAAAACTCCCATCCTTTCGTCTTACCACAAAATGTTCCTCTCCTCGCACAAAAACAATCGCTTCTTTTGTATTGGAGATACTAACCCTATTGGTGTCAAAAACTGGCGAGACCACCGCATAAGAAAACAGCTCATTGGTCAAAGGCAGTGTGGTCCAGTTCACCTGCCATCCTTCTTTGACAAGAGGGCGAACAACCAGAATCTTGCGTTTGAAAATTATTTGCCATCCGTTTTCCAAAGGGGAAAGAGATACAAATTCCCCAGGAGTTTGAGAAGGGAGCGTTTGCCAGAACTCATTTGACAGAACCATTCTTTGAGGCAATGGCTTCACTGTTTTCTCACAGGAAAGAAACACGAATCCCACACAGACAAACACAAAAACCCCACCCCATTCCTTGATATTGGCAAAAATGGAAGGTTTAGTTAAACGTTTAACCATTTGTCCCTTTCTTCTCATAAACCATCCTCCTCCTTTTTTTTAGCGAGCGTGTTTATACGGTGCCGTGGAGTGACGAAGCACCAGTTCCACAGGCATCTGGAGAGACTGAAGGGTTTTCCCCTGATAGAATCCTTCTATAAGATCCACACACAAAGCAGCACGCCGGGCTACATCCTGCTTCACCGTGGTGAGTTCTGGCTCAAGAAGCGTGGCAATAAAGAGATCATCAAAACCCGTTATCGAAAGATCATCCGGCATACGCTTCCCGGCCCTGAGAAGTGTCTTGTAGATACCTGCCGCTAAAATATCCGCCACACACACCACAGCCGAAACCCTGTGATTTTTCATCAAAGGGAGAAGCCTTTCTCCAATACGTTTCCCTCCCTCAAGCGATACCTCATCAACAAGCACAAGCTCCTGATCCTCCAAAAGATTGGCCTCTGTGAGGGCCTGTTTGTAGGCTGCGTACCGTGCGGCATTTACCGGCGAGGTATGATAGTCTCCTGTCGCCAAGGCAATACGTCTATGTCCAAGTCCCACAAGATGAGAAACCGCCTGCATAATACCAGAAGCTTCATCAATCGTTACCGAGGCATCCACAGAATCCGTTGAAACATCCAACCCAATAAAAATTGTCTGTAGATCTAATCTTTTGCGCTTTGCTTCTTCTCGAATCTTTTTCGCCATTTCCGAAGAGAAAAAAATCACCCCATCTAACTGATAGGAAAGTATCCACTCCAAAACCCCCTCATCATTCTCATACCCTGTCAAAACCACATCCGTATCATATTCCCAGGCTCTGGCCTGAACCCCAGCCACAAATTCGTTATAAAAGGGGTTATCCCGCAAGAGACTCGCGGGAAGAATATCTTCCGGAGCCGGCGGAAGAACAATCCCGATGGTATAGGAACGCCTTCTGGCAAGCTTTCTTGCCGCCCGGTTGGGGATGTACCCTAACTTTTTGATCGCCGCCTCAATACGAGCGGCCGTCTCGACAGAAAACTTTTCTCCTCGCTTATTGAGATAATGAGAAACCGTCACATAAGAAGTACCCGCCTCCCGGGCAATGTCCTTGATGGTAACCCTCTTCATAACCCCTCTTAGTTAAACGTTTAACTAAAGGATAAAGGAAAACGTTTCTTTTGTCAAGCGAAAGAGAGATTTTCCCTACATTATTTTTTCAAGGCTACCAGCTTCCTCCACCGCCCCCGCCGCCTCCTCCACCAGAGAATCCCCCTCCACCAGAGCTACTACTCGAAGGCGAAGAGGTCATCACCACACCCATACTCTGGATAGAAGAGTGAATCGCACTGGAAAGATAGAGAGGAGAAAAATGCCCTGTTCCCACATACCACGCCGGAGCTGTCGTCAGTACAGGAGAAAACTTCTTCGTCCACTGCTTCTCAAGCCCAAAGATAATCGCATAAGGAAGCGTCTTGTCAAAATACAGGGGATCCTCCTTGAGTATCCTCTCAAGCCTCGGCCAGTCAGCCCGCCTGATAAACTCTCGAAAACCCACCAGCTGTTCGTAGTATTTCTGGCCAATCTCCGTCCTGGCCGGCATAATAGCCCCGAAGAAAAACGACACCACACTCAAGAGAAGAGCGATCGGCAGAAAATACCAGCTCTCTGTCGCAAATCCAAAAGGAAAACCGGCTGCAATCCACAAAATCCCAAAAAAAAGACACAACCAGCCCAGCTCTCTTGAATAGGGTTTGTAGAGGGATTTATCCTTGACACTGTCCGAGATCTCCTGTTTAGCCAACTCAAAAGCCGTATAAAACTCGTCCTTGAGCGAAGAAAGTTTCACACTTTCCCGCTCCTCAAGCCCAAAATCAGAAGGCACAAATACCTTCGCCAGCGAACGAAAAGAGGTATTTGTTCCTCCCTTCACAAATAACCCAGCCCAGAGAATACGTTCATAGTCCTTGGGATTTTCCAGCGGTTTTTTCTTGTGGAAGACAAAATCCTTTCCCAGCCCAAAGGTCCCACGGGTTTCCTCAATAGTGATATAACCATCTATAGCCCACTTGAAGATGGTGGCAATCACATCCCGCTGGTCAATACTATTGTCAATCAGCATCCCCGCTTCGGCAGGGTGAAGATCAGCAGGAGGATAAAAATGCACCATCCTGACAAAAGGTTTGTCCTTGCCAAAACGCATCCAGAGAAGAAAAAGTCCTACGGTGTACAAAATAGCCACCATCCACGAGAGAATATAGCCATACTTCTGCCAGAAGGTCCTTCCATCACGAACTGGCCAGAAACCAAAAGGAAAGGAGGCAATAATGGTTATCCCCTCTCCTGGGGCCAGTTCACCAATGAGATGCCCTTTGATGGTACGGGTAGCCTCATCATACCAGGCTTCCACACGACTATCATTCGTTGATCCGTAACTTCCAGCAAACACCGTAAACTCCGGTTTCGGCCAGGCTTTCTCAAGAACCACCTCAAAGGACGCCCGTCTGATAGGAACCTCCCAGTCTGTCCCTATCAGGTTCCAGTAAAACGCCTGCCACGGCAGATTCTGCTGATTCGAAAACACGAGAATCGGATTCTCCACCCGATACGAGAGATGATACACCTGCGTTCCCTCTACATAACGAGAAGGAGACCCTATCCGAATCTTGAGAAGGCTTCCCTCAAACGAACTGGCGAAGTCAAAACCCTTCACCCACACCCTGTCTATCCGAAAACGATGATCAAACGTGTCCCCCTTCAGTCTGGTGGGGATGGTGCGGTAGATCCCATGGCGAGGTTCATAAAACAGCACGGTAATCGTTTCTTCCATGGTGAGCATCCCATTGGAAGAGAGAATCGCTTTCACCCCGTAGTCGGTAATCTCAAAATACTCCCCCCAGGCTACCATCGGCCAGAGAAGAAGACCCCACAACAACCATTGCCATCCCTTTCCCATACAAAAAACCTCAGAACTGTACTTTTACGTTCTGCCGTTCTGACTCTGCCGCCTCAAAGTATGGTCTCTTGCGAAAACCTGTCATATTGGCAATAATCACAGAGGGAAAACTCTCACAGAGAATATTATAATCCCTGGTCACCGCATTGTAATACCGACGGGCGAGAGAAATCTGTTCTTCAATATCGGTGAGATTTTTCTGCAGGTCAAGAAAATTGGTATTGGCTTTGAGATCAGGATAGTTCTCACTGAGAGCAAAAAGGGTCTTGAGGGTAGCGGTGAGCTGATTCTCTGCAGCCATCTTGTCCTCAAGCCCTGTGGCATTCATCGCCATATTTCTTGCCTGAATCACCCTCTCAAGGGTTTCTTTTTCGTGTTTGGCGTATCCTTTGACCGTCTCCACCAGGTTGGGAACAAGATCATAACGTCGTTTCAATTGCACATCAATCCCCGACCAGGCCTCATCTCCCTGGTTTCTGAGACTCACCAAACGGTTGTAGATAAAGATGCCATAGCCCACCATGAGCACAGCTACCCCCAAAACAATCCCTCCAATAAGCATACTCTCCTCCTTGTCGCCTTGATAACTCAGTATAACGAAGAACCAAGCCTTTTGCAAGTTTTCCCCAAGCCAAGCAAAAAAGATGTGTCGTTCCACAAAGAAAATCGAATACCTATGTTCACCTTTCATAAAAAGAGACCTTTGCACGAATGTGCGAAGGTCCCAAAAAAGTAGTAAAAAACAAAAAATAGTATAAAAATGTTCCTTAACGTAATAAATAAAATTATTCCTTTGAACAAAAAAAGACAAATAAGCCCTTGTAAATGGAAAAAGCGGGGAAGAGGGGCGTAGCCCCTGACCCAGATAGGGGAAGAAAACACCCGTGCAAGGGTCTCAAAAAGAGAAATATCACAAAAGTTTTTCTGTTATGGTGCTTATTGAAAAAAGTTGCCCTTGAAAGCATTACGGCAAGATAGGACTATTATCCTGTTTCAGCTAAACCATTGTTCTTTGCTGAAACAAAGTCATAGCCATTGCCCTGCCGTGGTGCCATATCCACAAAGCCTCTCCCGAAAAAGAAGTTTTGAAGGCTAGTGAGAGAAGGTCCTGTTCTTTTATCTTTCTTCTGTACTCCACTTCGACTTCGCTCAGTATCTACCTGGCCGCTTTTGCGGTGGTGAAAAGAACTTTTTGTACTGCTAAAACGGGGAAGTCCTTCCGAAGTGAGGGTGCAGGAGGCATCCGGGGCGACATCTTCTGTTGCTTTTCCCCACAAGCCCACCGAAGCGTAGCCGCGGGGACCCCGCCTGAGCGGGGAATCGGCGAAGCAAGGTGGGCGCTATGCTTCCGAAGTCAGGAGGACGAGTTGATGTCGCCCCGGAGGAAGGACTTCCCCTGGAAGAAGAAGTTTTTCTTTGCCCGCAAAAGCGGCCTATTGTCCGTCCGAGGCGCATGCGTAGCATGCGACGAGGACAACTCCCCATTTGTCCCGCGCGGAAGCGCTTCGTAGAAAAAAAAGAAAATAAGTAACAAAAAGAGCCCAAAACTGAAAGAGAAAAGATGGTTGAACAAGTATGAGACCTTTGCACGAATGGGCAAAGGTCTCAAAAAAGCAATAAAGAAACAAAAAGTAGTATCAAAATACTCCTTGCCGTAATAAATAAACCAATTTTTTTGAATAAGAAAGACAAACCAGCCCTTGTAAAAAGAAAAATCGGGGAAGAGGGGCGTAGCCCCTGACCAAGACAAAGGAAGAAAGCACCCGCGCAAGGGTCTCAAGTATTCAGTTTTTGTGTGAAGATATCCATTCTGTATGAATGTGGAACGACAATGCTCTTGAAAAGATAACCACAAAACACGGCTATTATCATGTTTCAGCAAAAACCTCTCTGGTTCGCTGAGATAGGGTAATAGCAAAAGCATGCCTTGTCCCTCGAAAGCCCTTAGCGAGGTACAGCTATCCCCTTATTTCAGTAAAACACTCCCGAAACACTCCACAAGCTGAAACAAGGGAATAGCCTTTCTGAAACCACCCCCTTTCCCCAACAAAAAAGGCCCCCTTGCGGGAGCCTTTTTCTATCTCAACTCTGCACCAAAACTCTTCCGCAAGAGTTCCACCACCTCATCACGAATAGCATTGGCCTCTTCATCGGTAAGCGTCCTGTCCTTTTCCTGCACAAGAAAAGAGAAGGTCACACTCTTTTTACCGGCAGGAAGCTGGGGACCCACATACACATCGGTAAACTCCACCTGTCTGATAAGAGGATGAGCAAGTTTGATGGCATTCATCAGTTTTCGACCAGGAACCCCCCGATCCACCACCACAGAAATATCCCGCGGAATAGGTGGCATAGTAGGAATCTCCTCCAACCGACCAAACGGCTTTTTCAAGCCCTCCAGTACCCCCATATCCAGTTCCGCCACATAGGCAGGATAACGGAGTTCAAAGGATTCCACTACATCAGGATGAAGTTCCCCGGCAAAACCAAGCACCTTCCCATCCACCTCAAAAAGAGCCGAGTTTAACGGATGCAAGAAAGGAATATTCGCAGGGAGCACATCCACAATCCATTCCCCCTGCATCTTGACCAGTCTCTCCACCTCGGCCATCACATCATACACATCCCCACCTTTCCCATACCGCAAGAGGGCAAGGCAGGATTTCTCCCAGCTTTCCACGGCTTTTCCCTGTTTGCTAAAGGTCTTGCCAATCTCATAAAAAAGAAAGTGCTCTCGATAGGTACGACGAATATTCCTATCCAGGGTCTCCACCATCTGTGGCGTAAGATACGGTCTCAAAACAGAAGCATCACTACTCAGGGGATTGCGAAGCTTTACCAGCGTATCACTCACAAGGCCAAAACGAGAGAGAAGCTCCTCACTGGTAAAGGTAAAGTTAAACACCTCACTATACCCAAGCGACCTCATAATAGGACGAAGCGTATACTCAAAACGCCCTGGTTTTTGCATGGCTTCCACATCCACAGGCGGCTTAAAAAGCCTTGTAGGGATGTTATTATACCCATATACGCGGGCAATCTCCTCCACCAGATCTACCGGCCGGGAAACATCAGAACGAAATGAAGGAACCCTCACCTCACACCCATCATCAAGACTCTTCATGATGGTAAACCCAAGACGGCTGAGGTAACCCTCCACCTCATCCGTTTCCAGTTCCAGTCCAAGGTAGGTATTCACAAACTCTGTAGAGAGAGAAACCACCTTCTCCTTGAATGGCAGAGGATACTCATCACGGATTTCAGAGACCTGGATATCCGGTACCGTGAGACCAAGAAGTTGGGTCAGTCGCTGAATCACCGTAACAGTGATCCCATAATCCGCCGTTCTCTCAAAACGATAGGATGATTCGGTACGAATCCCATACCTTTTGGCTGTTTGACGAATCGCTATCGGATCAAAAAAGGCAGACTCAAGAAGCACATTGGTCGTGGTTTCTCGAATCTCGGTATTCTCTCCCCCCATAATACCTGCAAGCGCCACCGCCTTCTTCCCATCAGCGATGACAAGCACATCCTCATTGAGAGTATGCGTTTCTCCATCGAGGGTAGTAAGCGTCTCCCCATCCCCCGCACGACGAACCACTATCTTTTTGCCATCTAAAAGGTCCAAATCAAAGGCATGTGTCGGATGACCAAACTCAAGAAGCACATAGTTCGTTGCATCCACCACATTGTTGATAGAACGAATCCCGCACACCTCAAGCCGTTTGGCCATCCAGGCAGGAGAGGGCATCACCTTCACCCCCCGAACAATCCGGCCACTGTAACGAGGACAGAGTTTTCTCTCCTCAATGGTGATATCCGGCATCTCAGCAAGCTTCTTGAAATTATCTACAATAACAGGCATCTTGAGAGAAAGTCCCAGCATAGCGGCAATCTCCCTCGCAATACCAATCACCGAGAGACAATCCGAACGATTGGCGGTTAACTCCACCTCAATACGATAGTCTGCTTCCGTATATACCTTGAAAGCTTCCTTTGCGAAACCCGCCTCCTTTCCAAGGATCCAGATGTCCGAACTCTTTGCTTCCAGCCCAAGGTGTTCCTTGGCAATAAGCATACCCTTTGAAACCGTACCAGAGAAGTTCTTCTCCCCCACGGTCATTCCACCAACCGTCGCCCCGGGTTTTGCCCATACCACAAAATCCCCCTCTTCCACCTGCGGACTATTGGTCACAAGAACCCCATCCTTCAAGGCATCAACGGTCACCACCTTGAGGTGAGCGAGCTTCGGGTGAGACGCAACCTTGAGCACCTTGGCAAGCACAATCTTGTCCTTGTTCTCTTCATGGATACCAATGGGGGTAACCGACACCACCTCAGGTCCCATCTGCGTAAGACGGGTTCTGAGTTCCTGCGGAGAAAGATTCATATCCACATATTCTTTCAGCCAGTTATAGGTCACTATCATACCTTCACTCCTTACGCCCTGAACTGTTCAAGAAGGCGTATGTCGTTTTCATAGAAGTGCCGGATATCCTTCACGCCATACACCGTCATAGCGACACGTTCAATCCCAAGCCCAAAGGCAAACCCGGAATATTTCGAGGGATCAATCCCACAATTTTTGAGCACGGTAGGTTCAACCATACCACATCCCATGAGTTCCACCCACCCGGTATGCTTACATACAGGACAACCAGGTCCATGACACACAGGACAGGTAACGGCAAGTTCCGCCGACGGTTCAGTAAAAGGGAAATAATCTGGTCTCAAACGGATCTGGGTGTTTTCTCCAAACATCAGCTTGGCCCAGAGAAGAAGCGTTCCCTTGAGATCGGCAAAGGAAATATTCTCTCCAACCACCAGCCCTTCCATCTGATGAAAGGTATGGGAATGAGTGGCATCCACCGCATCCCGCCGATAACAGCGCCCGGGGACAATAACCGCAATCGGTGGCTTCTTGGCAAGCATGGTACGAATCTGCACAGGAGAGGTATGGGTTCGCATAAGCCATCCCTCAATCACATAGAACGAATCATGGTCATCCCTTGCCGGATGGTGCTTCGGAATATTGAGCATATCAAAATTGTATTCTTCCTTCTCAAGCTCTGGTCCTTCTACCACGGTATAGCCCATACTCTGGAATATAGAAACCATCTTCTGGGTCACCAATGTCAAAGGATGCGGATAACCCACAGGAAAACTCTTCACAGGAAGCGAGATGTCAACCACTCCTTCCTTCAATTTGGCTTCTCGCTTCAAGGATTTCAGACGATTTTCCGCCTCTTCTAAAAGACGTTCCACCTCATCTTTCACCTCATTGGCAATACGACCTAACTCCTTTCTCATCTCAATCTCGAGTGAGCCGAGTTGGCCTAAAAATTCTTTAATCACACCCTTTTTCCCCAAGTATTTCACCCGGAGTTCCTCAAGGGTTTTCTCATCCGTTACGGCCTGTAAACTCTGCCGTGCCTCTTCTAAAATCTTCTGTAGTGTATCCTTCATGGGTATCTCTCCCTTTCTATTATCCTATATCAAAATATCGAACTATAAGTTCATAAAGATTTTCCTCAGCAGGCTTAAAAAGATGAGCCTGAAAATGAGCGGCCAATGCCCCCTCATAATCAATTGTCTCCGTATCCCCAATGAAAAGAATCTCCTCTGGAGAAAGCCCCATCCGAAAAGCCATAATCTCAAAAATCAACGGATTGGGTTTGAGTACCCCCACCTCGTCAGAAAAAAGCATGCTATGAAAATGGTCAGAGAGCTTTTTCTCAGCGAGCCAGAGACGAAGAGCAAAGCCCGGTGTCACCCCAGTATTGGAAATAAGTCCCGTTTTGATAGCATGTTCTCTCAAGAGATCAAGGGCTTCAAGGGCATGGGGAACAAAGCGGGGAGAGAGATGAAGCACCGCCGTCGCATAGATATCAAACATCTTGTGAAGAAGCACATGATCATTGACATGGAGTTTGTCTGCTAAAAACTTCACCTGAGAGAACACCCCATACGCTACCTGGCGTTTGTGATGCTCCTCCATGGTTTCTTTCATCTCTCGATAGGCCTCTACTACATCCTTGTGTTTGACGGGATAGAGATTTTTTTCAAGAAGGGTATAGATACTCTCCTGGACGTACCTTTCCCTCTCTCCTTCTACACCAGAATCGTCAACAAGGGTGCAATACAGGTCAAAGACTACCGCCTTTGGTCTCATTCCTCTCCTCCGGGAATTGTGGCTACGCTAATCACCTCATCTCCAGGGCGAAGATCAATGAGTTTCAGAAGGCTGGTTGACACCTCACTTTCCGGGAAAACCACCCTGCTCCCCTGTTTGGTAATAATCATCACCCTGTCCTGTTTCTCCACAACAGTAAACCCCGCCAAGGTTCGGTTCTTGCCAAGGTCAACAAGCTTAAAGCCTTTCCCACCTCTGTTGACAAGTTCAGAAAATTCGGAAGGGTTGACCCGTTTTCCACGCCCATCCTTGGAGACAAAGATCACATCCAGGTTTTCATCCGCGATAGCCATACCCATGAGTTCTTCCTCGCTTGTCGTGACACTGGTGGCTTTTTCTCCCCCAACGCCACGGTTATGTACGGGGAAAAGATCCTCACGACAACGAAAACCACGGGCATTGTGTTTCACAAGGAAAAGTTTTGCCTTGCCATCCGTAACTAACGCACTGACCACATGATCACCCGCTCGAAGCTTAATACCAATAATCCCGACTCTGGTAATACCGGCAAAATCTGAAAGCATGATCCTGGCCATTCGCCCCTTTCTTGTCAAAAAGAGAATATACTGATCCTCTCGAAACTCACTGACCGCAAGCACAGCCGTTATACGTTCGTTTTTCTTCTCGATTTCCTCTAAACGAGCAATGTTTTTGATATAGGTTCTGGTAATACGCCCCTCTGTAGCACCCGTAATCTCATATCCTTTCACAGAATACACTCTTCCACTATCGGTGACAAAGAGATAAGAGTCCTTGAGATTGCCACTCACCGTGGTGAGAATATAATCATCAGCCTCAAGCCTATTCATATCCGTAATATCGCCTTTCTTGCCACGTAGACCACGGCTTCCCACCTTGAAACTTCTTCCGGTCTCCCTCACCAAAAACCCTTTGTGGGTAAGCATGAGAAGCATGGGTTCATCTTCGATGAGTTCTTCTACCTCGATCTTGGCTGTAGAAAGGGTATCAAACCTCGTCCTTCTCTCGTCTCCTATCACTTCCACCATCTCATCAAGTTCCTTCCCAATGAGGGCATCCCTTTTGGCAGGTTTTTCAAGGATCTCTTTGAGTTCCTTGATGAGTGCCTTGAGAGAGTCTCTCTCTTCCTGAAGTTTGTGTACCTCGAGACTCGTGAGTTTCTGGAGTTTCATGTCAAGGATAGCCTCTGCCTGAATCTCGGTGAGTTTGAACTTCTTCATCAAAGATTCCTTGGCCGTCGGCGTATCTTTGGAAGAACGAATCGTGTGGATCACCTCATCAATCGCATCAAGGGCAATGAGAAGTCCTTCTACAATATGAAGCCTTTTCTCAGCCTTGTCCAGTTCAAAGCGAGTACGACGGGTGATCACCACGCGTCTATAATCAATATAATGCTGTATCAAATCCTTGAGACTGAGTACCTTGGGCTGGTTATTCACAAGGGCAACCATATTGACCTTGAGTCGAGAACGAAGCGCCGTCTGCTGGAAGAGAACCGTTTTGATACTCTCAACATTGGCATCCTTGTGAAGTTCTATCACAATGCGGAGACCTTCCTTCGAAGATTCGTCTCTGATTTCCTTGATGCCGCGAAGAATATTGGCATACTTGGTATTATTGAGATAGAGGTTGGTCATTTCCTCGATGAGAGAAGCCTTGATCACACGATAGGGTATCTCGGTGATCACAAGGGAGGGTTTACCCCCTTTCTCTTCATAAACCATGGTACCGGCCAACTCTACAGAACCGTAGCCATTTCTGTAGAGATCCTTCATCTCCTCTTTGTTGAGAATCACTCCTCCGGTAGGAAAATCCGGCCCGGGAACCATTTTTACCAGTTCATCTATGGTAATTTTTGGATTGGCAAGGGTCGCCTTGATGGCTGCGGCAATCTCTTTGAAATTGTGAGGAGGTATATCTGTAGCCAGTCCAACGGCAATACCTGTTGTTCCATTGCAAAGGAGATTGGGAAAACGGCCCGGAAGGACCTTTGGCTCCTTCAACGTGTCATCAAAATTGGGCTTGAAATCTACAGTGTCCTTATCAAGATCCTCAAGCATAAACTCCGCTACACGGGAAAGCTTGGCTTCAGTATATCGCATAGCGGCTGGAGGATCATCATCAATGGACCCAAAATTTCCCTGTCCAATCACAAGGGGATAGCGCATATGAAAATCCTGCGCCATTTTCACCATGGCCATATAGACAGAGGAATCACCATGGGGATGATATTTACCAAGCACGTCTCCCACAATACGGGCACTTTTTCGTGTTGGTTTATCATGCCAGAGTCCAAGCTCAGCCATGACATACAGGATGCGCCGCTGGACAGGTTTGATCCCATCAGAGACATCTGGAATAGCGCGTCCGGTGATCACACTATAGGCATAATTGAGATAGGATGTCTTGATCTCATCCTCAAAGTATGCCTGAGTTATGCCCTTTTCTTTTTCCATGGCTTCCTACCTTTTGCTAGTTTCAGCTTTTTATTATACAGGAAAAAAGCATTTCTGTAAAGAAAAAAGAGAGGGAATACCCTCTCGCACCAGGGCTATTCCCTTGTTTCAGCAAAAACACTCCATTTTGAGACCTTTACACGGGTGTTTTCTTCCCCTATCTGGGTCAGGGGCTACGCCCCCTGTGAACCCCCGCTCCCGCCCCTGCACCGACTCCAGAAGAGCGTTGTCCTCGTCGCATGCGTAGCATGCGACGAGGACGGAACATGGGCCGCTTTTGCGGGCCATGGGAGAACATTTCCCTTG